>CAMWQI010000142.1 GCA_947176345.1 uncultured Ruminococcus sp.
GATAATATACTTGACATAATATTGACAAATCTTGAAATTCCGTTAGATTATTCAAACGAACAATTTGTAAATATGGATTTAAGCGTTAGGCACAGAAAAAATTAAATAAATCAAACGAAATAAAGAGCATATCTTGCGATATGCTCTTTATTATACCACAAAATATGCTCATTGTCTCCATTGACTGATATTGTGTGTTGACATTGATTTTATTAAAGCACAAAATATCAGTAAATCAGTACTAAATATCATTCATTTTTGGAAAATCCTGTGATATAATATAATCAATGAAAAACGAAAAACAATGTTCAGAAAAATGTACAAAAAGTACATGGTGAGGATTTCTGAAAGAATTTTATCAATATACATTTATTATGAAAGAGGTAATTACAATGAGCAGAATGACTAAGAAAATCGCAACTTTTGCTGTATCACTTTGCATGATGGCAACAGCAGTTTCAAATATCGGTGCAATGACAGCCAGTGCAGCATCAAACTACATCTCAGACGGCTGGTACTATATCAAGAATATCAACAGCCAGAAATACATCGACGTTGCAGGCGGTAAGGGCGTTAATGGTTCAAACGTTATTCAGTATCAGGGCAACGGCGGAAGCAATCAGAAATGGTACGTTAAAAATCTTGGTAACAACGTTATTACAATTCAATCCGGTGTCGGCAGTAACCTTATGCTTGATATTGCAAACGGTGCTAACGAAGACGGTGCAAACATTCAGATATGGGAAGCAAACGGTGCTACTGCTCAGCAGTTCAAGGTAGTAAAAAATTCTGATAATGTTTTCTGTCTCCTCACTGAAAACAGTGGTGAAAGCAAGGCAGTTGACGTTTATGGCTGGTCAGCAGAAAATAATGGCAATATAAATCAGTGGACTTATAATGGTCTTGCTTGCCAGCAGTTCAAGTTTGAGGCAACTTCAAACGGCTCTGCACCTTCATCAAGCACAGGTTCATCAAGTTCATCTTCATCAAGTAGCTCTTCAAGTTCATCATCAAGTTCTTCAGGTTCAACAATTGAGGTAAAGAACGGTGGTACTTCACTTGCTGATGCTATCAAGAAAGCAAAGTCCGGCACAACAATTGTAATCAATGGTACTGTTAAGTCCGGTGCAGTAAAAGTTCCGGCTGGAGTAAATATTTCAGGTAAAAATAATGCTACAATTGATTTCTCTTCAACATCAGGCAGTAATGGTAGAGGTCTTTCATTCTATGGCAACGGCTCAAGAGTAGAAAATGTTACAATCATAAACGCTTCTGATAATGGTATCTATATTGAGGGTTCAAACAACACATTTGACCACGTAACAACAGCCTACAATGAAGATGCAGGTTTTCAGGTATGCAACGGCGGTTCAGATAACAAGTTCCTTAACTGCTACTCACACCATAATGCAGATGCTAAGGGCGAAAATGCCGACGGTTTTGCAAATAAACTCCATTCAGGTACAGGCAACTATTACGAAAACTGCATAGCTGAATATAACAGTGATGACGGCTGGGACTGCTACGCTGCACATGGTGCTGTAACACTTGTTAACTGTCAGGCTAACTATAATGGTTACTGTGATGGAATTTACGGCGACGGCAACGGCTTTAAAATGGGCGGTGTTGACAACAAGACAGACGGTGTAAAGGCTCATCTTGACCCACTTGACCACGTACTCAAGGGCTGTACAGCTAAGGGCAACCTTGCATCTGGTTTTGACAGAAACAATCAGAGCGGTGTTGTAACTATGGAAAATTGCTATGCAGACGGCAACAAGAAAAATAACTACAACTGGCCAGCAAGTGGCAAGCCCTCTGCACTCGGATATAAGGTGACTTTCGGTAAGGCTAAGATTATAAATTCCACTTCAAAGAATGGTTCTAATAATATCACTGGTGCTACTCTTTCCGGAAATTGCAGTGGTTTCTGATTGATATAAAAGTATACTCTCTGAATTTAATATGCTATGAAAAAGCTGTGCGGATATATTCTGCACGGCTTTTTTACTGATTGTTATAATTAATAAAATTATATGATTTGAAAAATTGATTTCTGTGTTTTTCCTTGACTGTATGGAAATTATATGATATAATAGGAAAAACAGATTATCAGCCGATATTTATTATATGACGGTTCAGATTTTCGGCGTACCGGAAAGTCTGATATGCACCACCGCTTTTGTGCTGAATACAGCATACAACAATATCTGAACGGTCAATCATAGTTTTATTTCGTATCTGTATAGCAGATTTAGGGTATGCCATAGCGGATTTTTCACAGATTTCAATTTCATTGTAACAGTACAAATAATTCTTTTTATGGTCACGGTAGCCAGCTTTCATGTAGGGGAGTACAAGCACAGTATATGTGTTATGATTTCCGGCTGTGGCTTTGCTTATCACGGAAGACGCAAGCAAATCAAATTCTCCCTCACGACCTACAAGAAATTTTACATAATCATGATTTTTTATTATATCGGTTACAACAGAAAATAATTTTTCTTCAATTTCCGAAATATTTTCAATTTTTCTGTGACCGAAAAAACTTACAGTACAGATATTCATAAAAAAAATACTCCTTATTTTATATTTAAAAGGTGATAAAATGCCCAGACATGAATTTGGTATAATGCCGGAAACTCCGAAAAAACACAGAAATTACCACCACTATACGCCTGAAAAATACAACTGTATTTCAGTAGATGATTATTATATTCTTAAAATTCTTAAAGATTTAAATGAAATAAAATTTTACTGGCATACTCTTGACCGTCCGGAATGGAATATTGCATATTATGGAGTTACACTTATTTCACCGGAGTCAGCCGGAAAATTTCTTGAAAAAATATCGGGTATACCTGAATTGAGTGACCTTGCAAATCTATTATGGAATGCCATAAATGAAAATAAATTTGTAATTCATTACGGAATATGAGTTGATATTATGTTTGCGCAAAAAAATTAATAATGCAGAGGTTCTTTATTTATTTGATACAATTGAAGACTGCATGAACATATTTAAAAATGTTGACTGGAGGTCAGCGAAATGAATGAAGTAAAAAGAGGTTTTGTATCGACTGATTCGGAAGATTTCAGTATGGAAAGGCTTATGACACTCCGCATGGCTGGAGAAGATGTATATTTTCTGCTTAACCGTGATTATCCTATAAAGAATGCTATAACTTTTGTCGGCAACCGCTATCAGTTATCTGAGAGACAGCGGACAGCACTTGCACGGATAATTTCACCAGAAAAAAGCATAATATCACGCAAAGAAAGAGAACTTTCCGCAAATAAACTCTCCGGACAGACAGTATATATTGACGGTTTTAATATTATAATCACTCTTGAAACGGCTTTTTCCGGTTCTGTACTTTTCAGGTGCATGGATGGAACAATTCGTGACCTTGCCGGTCTGCGTGGGTCTTACCGCCTTATAGATAAAACCGATATGGCTTTACAGGCACTCGCTGATGCACTTACTGAACTTTCTATAGAAAAAGCCGTTTTTTATCTTGATAAACCCGTTTCAAATTCCGGAAGACTTAAAAAGAAAATTCTTGATTCAATGACCGGAAGACCATTTGAAACAGAAGCCTATACAGAAAATGCCGTTGACCCTATTCTTGAAAACAAAGAAAATGTTATTACTGCTGATGCTATTATTCTTGACAGGTGTGGAAGCTGGTTCAATATCAATGATTATATACTTAAAAATAATGATTACTGTCAGTGTATTAGAATATTCGGAAACAGTTGATAAATGAAAGGAAGATTTAATTTTGAAAGCATATATACAGTCTTCCAGAAACAATATACCACATAACTATAACTTCATGAATGCTTATCAAGGATTTTATGAAATGGGATTTGAGACAATAATGTTTAATGACAACGAAATGTTAACAACAAGCAGTAAAGAAGATATTATTGTGGGATATGTTGGAACGGTAAGAAAAAGGCTTGCTGATTTTGGGATTAATGCTCCAGAAATGGACTATCCCGATGAACTTAAAAAATATCTTGGCAGAAAAATATGGTCTGCAAAAATGAACGATATAAACAATAATCCTGACAATTGGAATGTTTTTATCAAGCCTGTCGAAGATAAGCAGTTTACAGGGGTAGTTGTAAGGTCAGCAAAAGACTTGATAGGCTGTGGAATACAGGGCGTAAATCAGGATATTTACTGTTCGGAAGTTGTGAATTTTGTATCAGAATGGAGATGCTTTGTGCGATACGGCAGAATCCTGAGTGTCCGGCATTATAAGGGCGACTGGCGTGTGCATTACGATTACAGAGTTATTGAAAATGCCGTCAGTGAATTTAAGTCAGCACCGGCAGGATATGCTGTTGATTTCGGATTGACCAACGACGGAAGAACTTTACTCATTGAAGTGAATGATGGATATTCTCTGGGTTGTTATGGTCTTATGCATATTGACTATGCAAAACTTCTTTCTGCACGCTGGGCGGAACTCACCGGCACTGAGGACGAATGTGCATTTGATATGTTTTAAGGAGATGACACATATGAAAGACAAGTTACAGAAAACAAGTAAATTTCTTTCCCTGATACTGAGACATAAACCAGAAGTAATCGGGATAGAACTTGATGGAAAAGGCTGGGCAAACGTTAAGTCGCTAATAGCAGGTGTGAATAAAACCGGAAAATATTTTCTTGATATGAAAATTCTTGAAGAGATAGTCCGTACCGACGAAAAAGGACGTTACAGTTTCAATGCCGATAAAACTAAAATAAGGGCAAATCAGGGACATTCGATAAAAGTTGATGTTGACCTGAAAAAATGTCCGCCACCGGAGTATTTATGGCACGGAACAGCTGAAAAATATGTTGAGTCCATAAATGAAAACGGTCTTGTGCCTAAAAGCAGACTATATGTACATCTTTCGGCAGACGTGGAAACCGCTGAAAAAGTCGGGAGCAGGCACGGAAAACCCGTTATATATAGAATATTTTCCGGTGAGATGGACAGACAAGGATATAATTTTTATATTTCTGAAAACGGCATATGGCTTGCGGATTTTATACCACCTAATTTCATGGAAATTCATAATGATTATAAGAAAATATAAGCCGTCTGATTGTACGGAGCTGATAAAGCTTTTCTATGAGACTGGCCATACAGTGAACGCCCATGACTACACGCCTGAACAGCTCACCGTATGGACTGATAATAATAAAACTCCGGAGGACTGAAATAATTCTTTTATTGAACACTATACAGTCGTTGCTGTTGACGGCATAATAAAAGGTTTCGGTGATATTGACAGCACCGGTTATCTTGACAGACTTTTTGTGCATAAGGATTTTCAACGGCAGAAAATAGCAACATACATATGTGATGACCTTGAAAAAAACGTGACAGCCGGACAAATAATAACTCATGCTTCCATTACCGCAAAGCCTTTTTTTCTGAACAGGGGTTATTATGTAGTAAAAGAACAACAGGTATTACGGAACGGCATTTATCTTACAAATTATATAATGAAAAAATCTATAACGTAATTCCTAATAATATTACCGTAATGACATTAAGCCATGTGAAAACCACACTTGCCTGACTTCCGCTTTTTATTTTGGCGAGTCTTAAATGACTTAATCCGAAAAGTACAGGTATTCCGGCAGGCGTGAACATATCAAGATACAAATGTGATATGCACCCTAAAAAAAGTCCCACGAGTGAGGGGCAGAATATATATGACAATATAAGTCCTGTAATATATACAAGTGGTTCATGAAGTATTCCGCGATGCATAGGACCTGTTTTTCCGGTCATTTCACCGAATTTTCCTATTACTGAACTCACCGGCACGGTAAGTTTTCCTATATAGCTTACGGGATTATCAATATCCGGAAATATTCCGCCTATAAGTCCGCCAAGGACAAATAATGTAGCAGTTTCAGGGGAATTTGTAAGGTTAGGGAGGACAGTTTCAAGTTTATCTACATTCAGTGCAAAGGCAGTCCCTAATGACGCACCAAATACAAAATGACAATTACCATTCATAGAAAAAAACTCCTTATTATAATATTTATATAATTATAACTTATTTGTCGGATTTTGTCAAGTATTGGATTGTTAAATAC
>CAMWQI010000143.1 GCA_947176345.1 uncultured Ruminococcus sp.
GCAAGAGGGCTTTTTAGGCCTGCTTGACTGATTTTTTCTGTCGAACTCACGTTAAGATTAATAGCAGCTTTGCAAAACATATTCAGGTGCTGTTGAACTACTTTATCTTCCACACGGCACCAATCCTCTTCAAAATGAACGTCAAGTAGCCAGTGCATAGATTCTACAGCCCACTCCATTTTGACACTCTCCTTTATTTTTATTGTACTTTGATTGTTTGGATTGTGTCAAGTTTTATTATAACATATCAATTATGCTGAAACTTGGAGTTCCTGACAAGTACGCTATGGAGCGTGGCGACTGGTCTACAAATGCCACAGTACACAGCGGTTTTCTTTGGGTTCTAAAATAATTGAAAATAAAAAAATTATTGCAAAAGAATAAGTTTTTTATCTTAAAATTTTATCCGTGGAAAAATAAAAAAACACTCATTTCGTCCTTTGAAAAAAATGCAGAATGAGTGATTTTTTAAATTTGCATAATTTATCAGATTATGTACTCAATATCAGGTTCATATTTCATGTTAAATATCTCGAAAATTTGATTTCTAACATGAAGAAAATCCCCACTGGTACGGTCTCTATAGCCGTGTATCGGAACGCTTACAATACTTTTTATTTTACCCGGATTTGGTGTCATGACAACAATTCTGTCCGCAAGATAAACTGCTTCCTCAATATCATGAGTTACAAAAATAATTGTTTTTTTCTCGTCTCTGGAAATTTTTCGTATATCGTCCTGTAGCTTAATTCTTGTTATAGCGTCCAATGCACCAAATGGTTCGTCCATGAAAATAATATCAGGATCAACGGCTAACGCTCTCGCAATTGCAACACGTTGCTGCATACCACCTGAAAGTTGTAGGGGATGAGAATTTCTGAAGTTTGACAATCCGACTAAATCAATATATTTTTCAGCAATTTTTTTACGTTCATCTTTCGAAATTTTTTTGGACTCAAGACCCAGTTCAACATTTTTTAAAACATTTCTCCATGGTAAAAGTCCATAATTCTGAAAAATTGTAACATTTTTGATTGATGGTTCTTTTACTTCTTTTCCGTCAATTTTTATACTGCCCTCCGTGACTGGTTCAAATCCTGCAATTGCATTCAGCAGTGTGCTTTTTCCACAACCCGAAGGACCAAGCAGACAGATAAATTCGCCTTTTTCAATAGAAAGCGTAACATTTTCTAATGCAGTAAATTCCGTGCCATTCTGAATAAATTTCTTGCCTGCATTTTGAATTTCAATGTACATATTAATTTTCTCCCCAAGTTTTCAGGATTTGTTTTTCAAGTAGTCCCAGTGCTGTATCCAACAACAGACCAATCAATCCAATTATTATAATTACTGCCATAAGCGTA
Organism: uncultured Ruminococcus sp.; assembly: GCA_947176345.1. GTDB lineage: Bacteria > Bacillota > Clostridia > Oscillospirales > Ruminococcaceae > Ruminococcus. Next base: position 1,365 of record CAMWQI010000143.1, read on the forward strand.
TCTGCACGAAGATTATTTCTTGAATCAATAATCAGATATCCAAGTCCTGACTGTGCGCCGACCATTTCACCCGCTACAAGAAATACCCATGCTGTGCCAAGTGCAAGATGTATACTGTTCGCAATCTGTGGAAAAGCCGCAGGAAGAATAATTTTCCACATCAATTGAGGTTGTTTTATTCCGAAACTTTTTGAAACTTTCGTATAAATAGGGTCAATTTTTCCGACCGCTGAAACAGTGGACAGCAGAACAGGAAAAAATGCTGCAATAAAAATTATTACTACAGCCGGAATATCACCAATTCCAAACCACAGCACAATAAACGGAAGCCAAGCCATTGGCGAAATCGGACGCAAAAGTTGTATAACGGGATTGATATACTGAAAAATATTTTTCAGTCTGCCAAGAATCAGTCCCAGAAATACAGCACATATCACGGAACTGATATATCCAACCGCAAATCTTGCCATGCTTGCACCGACATCGGTTAAAACAGAATCTTCTGTGAATAATTCTTTTAGTGCTGAAACGGCATCATATGGTGACGGAAACAACGCTTTATTAAATCCGCCAATTGTATAAATCAACTGCCATATCAATATCAGCACAGCAAAAGAAATCAATATATTTTTAACAGAAAGTAACTTTTTCATAAAATCACCTGCAATTTATTTTACAAAATCCTCATATGATGGCGGATTTTTAGACAAGTTGTATTTAATTGTTTTTTCCGCCAAAGTGTCATAAGATTCTTTTGTAATATCAAGATTATCATAGGAAATCCACTGTAAAGAAATATCCAACACATCATCGTCCTGATTAAGATATTTCTTTGCAGTTTCTTTTGATTTTTCTAAATTAAGATTTTCACCAGCCTGTTTGTATGCAGAAATTAAATTTTCTGTCTTTTCAGGATTTTTTTCCATAAACTTATCCGTCAGGACAAGTCCACAGCAGAGGGAGTTTTGCCACAATTCTTCTGAAGAGTAAAGGACTTTTCCTATTCCCATAGAAACTGCCTTTGCTCCGAATGGTTCAGCCACACAGTAGCCATCAATCTGACCTCCAGCAAGTGCAGACGGCATTTCAGTGGGCGAAAGTTCTGTGATAGTTATATCATCAATTGTCATTCCCGCTCCGGAAAGCGCTTCATTCAGCAGAATATTATGTGATGACTGTCTGTGCGGAATTGCAAATGTTTTTCCATTTAAATCAGCAATACTTTCAATTTCATTTGAAGTAATAATCACATTTCCGTCCCTGTGACCGAGAGCAACCGCACTGATATTCACGCCCTGTTCTTTCGATTTCATAGCAAGTTCTATCAGCACAGATGCACCGTCAACTCTGCCCGTGTTAAGTGCATCCATTAATTCAGTCCATGAGCCATATTTGACAAGTTCTATATCGTCGGACTCCTCAGCCAGTTCACATACGGCAAGTGCGTGAGTAATAGGCAGATACGCAATTTTTATTTTGTCATTATTATTTTTATTTCCGCAACCGGAAAGTGCGGAAAAAGCTAACAATGTTGAAAATGCGATAATTTTTTTTAATTTATTCATGAGAATCACTCCCAGCCGAGTTTCTTTCTTTGTTCTTTCATGTCAGCAACAATTTTTTCCGCAAGTGCCACAGGGTCAGTGTCAACGTGCATTGCAGAACCGAGAATTTCTTTTGTTCCCTCTTTCAGAAACTCAATTACATTTTGTGAACCGTAAATTTGTGCCTCAACACAATGATAAGAGTCAACGCCCATAAGACGAAATCCCAAAGCAGCATCAATGCCTTTCTCATTGCCCCATTCAGGTGACGAAAAAGCAAACGGTAGTTCATGGATATTTTTATCAAGTGCGTTGGCAATACCGGCAAAAATTCCCGAAGAACGTGCATTGTCGATACATTCACCGACGTGCCATACGGGTGGCAAATCCGGAGATAAAAATTCTCTGAGACTTTCACCTGTTTTATCAAGTGCGGACGTATTGCAGTATCCAAGTTTCATAAGTGGAAATGATGCACAGCCATTTGACAATATCAGAACATTATTTTTCAACAATACATCTGCAACATCAACTATTGCCTTTTCATAAAGCACTTTCGGATTATTACAGCCCACTATATTTACAATACCAAGAATTTTACCACTTTTCAAAGCATTCGCAAGTGGTTGCATACTACCGAAACGTTTATGAACATATTCCACAGAAAATCCGACTTCCGCTTCTACTTCATATGGCGGAATATATACAGGAATACCCTTTCTTGACTCAAAACTTTCAATTGCCCTGAGTACGATTTTTTCAGCAAGTTCTCTTGTCTGTTCGATATTGGAATGGTGATGGTCATATTCATAGCGTTCAGCTCCTGGCAATCTTGCAGAATCACTTGTTGTGACAACAACAGTCTGAAAACATTTTGCAACTTCCATAATTGACGGGAAAACGTCCTGCACATCTGCCACCCATAAATCTAATGCACCAGTACCGAGAACAAGCTCCGCTGAAACTGCATTCGACAACGGAATTACTCCGCCATAACGGTACATTGATGCAAGTCCTGAACAACATATCCCATAAAACTGAATGCCCTTTGCACCTTTTGATTTTGCAAGTTCAATGAATTTTTCTTCCTGTCCAACTTTCACAATCTGACTGACTAAAAGTGGCAGATGTCCATGAACTGCAATATTTACATAACCTTTTTTAAGTGCACCAATATTGACTTTTGAAGTCACACGGTCGCCGACTCCGAAAAGGCTGTCTGTAGCAATCGACGCACCAGTAACACCCGAAAATGTGAACGCAAGTCCGCACCTTAGAAACTGTTGCATGATACTTTTCCAGTCACCATCAATCGCACAGCCTGATTTGTGGTATGCTTCAAATACTTCATGATATGCACTAATTGGCAGTATGTCAAGTTCTTTCCATACTTTCTGACGTTCAGGCGGTGCACAAGCTTTTATCGTTTGATAGTCGTCGGGAACAGTTCTTGATAAATCTTCCAACAAAACATCAGCCAAATCAGAGGCAATATGTTTTATTGGTCTGTTTTCTGTAGAAATTCCGAAAGATTTAGCTGTGCTTATAATTTTCTGTTCGCCCATAATTGGAATGTCCAGTTTTCCGGTAGCAGCCCATTTCAATGCAAGTATTACTTCACGGGCGTGCATACCATGCTGTGCCGTACCAGCCGCTGCTGAACGGAGCAGGTTTCTTGCAACTACCAAATCAGCATCAGCTCCACAAACACCTTTCGGACTTTTAGCAGTTATACGGCAAGGACCCATATTACATATTTTACAGCATATTCCGGCAAGTCCGAAATTACATTGTGGTTTCTGACTGTCGAAACGGTCAAAAGCCGTATCAATACCAAGCTGTTCCATTCTCAAAAGCATTTCACGAACAGCGGGGTCGGGGGTTTGGTCTATAACGTCTTGTTTAGACGGGAATGTTTTTTTATACTCTGCAACTGCATTCATGTAGTCACGGATAAAAGCATTCGGGTCATCGGAATTATTATGGTCGGATTCTGCAATGACTGTTGGTATTCCGTGTTTATCGAATCCGATTAATGCACGGTGATTATGTATATGTTCGTGTTTATGTTTCATTTTTATCACTCCGGTTATTTTTGATTTTTAATTTCAGAATATTTTTCGGGTCACTTATAAGTAAATTGATAATCCATATTACTAAACCAAGTGCAGTCACTGAAAAGCCTAAAAAAGAATCGTTCAGCATATCAGTAATGGACGGATTGAAAAATTCCGCACCTATTTTGAGATATTCTGTCACAGCATCAACAAGCCACATCAGCGACGCACCCCAGTATATTAAACAGAGCGTACCAAGTTTCAGATTATTTCTGTCCGCCCTGATATACCATATAACAGTAACAATGACAGCGGCGAAGATGGTAATTAATAAAGTCATTTCTGCACCACCTTTACCGGAATTTTTTTCTTTTCCCAATATGATACAACAGAAACCATTCCAAGCCATACAGTCGTGACAAGTGCAGCCATTCCTACACCCGATGTCGCCATTTCCTGAAACATAACAACTCTGTCAGCAGAATCGACGGCATTTGTCAGAAACGGAAAAAACGGTGTAATTTCGCCATGCCAAAGATGTTCAAATGCAAGAAGTGCAGAACCACCCCAAAGCATTTTATTTAGCCAGCCGAGTTTTTCAGAAAAATTTATTTCCTGATTTTCGGACGGATTTTCCATTTCTTTTTTTGAAATTACTTTTTTTGTGATTGTTGTAATAACTGCCTCCGCAGTTGGTACTAAAAAACAAGCCATAATACACTCCTCAAATCTTACTTTTCCTATTAATATTATAGGAATTATAATAACACATATTCCCGATTTTGTCAATAGGTTTTATCGTGTTTTTCTGATTTGCAGTATTTTGACAACACCATACAGAAAAAAATGTACAATTTGCTGATTTATGAAATTCAGACGGAAAATCCCCCACCTTACAGATGGGGGAAGATGTCACTGGATTACAATTTTAGAAATACATGTATATTCATACTTGTTTCTCGAATAAGTTGAATATATTTTTATTTTTATATAATTTAACGTGAGTTCGACAGAAAAATCAATCGAGTAAGCATAAAAAGCCCTCCTGTATGTTAGAAGCAGAACAGATAGAGGGCTTTTTAGGTAGAAAGGAGTAAGCAGCCA
>CAMWQI010000144.1 GCA_947176345.1 uncultured Ruminococcus sp.
TTCACCATTATGATATATAATTGAAGATATTTCATTTTACAAAATATATAACATAATAATAAAATTAAAGGAGGGTAAAGAGATGTGTGACAATTTAAACAGAATAATAACAATAGAAGAACTAATGAAACTATTGAATATCGGGAAAAATACGGCATACAGACTTCTTGAAAGCAGAGAAATCAAAGGTTTTATATTGGGAAATAAATGGAAAATACCTATTGAATCAGTCAATAGCTATATTATTAAAATGACTGACGATACAAACTGAAAGGCTTATCATGTAAGCTGTTTGGGTATCAATTTTATGACTTTTAACTTTTTACTATTTATTTTTGTTAATTTTAGTCGGGTCTGACAAATGAGAAACTAATGTAAGTAAGCGAAATTTGTCAGGCTTCGGGAGGTGGATAATATAAAGATAATTATTCACTTTCTGATACCTTTTGTGTGCGAAATAGTTTCGCACAAAGGGATTGTTTTTTGACCAGCAGATTAGTCTGCTGGTCATTTTTTGTGTGCTTTCTAACATTAAGATAAATCTGATTAATCAGAAATAAACAATTTTAAAGAGGAAGTGCCTGATATGAATAAATATAATGTTTCAGTATACTATCGTCCTGTCAAGAATGACAAGAAGGAAATAAAAACAAGTCTTATCTGCAAGAATATTGCAAAATATAGAATGAGTATTACTGTTGAGAAACTTACAGGGATTATTGAAAATGGTTATGTGTGGTGTCCTGCAACTTTTATTGGAAATGATAAAAAACAGGACGAACTGGATTCAATACAGATTTTTGCACTTGATTTTGATGGTGATTTGTCTTTACATGATGCACTTGAACGTGCTGAAAGGTATCGTATACCAGTAGCAATGTATTATGAGACTATGAGTTCTGAGAATTATTCGAGATTCAGGTTTGTTTTTATATGCAATCAGGTAGTTGAAGATAAGGATATAGCTGTTCTTATATCCAACTGCTTATGTACTGTATATCCAGAAGCAGACCAGACATCAAAGGATTTCAGTAAACTTTATTTTCCTGGAAAGAACAGTGTCTGTAATGGTGATGTTATGTTTAGCATTTATGATTTGCTTATTAGTACAATGCAGTACCTTGAAGAAAATAATCCTGCCAACAAGGCAAGAAAACTGAAACAGATAGCAAATAAATCGCATATCGTTCTTATGAACGGTAATTTTTATATCCAGGATAACTCCGTAGTATATGATTCCAGTGCCTTCTCTTCTTGTAGAGAGAAGGTGGAAAACAATACAATTGACGAATTTTTTAAAAGTGATGAAATAAAAGAAATTACTATATATAATAATATGGTTCTTTCCGATAATTCATCAGATAGCAACTATAAAATTTTCTTTTCGAGGTTTTCAAATCAGATTAATACGGGGAAAAGGGAACTTAAACAAAAACTTTCTCCTTGTGCTGGTGAGGTATGTCAATTAATAAATGACTTTATCAATGGAATCAGATTATCCCATAGTGAGTGGTTTGGACTGATGCTCAATCTGATTCAACTGAGTGGCGGAAAACAGTTATTTATGAATATTCTCGAGAAATATTCTGAGCAGTATGGTGATATTCAAAGAAAATTTATACAAATGGAATGTGCTATAAGAGGAGATTACCATGCATCAAGATGTGACAGCTTTTGTCCCTATTCTGAAAATTGCAACCATGAATCAAATATGTGCTATACATTAAAAACATCGGGAAGAAGAATAGTTGAAATTGAAGATAATGTTCACTATAAATCAATAGATGATATGCGAGATGAATTATGTGAAAAGATAAAAAAATCATTGATTTTACCTGGCATCAGAGTAATAAAAGCACCTGCTGGAGCAGGAAAAACTTATGCTTGTTTACAGGCGGTAAAGCAATCAGACAAGCAGTGTATTATGGCTTTGCCTAATGCAAGACTTATGAAAGAAATTGAATACAAGGCAAAGAAAATGGGAGTATCTTGTATTTCGTATCCTGTTGTTGAAGAATTGCTTGATAAGCTACCTGATGGACTTTCAGAGGAAATCAGGAACGCTTATACGATTGGTGACGAAACGGCTGTAAACTTTATTTTACGAGATTCTCAGAATTCTTATGCAATGTCATACCTTAATCAAATCAGTACTGCACATAAATTCAGGGGACAGCTTGTTTTGACTACTCATGCGAGATTGTTGAATCTGAAAGAAGATTATCTCAGTACAAAATATGTGATAATTGATGAGGATATTTTACCTATGATAATGCAGACAAAATCAGTATTGAGAAATGAAGTGATTAGGTTGATTTACAGCTTACAGAACAGCGAAGATTATATTGACGGAAGACTGATAAATAAGCTGAAATCAATTGTAAATGTGAATCAGTATGAATTTATTTCGGCTCTCTCAGATGACTTTATATCATATAATAAGTCTGTTCTAAAAAATTATACAGAATGTTGTAAATCAAATCTGTTTCAGTCATTATCAGCTGAGTGTTTTTATCATGATTCGGAAAGAGATGATATACTGTTTATATATGAAAAGAAACTTCCTGAATGTAACTGTATTATTTTATCAGCAACAGCAGATAAAGAGATATATTCAAAAGTATTCAATGACAGACTGAGTGAATTTTATGATATGGGATATTTGAAATATAAAGGTGATTTGATTATTCATGCAGACCATACATACAGTCACGATTGCTTTAATCAGAATCCAGAACTGATGAAGGAAATATGTGAAAGACATTCCGATTGTGCAGTTATTTCTTTTAAGAAGTACGCAAAATATGGAGGAATATATCTTGGTGCTGCACAGGGATTGAACTATTTGCAGGGTCAGAATATAGTTGTAGCTGGCACGTTCCACAGACCCGATTATGTATATAAACTCTGGTTTATGCAGATATTAGGCTGTATTCCAAATGATGTAATGGCAAAAAGAAGAGTACAGAGAAACGGCTTTTCATTTCCTTTTATGACTTTCAAGGATTCATTTTTGCAAGCAATCCAGTTATATATGATAGAAAGCGAACAGGAGCAGGCGGTTGGCAGAGCAAGGCTTGTTTCATATAAATGTACAGTACATTTGTATTCAAATTTTCCTTTACTACAGGGACAAATTGATTGTAATAATTTACAAAAAAGTATGTACAAATACTGAAAATTATGGTATAATGAAATTATTCCAAATCGGAAAATAATAGAACGGGGTTGTAAAGATGGACAATAATAACAACACTCCAAATTTGGTTTTTGAAAATTTGTCATCAGTTTCAAGTCAGCACAAAGATACAAATAATGTAAATTATCCTGATATTAACAAAGAATATGGTAAGCCTGTAACACCTCAGGACGTTCAGCAGGAAGTAAGTAATGATATAGTATATCGTCCTGGAATACAGTTTTCAATAAATGAACTTGGCGGAACATTGGATATTCCAGAAGATGTTGATGATATTGCTTATCCGACAGAGTTGTTTCCGCAAGCTCCCGTAATGTTTGTTGTTGAATCAAAAAACTCTATAGCACAGGAATCAGGCAAAGATGCCATAGGTGAAGACATTAAACGCAGTAAAAAAGCCACTAACATCAGAACTCGGATAGTTGCAAGAATGTATATCAGTAATGTGGTTCGGTATGATGAATATTATCAATTATCAGGGGTTTATCGCACATTACAGAATCAAATAATTAATTTTGAGTTTTCATTTGATACTGATAAGTACAGAGATAATTTTCGTCGGGCTTTTATTGATAATAAGGTTGACTGTTTTAATGATAAGATTAAACAGACGGATATAAGCCGATATTTGAAAATTCTTCTTGAAAGAAAAGCACTACAAGGTGTAAGTCCTGATAAACCAGGATTTTTCGCTTATAATAATATATTATACTTTGCTTCTGTAGAGTTTTGCGAATCTTATCATCTGCCGCAGAAAGTCAAGAAGCATTTTAAACTGTTTCCCACTTTTATGCCTGATATTATTACAGAAAATTTTGTTGATTCGGTAAAAAGGCATGAAGATAAGTTACTGTATATGCTTCTGAATATCATAAGAATTGCTGGCATATATTCAAGTTTGTTCAATACAGTAAATACGTCTTTTTGCAAAATAGCTGTTATAAAAGGCGATTACAATAAAATATCACCTTATCTTCAGGTATATGGAAGGCTTATTGAAAAGGAAAAAGAACTGTCTGTAAATATGAAATCGGAAAGTGCTGTAAAGTTGATGTCGGAGTATAAGGATGATGTCTTTCTGTTTAACGATGACAGAAATGACTCGGACTATAAACATAGAAATGGTGAGGAAACTATCAGGAAAATTGCCGAAAGAATTGCTGGATATAATCCTGATACTGACTTAGAAGAAATAAAAAAATATCCCTATGTTACTTGTGTTATAAGCGACAGATTGGGTTCTGTGCTTGATGGTAATTCTGTAATGATGATAGATGCTTCTATGCTTACAAGAACGCTTGCGATAACATCTTCTGATGTTGAAGTCATGCACAGATTTGATGAATACATGATAAGGCATATCGGAACTAACTGGATGTTTGCTACCCATCTTCCAACAAATTTGAAATCTTTAAGGGAAAAGAAAAAGTTCAAATATGCTTCATCAAATCATGTATACGCTATATGTATGGAAGTATATCACTATATAAACAATCGCATAAAAGAGTATTCAGAAGAAGTAATTACTGAGGATGAAATGTCAGATTACATAGAAAAAATAATTCGTAATTCGGAAGAAATAGATAACTTCAATACTATCGAAAAGGAATTTACCCATATTCTGAACAATGTGATTTTAAGTGAGAATCCCGATGAAAAATTTGAACTTGTGTATCATTCAAAATTATCAGGATGCTATGGTGAGACTGGAGACTATCCTGTTATTTACAGAGTTGGCGATAAACTTTACATTCCTGATAAGGAGTTTGATATACTTGTTTCAAGAATGAATATAGCCGATACTGACTGTCATCTGAGAAAGGCACTATACGAAAAAGGAGTGCTTTACTCTAACGAAAATCTTAAAACAAAGGTCAGATTATTTGGCAAGAGCTACAGCGGAGACATAAGACTGACTGTCCTGAGCGATACTGTTTTATCTGAGCAGGCACAAAAAGCTACTGTGGGCGGTAATCAGAATTATACGCCATGTATATTTAATGATGAGCAAATTTTCTTGGGATATGATAAAAACGGAAACAAGGTTGGCTTGGAATATGGCAATCATCTTTTTACTGGACTTACAATCGTTGGTAAAAATACATTATGGACATCAACTCTTGCTGACCTGATTACTTTACAGCTTTCAGAAAAAAATGCAGTTGTTTTCTTTATTGATGAAGAAGGACATACTATTGTTAACAATATGAGGAATTATGGATTTGATGAAGAAGCCATCGAAGAAATAGTATATGAAACCAATAACTTAAATGAAATAATATTTGATGAAGATATTCAGGAAATTTATGTTGAAAATGATGACAGGAGAATTTTTTCTTTGTATGGTGATAATATCGAAGAAATTTTAACTTATTTTCTTGAAACAAAAAAGAAGATTTTAGAAAAGGAGATTTTTCTTGTACTTCACACAGCGGGAGCATTTGAGCGAAAAGTCAGCAGTCCGTTTTATAAGCTGATGAAAGACATGGTTAAGTTAAATATAATTGTTATAGCGGTATATCAGGGTGCGGGTGAACTCAGAGGAAGAAATCATGACATTGTAAACCAGTCAGATATAAAAATGATTTTCAATGAAGGTAACGCTGAGTTTGCAGAACAGATTGCGAAACAGAATTATCTCAAACCATATTCGGAGTTTGGAGAGCTTATTTTTAAACAGGCGAAAAAACAGTTTATCCTTACAGGTATTTTGGAAGATGCTGAAGGCAATGAGAGTAATGGAAGATTCATTCAACTTGAATTACCAGATGATGATGAAATTGTTAAAACTTTTAACTTTGATATAAATAAAACTAATTAATAAATTCCTAATTTCAAAAAAATATATTTGATATAGTACTTAAA
>CAMWQI010000145.1 GCA_947176345.1 uncultured Ruminococcus sp.
ATTGTAAAAGACGCTTTTTTAGGCGGTGAAATGATGGGGAATCCAAGATTTCTCCTGAATGACAGCGACTATCAGAAAATAAGTGCCGATGATATGGCAAAACAGGGAAATACAGGCGGAATTTTCTATGTTAATACAAATGACACAACAGCTCTGGAATCAGCAGTTTCAGAATGTACTTCTATAGTTTTTAACGGTTCTGTTTCTACTATAAAAATGACTTATGTTATGAGTATAATTGTTGCAGGAATGTTGCTTGTTTTAAGTATTTGTTTGATTCTTGTTTCATTTGTCGTTCTCCGATTTACAATAGGCTTTACAATTGCAGAGGAGTTCAGGGAAATAGGCGTTATGAAAGCTGTCGGCATAAGAAATAATTCTGTCCGTGGACTTTATCTTGTAAAGTATTTCGGAATAGCTGTAATTGGTGCATTGATAGGATATATTGCAAGTATTCCGTTTGGAAATATGATGCTGGACAGTGTAAGTAAAAATATTGTTCTGGGCAATGACAAATCAAGTATAATAGAGATTTTATGCAGTATTGCAGTAGTCGGCATAATTCTGATGTTCTGTTGGAGCTGTACCGCAAAAATCAAAAAAATGTCTCCTATTGATGCAGTAAGGAGTGGTCAGACCGGAGAACGCTTTCACAAAAAAAGTATTATACATCTCAGCAAAAGCAAGTTTAAAACAACAGGTTTTCTTTCACTTAATGATGTTCTCAGCAGTCCGAAACAGTATGGCATAATTACGGCAGTATTTACATTATGTATGCTTCTTGTAATGGTACTTGCGAATACCGCAAATACCCTCAACAGCGATAAATTACTTTTCCTTTTCGGCACTACAAAAAGCGATGTATATTATAATGATTCAAAAAGTCTTATGGAAATTATGCAGGGCAGAAAAACTCTTGATGAGACTATTGAAGAAGTGGAAAAAGAACTTTCTGATAATGGTATGCCGGCAGATGTTCATATAGAAACTTTGTATCAGCTTCCGGTGAAGTTCGGCGATATTAAAACTACTGTAATGTTTGAGCTGTGTAATAAAACAAGTGCTGATGAGTACATCTATACTCAGGGAACAGCTCCGTGTTACGCCAATGAAATAGCAATCAGCGAACCAATAGCCGAAAAACTCAATGCAGAAATAGGCGATACCTTACAGCTTACAATTGACGGTGAGGAAAACGACTATATTATTACTGCGCTTTTCCAGACTTTCGGGAATCTTGGAGAATGTGGCAGACTTAACGAAAATATTTTCCCGTCTGATTCAAGTATTGCAAGTGCAATGGCATATCAGATTGACTTTGACGATAACCCCGATAAAAAAGAAATCGACAGCAGAATTGAAAAGCTGAAAGATATTTTTAACAGTCAGAAAGTAATGAATGCTGAAGATTATGTCAAGGATAATACGGGAGCGAGTGATATTATCGCAGGAGTAAAGAATTTTGTACTTATAATTTCATTTATTATCATTGTTATGATAAGCGTACTTATGGAACGTTCATTTATTGCAAAAGAAAAGTCTGAAATCGCACTTATGAAAGCAATCGGATTCAGAAATAATGCGATTTATGCACATCACACGGCACGTTTTTTTATAGTAGGAATTGCAGCATATGTTATAGCAAGCTTACTCTGCAAGCCTTTTACAAAGCTTATCATTGACCCGATTTTTGCTATAATGGGAGCTGTGGCAGGTATCAGCTATGAAATTCGTCCAATTGAGATTTTTGTGGTTTATCCGCTTGTAATTTTATCTGCAACACTTGCGGGAACTTTTCTGACTTCTCTTTATACAAAGTCAATTAAGTCTTCCGATACTTCCAATATTGAATAGGAGAAAAATATGAAAACTATACTTGAAGTAAAAGATTTATGTAAAACATATATTGTCAACAAAAGGCAGAATAATGTACTCCGGAATATAAGTTTCACCATAAAAGAGGGTGAAATGGTTGCCGTTATGGGTCCGTCAGGTTCGGGAAAGTCCACACTTCTCTATACTGTTTCGGGAATGGACAAAATGACAGCAGGTGAAGTAATATTCTGTGGCAGAAATATGGCAAGTCTGAATGAAAACGAACTTGCTAAAATGCGTCTTGATGATATGGGATTTATCTTTCAGCAGATGTATATGATGAAAAATCTGTCTGTACTTGATAATATTATACTTCCTGCTGTAAAGTCGGACAAAATCAAAGAGTCAAGAAAAGAGACCGTCCAGCGTGGACAGGATTTGATGCGGAAACTTGATATTATTGAGATAATGGACAATGACATTAACGAGGTTTCGGGCGGACAGCTTCAGAGAGCTTGTATCTGCCGGAGTATGATAAATAATCCGCAGATGATGTTTGCCGACGAGCCGACAGGCGCATTAAACCGCACTTCTTCTGAAGAAGTCATGAATGAACTGACAAAACTCAATAGTGATGGTACAACTATTATGCTTGTAACTCACGATGCAAAAGTTGCGTCAAAATGTACAAGGGTACTATTTCTTGTTGACGGCAATATAAAAGGAGAGTATAATATTAACAGAACGCTTCCCCTCCGTGACCGTGAGCGTGACCTGAATAACTGGCTATTAGAAATGGGTTGGTAAAATGATTGATATACTTATAGTCGAAGATAATAAGGAACTCTGCGGACTGCTCTGTGATTTTCTGCGTATGGAAAATTATACGGTCAGCATTGCCGAAACAGGAGAAAAAGCCTTGTCACTGTATGAAAAATACGGGGCAAGGCTTGTCCTGCTTGATATAAATCTTCCTGAACTTGACGGGTTTGCTGTATGCAGAAAAATCAGACAGGGCGATAATACACCTATTATCATGCTTACTGCCAAAGCCGACAAGGAAGACAAGCTAAACGGAATATTATCAGGTGCGGACGATTACATTGAAAAGCCGTATGATATTGATATTCTGCTTGCGAAAATAAAGGGTATTTTCAAACGTCGGCTTTTACTCGATATTATTTCAGACGGTGATATTACACTGAATATTGCAGACGAAACTGTAACGAAATGTGGTATGCCTGTTAACATGACTTCAAAGGAATTTGAACTTTTGCGTCTGCTTATCGAAAATAAGGGACAAACCCTGAATAAAGACTTTTTATTCAACAGAATATGGGGAGTTGACAGTGATTCTGAATTGCAGACCCTTACCGTACATATAAAATGGTTACGACAAAAAATAGAGAATAACCCGAAAAATCCCGAAAAAATCATAACTGTATGGGGCAGAGGCTATCGTTGGGAGAACGAAAATGAAAGCTTTTGATAGATTTATTACTGCTGTTTCATTAATAATGCTTGCTGTGATTTTCGGCATAAATTATATCATGTTCAGCAAAAAATCAGATGATATTAAACTTTACAAGATAGAAATAAATCGTATCGAACAGGAAATCACCAACGGCAACAAAATAAATGCAGATGAATACAGTACAATTCTTGGTATTTATGAATATGATGCAGACAGGAACTTTTACAATACAAAAAATGAATATGTAATAAGAGAAATAAATGACACATTATATCGTATAGAATATAATGATAATAGTTTTAAATCAAAATTTATTGTTAATATTTTATTATTGATTTTATTATTAATTATATTTTTAACTCTTTTGTATATCAGAAATAATATTATAAAACCATTTATGAAATTAAGCCACTATCCGTATCAGCTTGCAAAAGGCACACTTTCAGTTCCTCTTAAAGAAAATAAACACCATTATTTCGGAAAATTTATATGGGGACTTGATATGCTCAGGGAAACACTGGAAAAATCTGAACTCCGTGAAATGGAGCAGGCAAAAAAAGAAAAAACTTTCCTTATGTCACTTTCACATGATATAAAAACTCCTCTTTCGGCAATAAAACTGTATTCAAAAGCCATTTCCAAGGGACTTTACACCGGAAATAAACAGATTGAAGTTGCAGAAAATATAAATTCCAAAGCTGATGAAATAGAGGGATTTATAAATGAAATGATTAAAAATCTTAACAGTGACTTCATGAAATTTGAAATAAATCCGGCTGATTTTTATTTGTCACAGGTTGTTGATAAAATCACGTCATATTATACTGATAAGCTGACTGCTCTTGGAACTGATTTTAATATAGGTAAATACACGGATTGTCTTGTCTCAGGCGACCCTGATAGGCTTGAAGAGGTTTTGCAGAATATCATTGAAAATGCTGTAAAATACGGTGACGGGCATTATATCTTCCTCAGTTTTTCCGACGAGGAAGACTGCCGTCTTATTACCGTTTCAAACAGTGGCTGTAAACTTCCCTATGCAGAACTACCGCATATTTTTGACAGCTTCTGGAGAGGTTCAAACGCAGGAAACAAGCAAGGGTGCGGACTTGGACTTTACATATGCCGTCAGCTTATGAACGCTATGGGAGGAAATATTTTTGCGGAAATATCGGATGACTGTATGAATATTACTTTGGTTTGTCAAAAGACTCAATAGTTGATTTATATTTACTGAATAGTAGATTTTCTTCATAGTTGCATATACAAACTTCATACCATTAACTTTCATCTGTGATTATTGGTATTTAAACAGTTCAATATTCAAACTATATTCATTATGATTTTTTTGCTGTTAGGGTCATTCCTGACAGCACTTTTCGTTATAAAAATATTCATCAATGCTTTACTTTCAAAAGCTGAGTTTGCAAAAAGTTAAGTGGCTGCCAAAGCTTATTCACTCCGTCCTTAATCTCGGCAATATCTTCCAAATAAACATTGCTGTTTACACAAACGGCTATCTGATTGATACTATGCGATTTCTCATTTTTCTTTCTGTAGGAATAATCAAGTTTTCACTTTAATGAATCCGAAAAATTGCCGTTACAGCGTGATTTTGATTTTTTTAAGTTCAATTTTCATCGGTGCAGTCTGCGGGACGGAATTTAAAAATTCAGCCTGAACTTCGTCAATATTGCGGCTGGATTTTTTCTTTTCAGTATGATATAATTGATTTGATTTATAAAAATTCAACGGCAAGAACAAATAGAAAGCAAAGCCGTTCCGAAAGGAAAAAATGAAGCTATGAAAAATTAGATATTAAAGACTTCCGACACCGCAAAATCGATTGAGTACGTCACGGATTCGGGTATCAGGGTAAAAAGAATCTATTCCGAAAATGTTCCTGAAACAATTCGGTAAGGGAAAATCAACCGTATTTATAATATTCTTGCCATACATTCTGCTGAATAAAAAATTTTGGAAAAATACTTGCAATGACAACCGAGATATGAGAATTTTTTTACATCAAAAAAGTTCTGAGACTACCACAACAGGTAGTCTCAAAATATGCTGATTTTGTGAGAATGCACAGAAATATATAGTTCTGTCTGTTTATGCAAATTGATTCTCACAATAAACCAGAATAAATATATTTATTATCATGATAGGTACTCATACTACCGTCTGATTTTTCATAGAAATATTCAATATGCTGGTTAAATGAACGGATTTCATCTGAACCTTCGGAATGTATTTTATCATTTGTATATGCCACCGAGTTTATCACAATCTGATTTTTCTTCCAGTGCTTCTATGTATGCCGCTGCTTCTGATGTAATATTTTTCATATTTACAAACATCACAAAAGCACCTCTTTCCGTTTATTTCTGATATTTAAATTATACCACAAAATCAAAGAAAAAAGGCTGTTTCAAGCCTCATATCTGGTGATAATACGAGGAGTAATAAACAGATTGAAATCTTAACGGAAATTCTCCGTCAGCACAGTTCGAAATCAGAACCCAGTAATAACGGAAAATGTCCGTCAAAAAACTGCTTGTGGAGATTATATTTCTTCTACAAACGGTTTAGCTTTACCTTCTATATCTCAACCAAATAGCTCCATTTGACTGAATTTTTAGAGCCTGTTCAGTATCTTTTTAAAATAATACGAATAAAAGCAAGAGTAA
>CAMWQI010000146.1 GCA_947176345.1 uncultured Ruminococcus sp.
GGGCTTTTTAGGCCTGCTTGACTGATTTTTTCTGTCGAACTCACGTTAAGAATACGGTAATTGTCTGTTGTCAGACCTATAGAATTTTCAGAAATTTTTGATTTTTTGATATTATTTCACCTGTCTTTTTATAATATTTTCTTTGAATATTATACCATATTTCAAAAGATATATCAATATAATTTTGCTATTTTTTATTATTTTCATAATACAAAATGTGCATAAAAAATACAGTCCTGTGCGGACTGTAATTTTTTCAGAACAGAAGTTTTCTGAGGTCGTAAGCAGCTTTGATTTTATTGATTGCCACTTTATTGACATAGCCGTATCGCTTTTTGAGATTATCAATAGATTTGCCTTCTTCGAGTTCTTTTGCGATAAAAGCCTTGTGCAGTGCAGCAGGCGTGATTCCGGACGGCAGACCGCATTTCCTGCACACAATATCAAGCGTATGCTGTAAATTATTGATGATGACAGGCTTGAAATTTTTGTTGACGAAAATATAGTTTTCAGGCTTCTGTTCCATATAGTTCGCAATAAAAATATCCCTGTACTGCGGATTATTGCAGATATTGAATACAACCTGCTCCTGAACCGGATTTTTTGCGTCAACCATATCGGAAGTCATACCGTAACGCTCCAGAGTTTCTGGCAGACATTTATTTTTGACAGCTTCTTCAACGGCTCTTTCAACAATAATTGATTTCAGCCAGCTGATTACTTCGTCATTCAGCAGGAACGGAAATACGTTCTTTGTCAGACTGACAGTCACCTGTTTATTGGCAAAATTGCAATCTTTGTACTGGATTTTCACGGCTTTTGATGCGAGCAGTCCGGTCATCAGCGTGAACACGAGAAGCCAGCTTGAACGCTTTGTATTGGTATCGGCACGGCAGTATTCAAGCAGATGTTTCTGCTGTTCTGCTGTCGGAAGATATTCCACCGGACACATTTCACTGCCACAGTCCTGCTCCGTACATGGCGGAATTTCACTGAAATCAAAGTTTTCTATACCATCTTTTTTCGCATATTCAAAAACTGCACGGAGTGAACTATCTATTCTCTGGACGTTCTCAAAAGGAAATTCCCTTTGCATTTTGCGGTAAAAATTCTGCATATCTTCCAGCGTAATCTTTGATATGTCAGTATTTAGAGAGCCGTAAACCATCACATTGAACAGGTTCAGAATCTTTACAATTTCAGGAGTTTCAATAATGCCGAACGACTTTTTTGCCCAGTAGTCCACATAATCTTTCAGCAATGTTGTCTGTACTTCCGGCACGGCTCTCATTTCTTTATAGAAAGCCATCACCTTATCCCTGAGTTCTTCCTCTGATTTTCCATATATTTTCTTGTCCTTACCGCCTGTATCTTTTTTTGAAAAAGGGTACATATAGTAAGAACTTCCGTTCTGCTCAATCAGCCTTACTTTTTTCGGGTCAAATTTATCTGCCATTTCAAATTCCTTTCACAATTGAATATTCATATATTTTATTGATATATAAATATTTTATCATAATTGCAGGATAAAGTCAAGAAAAATGATTTTATTTTATATTTTAATTAAACTGCTGTAGAATTTATCATCATGACAGTAAACGGATTTCAGTTCTTCGACAGATGCTCCGTTTTTAAGGGCATCTGCAAGATATGAACGGTGCAGGACAAGGGGAGTGATACTGCGTGAAAGACCACATTTTTCCGCAATATTCTTCAGAAAACGTGCAGCCGGATTATATGTTGTCTGATTTCCTTTTGCATTTGTAAAAAGATATTCGTCCGGATTGTTTTGCAGGTAATTCCTGATGATATTTTCCTTCTGTTCAGGATTTTTATAAAGCACATCGCTTTCTACAGCCTTATCTGCAATGCGTTCCTTCAACCATTCCATACATTCACTGTACATCGGAACTGCATTTTCTCCGACAATAACAGTACAGTCATCAAGCCTGACATCACTGTTGCGGATTTCAAAAATATCATTCAGATAAATTCCAGTATAAAGTGCAAAGATAATCACCAGAGCATTATTGGTGTTGCTGTTTCTTGAAGCCTGACACTGCAACATAAGAATCTGCATTTCCTGCTCCGACAGCAACGCTTTTTCGGATTTATCCGAAACTGTTTTCCTGTCCGGAAGCTGTACATTACTTAAATCAGCTGTTTGTATGCCGATATGACTGAATGACTGAAAAATTTCGGCAAGGATTTCATGAAGCCTGCCGATTTCTTCTGTGCTGTATCTTGTGGACAGTTTCTGATAATAGTCCTGAATATCCTCTGCTGACAGCTCCGTGATACTGCGGTCGATTTCCGAACCGGAAGTCATTGTCCTGACAAAGAGCAGGTCTGATTTCAGCTCCACCGGATTTCCGATACTCAGCTGTCCCTTGAAATACAGAGTGATACAGTCATTCAGTACAGGATTTTCCGGAGCTGATTTCAGCAGATATTTCAGTCTTTCGTCTTCCGTCTGCTGTAACTTCTCCCATAGTTCTTCCTCAGTCGGTGCATAGAAGCGTTCACGTCTGCCGTACAGATTCCATTCCATCTCATAGAAATAGTAAAGTCTGCCGTCTGTTTCAACCTGCCTGATTTTGTAATTCTTCTTTTTCATATTCTGTTTTCCTTTCGGTATTATTTAATATACTAATTATACTATATTTTATACAGCTTGTCAATTAAAATTCAGGATAATTTTTGCCGTTATTTTATCTGGTTCACGAATGACAAACTGCTGTATGCAGAAACATCTTTATCTAGTACAGGTAATTCTATTTCCTGCTCCATGTTCATCAGCATAACCTGTCGCTTAGAGTTCAGACTTCCTGTCAGATACTGCCATGTTTCTGAAATGGTAACATCTATAGCACACAAATCAATTTTCAAAACTTGACAAGGTATGATATAATAAAAATATGAAAAATAACAGAATCACAGAATACTTGGAAGTATCTGTGGACTGAAAAATGTAAGCCAAATACATCAGTGGGCATCAAATGACATAGTAAGCAAATTTTTAAAGGAGAAATTCGGAATCAATCATGTACCATGCTATTATTGGATTTTGTGTATGCTGAAAATGATAAAAACAGAAACACTTAATAAATACTTTGAAATTGGGTATATTCATTCATGCTCGAAAATGCAAAGAATCTGACTATATCTTTTAATGGCAAAACAATATGTTCTACAAACTTTTCAGAATTACTGAAATATCTCCATTAATACAAATCGACTGCCTTTCAATCTGTTCAGGGCAAAAAGCCTCACCATAATTTATACAGACATAAACGGCAGCAGGGTTTTCAGAAGTCATCTGCCAGAACGGATATTTGATAATAACAGGTGTATTATATCCCACACCAAGTTCCAGAAAGAGTATATGCTGATTACTTCTTGTGCGAAGAAAATTCTCATATCGTTCAGCCGCTTTGTACCAGCCTTCATCTTGTACAAATGTATCGTCTGCACGCAGATTCATAGTCATGGACTTGCCACAACGGGGGCATTTCGGAATAAATTCTGTAGGAATTTTCATATCGTCCTGTGTATCGAGCATAGGAATAATAATATCCTCATTATCCCATGTTTCCCGACAACAAGGCTCACTGCACTGAAACAGTCCATAATCGCCTTGTGTATAGAAAAGACGTTTCTTGTCAAAGCCTGCTTTCTGAAACTGATGGTCTACATTGGTAGTTATTACAAAATAATCCTTGTTCTTTACAAGTTCAAAAAGTCGACGATAAGTGCCGTTATCAACGTCCATATAGCGATTGACATAGATGTATCTTGACCAATATGCCCAGTGTTCTTCAGGAGTTGAAAAGGGATAAAATCCGCCTGAGTACATATCCTTAAAGCCATATTTCCCTATAAAATCAGAAAAGTGTTTTTTAAATCTCTCGCCTGAATAGGTAAATCCTGCGGCTGTAGAAAGTCCTGCACCTGCTCCGATAATGATTGAATCAGCAGTTTCTATTTCATTTTTCAGCCTTGAAATTTCAGCTGAGTAATCTTTTGTAAATTTCATAATCATCATCTCCGAACACATTGAAAATAACCTTTATACTATGATTTTTTAGAAATTCCCTGACCGTTTTCACGGCAATTTCAGCAGCTTCTTGTTTTGGAAAACCGAAAACTCCTGTAGAAATACAGCAGAATGCAATACTTTCAATATTATTCTGTATAGCAAGCTCCAGACAGCTTTGATAACAGCTTTGCAAAAGTTCACAGTGTTTTTCTGTAAGTCTGCCGTTTACGATAGCTCCGACAGTGTGAATGACATAATCGCACGGCAGATTATACGCAGATGTGATTTTTGCCTGACCTGTCGGCTCTTCATAACCTTGTTTCCGCATGATTTCCGCACATTCAAGCCTTAATTTCACACCTGCAAAGGTATGAATACAGTTGTCAATACAATTATGACAAGGCTGATAACACCCTGTCATTCCACTGTTTGCCGCATTGACAATTGCTCCACATTTCAATGTTGTAATATCGCCCTGCCAGAGATAAATATTATCTTCAACCGATTGTAAATCTGCAATGTCTGTAATGCCTTTTTGCTCTGTTAAATCCTGCAAAAAATGATTTTCTGCGTCTATATAATCCTGAGAAGCAGATTCGGCAGGACGGATATTGACAAGACTTCTGTAAAGCTGAAATTGTTCCTGCTCCGATGTTGGAATATTGATTCCGCTGTATTCTGAATTTTCATTAAGAAGATATTCTATCAAGAATTTATTCATTGTATATCACCTAACATAAACTTAACTGACTGTCTATATAACTGTACTGTCTTGCGTTACTGATTTTGTCATTCGGCAGACTTTCACCTATTAAAAACGGCGAATTTGGATTATGTCTCATCATATTTCTTTTCACTGACTGCACATTGGCATTTGCATAACAATATCTGCAAAAATGTCCGCAGGAGTTGTATGCACCTATGTCAGTCCTGAAAAAACAGTTGCAGTCACGCTGAGACTTTTTCTTTGGCAGATTCAGGGAAACACCCAGTGCCTTTTCATATACTGCCTTATTTAGACAACCACTCATATCAATTCCATACTTTGCAAGTTCCTTATTTTCATGACAGCCTTTTATAGTAATTCCATAAATTTTGCCGATTTCTGCAAATGCCTTAGCAATAGTAATCTGTTCATTGTCTGATACTGCACGGATTTCAGGAATATTTCGCTTTACTTTTTCATACAGGTCAACAAAGCTGATAATGCAGGTTTCTGTATAGCCTGAAAGTTGTTTTGCTATTTTCTCAAAAGTTGTAATGTGATAATTGATAGTATATTTGCTGTTGATAAGAATAGGGTCATAACGCCAGCCCATAGAATTTACTCCAACCATATCGGACAATTTTCTAAAACAATTTATAACATCAGCTTTTGGAGGAACATTCGGTTCAAGTTCCTTTCCATATGGTGTTATGGTGACAAACCAATATTGTCCGTACTCTTTCAGCCTTTCCATATATGACATCATCGGAGAGGGATTTTTTGTACAAAAAGCTATCAGGTTAACTACTTCGGGATTGATTTCATATCTTGTTACTTGTTCCATATGATATGGGTTACGTACAAGCACATATCCCTCATGTATTCTTTTCATAAACCATTTTGAATAAAATGCAGGAATATCCGTTCGCATTCCGGTTTGTAAAATCATACTCTTATAATCGCTCCTGTTGGACAGTTTTCAAAGCAAGCACCGCAGTGAAGACAATTATTCTGTCTGATAGTATATGGCTTGGATTCACCTTTGTCAATACAGTTCTGGGGACAGACTTTCAGACATCTTCCGCAACCAATACACTTGTCTGTAATACGATAGCCTTTAAATTCAGCTATTCCATTACCAACAGTATAGATTTCTCTGAAAATAGGATTGACCCCTAGTACTATAAAAACCTTGAAAAATCAATAAAAATATGGTAAGATATATACGAG
>CAMWQI010000147.1 GCA_947176345.1 uncultured Ruminococcus sp.
CCGAGATCTACACGCGTAAGATCGTCGGCAGCGTCAGATGTGTATAAGAGAAATGTATACGCCCCATATAAGACCGATTGCAAAACAATGCATAACCGGATTTTTTACAAAAAGATTTGTCCAGTTTTCACAAGTCCATTTTCTGTCGCACATGAGAACATATTCAAGACGTTGTTTCTGATTTGCAACAACTGTCTTGATTTGTTTTTTCATAATCTTGAAATCTTCATAAGCCTTTTCTGCTTTTTCGGGGTCATCGCTTTTAGCCGGTTTAGGAAGATTTTTTACTTTTTTGTCACCGTTGTAGATTT
Source organism: uncultured Ruminococcus sp. (assembly GCA_947176345.1). Lineage (GTDB taxonomy): Bacteria > Bacillota > Clostridia > Oscillospirales > Ruminococcaceae > Ruminococcus. The sequence continues at coordinate 312 of CAMWQI010000147.1, forward strand.
CGATTTCAAGAGTCGGAGTAAGATATACATTAAACTGTCTGTTTCCGTAATCGAAAACACGGCACATTTTGTCGTCAAAATTCATATCGGGAACTATTTTGTCGGCTAACTCCTCTTTTGTTATACCAAGTATTCCGGCGACATCATCAAGGGCTTTATTTGCGGAGTTTTTAACCTGTTTATGCTTGAATTTACGTGCTATGCTGTCAACATTCATGAGTGCCTCTGAACTGCCATTCACAGCCATAGCCATTACAGATTCCGATGCAATAGCTCCTCTTGAATGTTCAGCCCATTCCTTTATGTATTTCATGAGAGTTTCAATCATGCCATGTCCGCCATGCACGCCACAGAACCACATAACCCACTTTGTTTTAGCGGTTGCACCTTTATCAGCCCAGCGACGAAATACTTCTATTGTAAAGTCATTAAGTTCATCAGGATTTATTTTTCCGGCAAGTTCCACGGCGGTATTATTTATTGCTATTGATGTCATATCGGAATAAAGAATAATCAGAGCTTTGAGGTAATTTTCCGGTACTTCCGTGCCGTCCGTGAAATGTACTGTCTTGTATGGATATTCAAACAGAAATGCTACTTTTTTACCCTTTGACCCCTTGACAAGCATTGTGACAATATCAACCTTTGCAGAATTTTCAGTAGTTTCACTTCCGGCAGTTTTTTCCCCGATAAGTACGGCAAGACGTGATTTCAGCTTTTCGGATTTTTCTTTTTCAAAGGCTTTTGTGAGTTCCTCACGGAAAGAACCGTCGTTCTGTTTTTCGATTACAGATACTGCAATTTCACGCATACCAATTTTTTTAGACTGTAGCAATTCAACAATATCATCATGCCATTTTATCGAAATTACGGCAACTAAAGCCTCTTTAACTTTTTTGCTTGTATCACCAGCCATTGCTAAAATCTGTGATTTATACTTGGCACGGTTTGCAGTTGCCAGTGCTGTGGCGTATATCCAACGGGCAGAAACGGGCATATCCTTTACATCTATATCTGCAAAATCTTCAATTCTCTTTGATACAGCCTGTGAAAAATCAAGCCACATATTTTCCGACTGATATGAAGTGTCGATAGTTTCAGCGACTTTCCGGAGAGCATTTGTGCTGTCATTGAGAGTTTCCATAAGAATATCTATAAATTCAGCTGGTCTGTTCTTTATTTTAAATCCCGCCTGACTACTGATAAAATAGTACGGATTCCACGACTCCATAAATGCCATGACAGTAATAACACGTTTCATGAAGCTGTCAAGACCATAAGCCTCAATATAGTCATTACAGCCTTTAAACTGCATATATGAGCCGTTGCCGTCAATTGCGGGCTTTATAGCATAGAAATCACCACCATTATGGAGATATTTTCTTATATCGTCCTGTAAATCTTTATCAGCAAAACTTTCACTCAAACGCTTTGAAATGGAACGTTGTGACTTTTCTTTAATGAAATTTTCGTCAATGTCATAATCCGGCTTTACCCTGATTAAGATTTCCAGCATTTCCTTAGCGTCCTTGACATTCTGCACTAAATTAATAGCCTTGACGTACAAATCAGTATAATTTACAACAAGGTCTTCAAAGTGCTTATTTATACATTCTTCCGAATTATTTTTCTGTTTTCGGTGTAAATATTCTTCCGCCATACACTTTATATATGTTGTTGTAATGTATGCCGGAGTATTGATGACAAGTTTTAAAATTCTGCTTATATCCGGCAACTCTGTAAAGGCATTTTTTACAAGACCGAAAGTCATTCCGGCAGACTGTCCGAATTTCTTTTTAAGTCCGTCGTCAAAATATGCACCCTCACCGACTGCCATTAATATATTGACATCAAAAGTTTTAACATTCGTGAGAATTTCATTTACGTATTCAACAGCCTTTAAAGCTATAGGATTATCCTTTTCCTGCTCAGGTATCTGATTGAGAGCCTTTGCACATAACAGGGCTTTAATATCTGTCTGGTCTCCGGCAAACTCTACAGCATCAATGCAGATTTCAGGGGATTTTATTATATGTTCGTACTTGTAAATTAATTCCTCTGACATATAAATTGCATAATAACAAGCCTCCGCCTTATTGCCGTAACGTGACGAAAGAGCCTTTACGATTTCCTTTTCATGCCTTTCAACGCCGTAATAATTATAGATAACCCTCAGAAAATCATGTGACTTACAGCCTAAAAGTGCCTCTGATAACAGTATATAGCGTTCCTTGAGTTCCTCACTACGTGCGGAAAGTATTTCAGATTTTACAGCTCTTTCAACTGCATTAAGTAAATTCCAGCCAGAAACCCAATTTTGACGGGGTATTCTGTCAAGAAGCGTGTTGTCTCTTTCCTTTGAAATATCAAGGTATTCAAGTGCAATGTCAATCACTGCACTTTCGAGTTTATAACCCTCAAGAGCCTGTGTGAGTTTATTAAAACTCTGTTTTCCGTGTGTAAAAAGCATAATTAATTAATTTCCTTTCATGTTTGATAATGATGTGATTATTTCAAGGCTTTTTCTGCCCTGTTTCATGTACTGATATATGAGATTCATTTTCATGAGTATTTCTGTGCAGTCGGTATCCGTTCTGTGCCGGTAAGATGAGGCACACTCCATGAAATCCCCTATAATACGGCTGAAACCTTTCAGACCGTAATTAAAAGCAAGATTTTCAAGTTTATGGTCATTTCTTATATCCGCCTGAAGACCGCTCCGCACAATGACAGCTATTTTGTCGTTTACGTCATTGAAAAAATCAAGCATTTTTACGGCATAACCGGCTGTAACATCGGTATTTTCGTATTTTTCGGGGAGTTCATAAGGTTCATTGTGCTTTTTCTTTATGAAGTCATATATTTCAATGGGAAAAAGTGTAAGTTCCCCGTCATATATGTACGCCGTCGCAAGAAAAACATAGTTTTTGCGTGGATTTTTAAGCATTTTCTGCCCGATACTTTCGATGAGTTCTATAAAATTTTTGTTTTCGGCGGTATACCTTGCACGGACGGATATTCTGTTACCGCATACGTCCTCAAGGGTAATGACATATTGCTGTAAATATTTATCGAAAATACTTTCAATGCACCTTTCCGGCTGTACGAAACAAAGTTTGTCAAGTTCATTTTCGGGATTTTTTTCAGAAATTTCAATAGCAAGCTGTCTGAAATCCGTATAAATCAACTCCCTTACCTCGTTGCAGTCTATGACAGCTTCATATGAAGTAAGCACATTCGTCTCCTGTGAAGTAGAGAGTTTACCGCCACTAACTTTTGCATTGATAAGAACCATTTCAGAATGCATCATATTTTTAAGGGGGATTTCCATTCCCCACACGGTGCTGTTGCTATGGAAATGTTTCATGTTGTTATCATAGAAAGCCGGTCGCACATCGGAAATTGAAAAAAACTTCTGTTCAGCATAAGGGTCAATATTAAGAAAATAATATATCGAACCCACATAGTCACCGGAAACATTCCGCACACCAACTGGAAGTATTGTTAATTTTTTTCCGTAATTAACATACGTCTGCCGAAAAGTTCCTAACTGTTCAGGCATTATTTTTTCAGCCGAAAGAGCTGTGAGAATTTCCATACAGCGACAAATTTCATTTATAAATCTCTCCATGTTGAAAGATGCACGACGTGCCACACAATCAGATAAACGACTTCCGGTCTCACGAAGTGAACGTTCAGCATCAGCCATTTTCAGTGCATGACATCTTACTGCCGATGCCTCCAGCATATCAGGCAGACTTTCCGGAATACGTACAAGCCCGTATCTTATTACATTGCCTAAAGTTTCAATACACTGTTTTATACAGTTATGTATTTTTTCTGTGTCACGTTCCGAAATATATTTTTCTGAAACTTTTTCCGGTTCAGGTTCAGGAATATTATTATTCTGTATCTCTTTAATATCTGGAATTTCCGGCTGTGGAATATCTTCAATATCAATATTATTTTTAAGTATAAGTATTGCACCGATTATATGACGACATATTCCACGTGAAACACACGTACATTTACTTTCCGAAATATTCGCATTAATCGTACATACTTCACCGCCTGTGCGGACTTCTGCTGAATTTTCGTGCAAATCAAAATCAGGAGTTTCACTGCTTATATCTTTTAACGCACGTTTGTAAGTCCCCTTGTTTGACAGACCAATAAGAAAATTTTCGTCCGCAAGAGCAAGTGATTTTTTTAAATCTTCCAAAAAAACACCTCTTTTTAATTATAAATCAGGAATTATTATTTATCTACAAATGTTCCACGTGGAACATTCTATTAAAAAACCGTGAATTAAGAAAACATTTTGCCAATATATTCGCCTAACTGGTCGGGTGTCATAGCACCCACAAAAGCCCCCATATTAGCGAGTTTTTGCCCTAAATTCCTGTCATATGCCGGATTTGCATTTTCGTCAAGTGCCGTAAGGAAATTAAGTTTAGCACCGCTTTCAATAATATTCCGGCTAACGTTCAGCAATCGGCTCACCATAGCCCCCTCATACAAATCCGTAACAACTATCACGCTTGTTTGTGACGGCGTACTGATGAGACTTTCACAGTAACTCAACGCACCGCCTATATCCGTACCACCGCCAAGCTGTACACTCATAAGAACCTGTGCGGCATCGTCCGCCTCACTGGACAAATCAACAATACTTGTATCAAAAATCACAAGTTTCACTTCCGCAAACGGCAGATTAGAAATTATCTGTGCCATGACCGCACTATATATAATAGACCCTGTCATAGAGCCACTTTCATCTATCGCAATTATAACACGCTTATTATTGTAACGTCTCACACGGTTGCTGAAATAAATATTTTTCAGCATAATCTTCTGAGTTTCGCTGTCGTAATTTTTGAGATTACGTCTGATAGTCTTATTTATATCAAGATTTCGCACGGAATGCACCGGACTTGATGAATTTCTGTCTATTCGTCCGAGTACGGAACGCCTTATATCGTTTTCAAGTTTATTTCTTATATCGTCCGCCACCTGTCTTGCTATACGCTTTGCAGTTTCAAGGACTTCACCTTTCATTAAATGTTTTAATTGCAATACACTTTTCAGTAAATTCATATCAGGTTTCATGCTTTCGAGTACTTCCTTATCGGTAAGCAGTTCAGTCATTTCAAATTCTTCAAGTGCGTGTTTTTCAAGGACTTCTGCTGTTTGATTCGGGAAAAGATTTCTCACTTTTGTAATCCATTCCGCCGCCGTGAGAACAGTTTCCGCAAGACTTCCGGAGCGTCCTTCGTCCGTGCGAACGTCGTCGCCTTGAGAATGGCTGTACAGATAATCAAGCAACTGTTCCATATCCTGAAAACTTTGTATATCGTTTCTTTCACCGCCGAATTGCAGTTGCTGGTCTGAAAGCCCGCCTAAAACCAACCGCCAACGGTTTACGGCTGTCTGTTCGTAAGTATCCATTTTAAGATTCCTTTCGGTAGTTTTATTTTCAATAGTCTGAATATTTGTTCTTTAATTATAACATATTCTGCATAATTTTTCAATAGAAAAAAACAAATTCCCCGAAAAAATTTTTTTCAGGGAGATTTTTTTCATTAATTTTTATGGTTAGGAATAACGCTATATATTTTAGGTATACATACTTCAAGGAT
>CAMWQI010000148.1 GCA_947176345.1 uncultured Ruminococcus sp.
AAATAGAAAAATATATTAAAAAAGTTCACAGAAATGAGGAACAGAAAAATGTTTGAAAAACTTGAAACAATGGAACAGAAATACATTAATATAAGTGAAAAACTTTCACAGCCGGATATTGTAAATGACAATAAACTATATACACAGCTTATGAAAGATTTCAAGAATATGACTCCCGTTATAGAAAAATACAGGGAATATAAGAATTTCCGGAATGCTTTTCAGGAGGCACAGGAATTACTCAATGAAAACGGTCTGGACAAGGATTTCAGGGAAATGGCACAGGCACAGTATGATGAGAGCAAGACAGCTATGGAAAATATCACACAGGAACTCAAAGTATTGCTACTCCCGAAAGACCCAGACGATGATAAGAATGTTATAATTGAAATCCGTGGCGGAGCAGGTGGTGAAGAAGCATCACTTTTTGCAAATTCACTATACAGAATGTATACTATGTATGCCGAATCAAAAGGCTGGAAACAGGAAATTTTAAATTCAAATCCTACTGAATTAGGTGGTTACAAGGAAATAAGCTTTTCTATTGAGGGTGAGGGAGCATATTCCCGCCTGAAATATGAAAGCGGTGTACACCGTGTTCAGCGTGTGCCGGAAACGGAATCACAAGGACGTATTCATACAAGTACTGTGACCGTCGCTGTGCTTGTCGAAGCTGATGAGGTAGAACTTGAAATAAATCCGGCAGACCTGAAAATAGATGTTTTCCGGTCAAGCGGTGCAGGTGGTCAGAAAGTAAATAAGACTGAATCTGCCGTCCGTATAACATATCTACCGACAAATGTTGTTGTTGAGTGTCAGGACGAAAGAAGTCAGTACAAAAACAAGGACAGAGCTATGAAAATTTTGCGGTCAAGAATTTATGAGACCATGCAGAAAGAACAGAATGAAAAAATAGCCTCAGAGCGTAAAATGCAGGTAGGCACGGGTGACCGCTCTGAACGTATAAGGACTTATAATTATCCGCAGGGGAGAGTTACCGACCATAGAATAAATCTCACACTTTACCGTCTTGAAGATATTCTTAACGGAAATATCAATGAAATTATTGACGCACTTGCAACGGCAGACCAAACCGCTAAACTTGCCGGACAGGAGTAATATTATGGAAACTTTATTACTTACCGAAAAACAACTTGATATAGCCTCAAAACTGATAACGGACGGTGAAGTGGTGGGCATTCCCACGGAAACAGTTTACGGACTGGGTGCAGACGCTTCAAATGAAAACGCTGTCCGGAAAATCTTTTCTGCTAAGGGCAGACCGGCGGACAATCCGCTGATAGTTCACCTTGCAGACTTTTCACAGGCTGTTGAATATACATCATATATTCCGGAACTTGCTTACAGACTGGCGGAAAAATTCATGCCAGGGGCATTGACCATAGTTTTGCCAAAAAATGATAAGATACCGGCGGTAACTTCCGGTGGACTTGATACTGTCGGTATAAGAGTGCCGTCTCACCCTGTTATCCATAGGCTTATAGAACTTTCAGGAAGACCCATATCTGCACCGTCTGCCAATAAATCAGGCTATCCAAGTCCGACGACTGCACAGCACGTTATGCGTGATATGAACGGAATAATTCCGGCTGTCATTGACGGAGGTGAGTGTCAGTATGGCGTTGAATCAACGGTTATTGCACTTGAAAATGAAGATACTGTAAGAATTTTGAGACCGGGGTGCATTACTAAAGAAATGCTGATGACGGTCAGCGAAAATGTCATAGTTGACAAGGCTGTACTAAATGGGCTTGAAAACGGTGAAAAAGCTTCTTCCCCCGGAATGAAATACAAGCATTATTCGCCGTTGGCAGATATAGTAATGGTTGAATCAGACCTGAAAAGTTTCACTGAATATGTCGGAAAACACTATCATGAAGGTGTTTATGCACTGATTTTTGATGGAGACAAGGAGAATTTCCCATATCGTTATATGACTTATGGTGCGGACAGTCTTCAACAAGCACAGCAGATTTTCCGGAGATTACGGGAACTTGACGACATACACGCTGAAAAAGTATATGTACGTTCACCGGAAACTAACGGCGTGGGACTTGCCGTCTACAACAGGCTTATAAGGGCTTGCGGATTTGAGGTGATAAGGCTATGAGTGGTGCGGTTGTTGTCGGTCTTACCGGACAAACCGGAGCAGGAAAAAGTACAGTTTCGGCGGTATTCTGCAAAAACGGTTTTGGCGTGATAAATGCCGATATTGTGGCACGACAGGTAGTTGAAAAGGGTAAGCCATGCCTTTCGGAAATAAAGGATTTTTTCGGAAGTGAAATCATAGACGGAACAGGAAACCTTGACAGAAAAAAACTTGCCGGAATAGTATTCACCGATAAGGCAAAACTTGAAACACTGAATAGTATAACTTATCCATATATTACACAAGAAATATTAAATCAAATAAATACTCTTGCCATACAAGGTAAAAAGTATATACTGCTTGATGCACCGACACTTTTTGAAAGCCGGTCAGATGATTTCTGTGAGATTATTATTTCTGTTCTTGCCGATGCCGAAATTCGTAAAGAGAGAATAATTGTTCGTGACAATCTCACACCGGAACAGGCTCAGAACCGTATGGATTCACAGCTTGACGAGAAGTTCTTTATTACCTATTCCGATTATATAATACATAATAACGGCAGTCTGGAGGCTGTCAGCGAAATGGCACAGGAAATCGCTGATAAAATCCGGTGCTGTTATCAGGATAAATAATTTAATTAAAGGAGTGTTTTTTATGGAAACATCTAAAGTACTTAAAGAAAAGCTTTTTATGAAACGTAAAAATGCCGTCCTCAGAATGCGTGAGACTGAAATCGCTGAATGCGACAGTTTCTGTGAAGGCTATAAGGATTTCATGGACAGTGCAAAAATCGAACGCGAGGCGGTGAATTATACCATTGAACTCCTCAAAAATAACGGCTATATTGAGTATAAATCCGGTATGCCGTTGAATGCTGGTGATAAAATTTACCGCAATAACAGGGGAAAAGCCGTTCTTATGGCTGTAATCGGTACTGCACCGATTGATGAGGGTGTTAAAATCTGTGCCGCCCATATCGATTCGCCACGTCTTGACCTTAAACAAAATCCGCTTTATGAGGACAACGAAATAGCACTTTTCAAGACACATTATTACGGCGGTATCAAAAAATATCAGTGGACAACAATTCCGCTTGCACTGCACGGAGTTATTATAAAAGCAGACGGAACAAAAATTACTGTAAATATCGGTGAGGACGAAAACGACCCCGTTTTCTGTGTGACAGATTTGCTTCCACACCTTGCAAATGACCAAATGACAAAGACACTTGCAAAAGGCATTTCTGGTGAGCAATTGAATATTGTTATCGGTTCAAGACCTTTTCGCGACGACGAGGCAAGCGAGGCGGTAAAACTCAATATAATTAATATTCTTTACGAAAAATATGGCATAACTGAGGCTGATTTCATTTCCTCTGAGCTGGAGGCAGTACCGGCATTCAAGGCACGGGATATTGGTTTTGACAGAAGCATGATTGGTGCTTATGGTCACGACGATAAAGTTTGTGCCTATACCGCACTCATGGCAACCGTTGACTGTAATAATCCGACACATACCGTCGTAACGGTTCTCACCGACAAGGAGGAGACAGGTTCTGACGGAAACACCGGTTTGTGTTCTGCTTATCTTGAATATTTCATAGCCGATATTGCTGAAACTCTTGGTTCGGACGGAAGGACAGTTCTTTCAGCCTCCGAATGCCTTTCAGCCGACGTAAATGCAGCATTTGACCCGACTTTCCCTGAAGTGAACGAAAGAAATAATTGTGCCTATATTAATAAGGGCGTGTGCATTACCAAATATACCGGCGCACGTGGCAAGTCCGGTACATCTGATGCTTCTGCGGAATTTACTGGCAGAATACGTCGTCTTATGGACAGCAATAATGTTATCTGGCAGACCGGTGAACTTGGCAAGGTAGATGCCGGTGGTGGCGGTACTGTTGCGGCATATATTGCTAATCTGAACGTTGATACTATCGATATGGGTGTGCCGGTACTTTCAATGCACGCACCGTTTGAGGTTGTCTCAAAGATTGATACCTATATGGCTTACAAGGCATTTTCAGTTTTCATAAATGATTAAACAAAAAGCACCTGAAATTATTTTCAGGTGCTTTTATAAAGAAAGCACTTTGATATGATGTATTCTGAAATAATATTATTTTAAAACTCTGTCCATTCTATGCACTCCGGACGGCTCAGTGTATCAAAGAAAATTTCCGTACACATAATAGCATCGTCAAGAGTTACAGAAGCTTCCGGTTCTTCATTAATGCGATTGAAAATTATTTTTTTATTGACATCTCCGACTGAACGGAATGTTTTTTCCCCCGTCGAATACAATATAAAAGCATAATTTCCATTTACGCATATATTAAGTTGCGGATATTTAGTTTCAGATTCAGAATATATTCTTATATAATCATACATATTTAAAATAATTTTTTTAAAATCATCTTTACTTCTGAATATCGTCTTACCATGCATTGTTTCTACAATAATACATGACTGTATGTCAAGGTGAGTTTTCCATAATTCATGTCCTGTAAATTTAGTATCTGAAATAATAAACGCACCATCGCAGGAACTTGCATAACCGTCTGTAAGAATAGCCACTGCACTTGCACACGCTACAAAAAGACTTTTTCCCATGCCGTAAAGTGCACGACTTTCAATGTGCCACCACTTGTGAATTTTTCCATCCCATTCTGTTGTATGGAAATTTATATGTACAATACAGTCTTCGGTAACGAAAACATAAGAAGTTCCCGAATGATTTATTCGTATATTTTTAAAATCTATTTCCTTGTCGGAATCTCTTAGGGTTTTAATAGTATTCAGAATTTCTTTTATTGTAAAGTCCGGATTTTTTTCTGTTATTACCTGAAATGAACGGCTCATATATTTTCTCCTTGATTATTTTATTTTAAAAAATCTTCTGTTTAAATATTTTCCGCATTTCTGACATGGGATTTTCCTGAAAACAGGTGGTATGTCGGGAGTTACATCTAATGGCAGAAAAATAGGGGCATCTTCATACATTGGCATGGCATATATGCCGTCAAATGTGTTAGGCTGACTGCATTCAAGACATACCCAGCCGGTTCTGAGTGAGACATGATATAGTTTTCCGTCATATTCGTAACAATATACGAAATATTGCAAATTGCCTTTATATAAAGACACGATTGATAGATAGAGTTCAGGAATATTTATCTCTTTCATATAACTGATAAAAGATAAATGATGTTCTTTAATAATCATATCAGAAATTTCTATATCATGATAAAGTCTGTCATAGTGTTTTTCCGGAATTATATATGTTTTAACTCCGTCAATTATATATTCTTTTTCACAGTATTTTTCAATTAGTTTTTTCATAGCTGATTATTTAACTCTCCGAAAATCTGGCAGTTATTTTAATTTTTCCGATAATATGTTGATTGAAATTTTCCAGTTCCTCAGCCGGAATCCATAACTCCTGATGATGCTTTGCACCTACTGTATGTATAGTAAAATTTTTAATATATTCGTCGTCAACTTCAAATTTCATGACATAGCCCTTGTGGTCGGAAGTTTTTGTATTCCATTTTTCAGCAATTTCACGGGCATAATCATAGTTGAGTACCGGATAGAAAATCGGTTGTTCAGGAAGTCGTGGTGGAAATTTTTCATAGTCACTTTCGGCTATTAAATCAAGTTCAGCGGTGCCGACAGGTCTGTATAAAATCATAAAATTCCTCCTTAATCTATGTATGATTCTTTTTGGTTGAACTCGTCGTCAATAAAAACAAACCGCTGGAAATCCTCATCAATAATCAGCAGATATGCAC
>CAMWQI010000149.1 GCA_947176345.1 uncultured Ruminococcus sp.
ATCATGGCTCATATTTTTATTTTCAAGCAAATAGATTATCTGTTTACGCAGTTTATCTTTATCGAATTTTATATGTTTGAAATGATATTTGTCAAATTGTAATGGAGGGTTAGTATCTTCTAGATTGCAGTCAGTTACACAGGCGTAATAACAAAGAGCGGTAAAAAAACTGATACAATTCAGGTCACCGCCGGATAGAGATATAACATCATCAATAACTTTTTCAATTTCTTTTACAGTTGCTTCACTATCTTTGCAGTTATGTGTAAAAGTATTTTCCATACCCTCATTTAATTCCTGCCATAATTCATAAGTATCAGTAAGTGCATTGTTCATATAAAAAAATCTCCTTTTTAAAATTATATCATATATTCGTGTAGAATGCAAGGGAATTTATAAAATTCCATAAATAATTTATAGGGTCATGTTTCGGGAACGGGTTATTTAAAAAATCCATTTCAGGTCACCTCCTTTCATGGAAATTGTTAAATTATTCATGTACCTAAAATAACGTCAAGGAGTTTGCCTATCTCCTTAAAAAGAGACTGTTTCATTTATATCACCTCACTTTCAGGATTTTAGAGTAATCATAAACCTAATATAATGTCAAGGATAGCACCTATCTCACCGAAAAGTTCTTGTTTCATTTGTATCACCTCACTTTCATTGAAATATATTATCAATATTTGAAAATATCAGGAAAATGTATAAGATATTTCATTTGTTTCACCTCCCTCTGTTGTGATTTTATTATATCATTAATTTTTGGAAAAATCATGTAAAAAAATCTGCGATTTGTCATACTAACACAAAAGACTTGCAAAAATCATAAAATATGATATAATATAAGTAATAAAGATAAAACGGCGGTTATTTCCGCTGAATGAAAGGAAAAACATTACGATGAATAAAAAATTAATGGCACTTGTTCTGGCTTTTTCGGCTATGACTGCCTGTTCCGAAACGCCACCGCATAGTATTCCCGTTTCTGAATCTGCTGATGATTTTCAGGTTGAAACCGAAACAACTACAGAAGAAACTATCGAAACCACTACGGAAGAACCCACTGAATCTACCACCGAACCTCCTCCGCCTGTCATGAGGGGAAAAATATACGACACAAACGGAAATTTACTTGCATATTCCGAAAATCCGAACGACGAAAAAAGAATATATCCGGAAGAATATGCTGTGTCGTTCGCAAACCTGATAACTGAAATGTCCGCCGGATATGATATGTGTTTCAATGATATTCTCCGCAACGCTCCCAATGACAAGGACACCGGAAATTCCATTCAGCTCACTATTGATTCCGACGTGCAGAATGCACTTTATAATTATATGGCTGAAATGAATTTAGTCGGTTCGGTGGTTGTCATGCGGACAGACGGTTCACTTGTTTCACAGGTATCTTATCCGTCCTATGACCCGAACATCATTGAAAGTCCTGAATATGATGAGGAACTTGCATGGGGAGCTTGCGGAAACAAGGCTTTTCAGAACGCTGAACCAGGGTCATGTTTCAAAATTATGTCGGAAGTTATTTCTGATAAACATGGAATTTATTCGCTATGGGACGAAGGTGAATGGACTGACGACGGTGCAACTATCGTCAACTGGGACTCAAAGACAAGTTCATATTATCCTATGGAAAGAAGTCTTTATTCAGCATTTATTAATTCAAGCAATATATTTTTTGCTAAGGCATTCAATGAAATAGGCAAAGAAGACGTTTTAAAAGACCTTGACGAAATTTTTCACTTTGTAACCAATATAGAATGCGATTTCGGGAGCATTGAAAATAATATTGAAATCAACTGCAACGATGATTTAAGGAGAAGTGCTTTCGGGCAGTCGTATATACTTACCTGTCCGATATATCTTGCTACACTTGGTCGTGAGGCAGTTTTCGGTGATATGGTGAGACCATTCGTTCTTAAAAATATCATTGATACTGATAATCCGGAAAAAATCCTTGAAAACGGCTCACAGCCGAATGAAATAATTGCGACTATTCCGGAAGAATACAGACAGAATTTACTTGACGGAATGTCCGGTGTTGCCGCCGGACTGGGTGTTTATCTGCCGGAAAATTTCACTCTGTACGCAAAGACCGGCACGGCTGAAACATGGGTCGGTGATTTCCTCTACATAACAGGCTGTCTGAAAAATGCCAATGATACCGGCGGAAATTATGATTATGCCAATTATTCGCAGAATGGTTCATATATTGTAGTGATGCAAATTCAAAATCCGGCTGAGCATGGGCTGGGATTTGCCAGCGAGTCTGCCGGATATTATCAGGGCATTGTAAATACTTTATTTGAAAATCAGAAATGATTATCAGGAGGCAGTATGGAAAATTCTGAAAAAACCGCTGTGAAAGTATCAGTAGTAAGCATTATCGGAAATCTTATACTTTCGGTTTTTAAGCTTTTTGCCGGAATAACGGCACATTCGGGAGCTATGGTAAGTGATGCAGTGCATTCCGCCTCTGATGTATTCAGCAGTTTCATTGTAATCATAGGTGTAAAGATTTCCGCTAAGGCTTCCGACAAAGAACACCCATATGGTCATGAACGCTTTGAATGCGTATCGGCTGTAGTACTGGCGGTTGTACTGCTTGTCACGGGACTTTTCATAGGGGCAGATGCGGTGCGTGATATAACATCAGGTGATTTTTCAGGCATAGCAGTGCCTAAACGTCTCGCACTTGTTTCCGCCGGAGTATCAATAATAGTAAAAGAATTAATGTTCTGGTATACAAGATATTATGCAAAAAATCTCCGTTCAGATGCATTGATGGCTGATGCGTGGCATCATAGGAGTGATGCCTTGTCATCGGTGGGGGCTTTAATCGGCATAGCAGGTGCAAGAATGGGCTATCCGGCACTTGAACCGCTTGCCAGTCTGCTTATATGCATGTTTATCGTGAAAGCCTCCGTTGATATTTTCAGAGATGCCGTGAATAAAATGATTGACCATTCATGCGACGAAAAAACAGAAAATCTGATAAGAAAATGCGTTCTGGAGCAGGAGGGTGTAAAAAATATTGATTTGCTCCGCACAAGAGTTTTTGGAAATAAGATATATGCTGATATAGAAATATCAGCGGACGGAAGTATTTCCCTTAATGATGCCCATGCTATAGCCGAAAAAGTCCATTCAGCTACTGAAAAACAGTTCCCTGAAATAAAGCATATAATGGTACACGTAAATCCGGCAAAATGATTTTTTTAAAAATTAACACGCGTGATACAAAAAAGTAACACGCCTAATGCAAAAAAGTAACACGCAAAACACAAAAAACCCGTATTCATTTAAAAATACGGGCTTTTTTATTGATTATAATTTAAGGTTTATACCGGACTCTTTGAGATTTTCTATTATCTGTCCGGTCACGGCAGATACTTCCTCACGGGTGAGGGTTCGGGTTTTGTCAGAGAATAAAATTCGTACGGTTATGGCTTTTCCGGCAGTGTCGGTATAAGTTCCGGCAACGCTTACTTTCTTTATAAGTGCCGATTTTACGGATTTTATGGCGTTTCCGATTAAGTCGAATTTATCAGCCATGAAAGTTAAATCAATTTCCATTTCCGGATATTTTGACGGTTCGTCATATATCAAAGGAAGATTTGCAGTTTCTGCAAAATCTGCAATATCTATTTCCGCATATACTATAGAAGCTTTTTTATCTATTTTCTTAGAAATTGTCGGATATACCATACCTATTTCGCCTATTGTCTTGCCATTGCAGATAATGGCATTGAGATTGCGGGGGTGCTGATAGGAGTGTGTAGCCTCAATTTTGGCGAAACTAAGAGCAGAATGCTTTATATCGTCAGCAATTACGGCGAGCATATCACGCAATTCAAGATATGTTTCTTCAATGGATTTCGTCCGGCTGAAAAGAGTTATACAGAGTTTTTTATGTTCGTTGCAGAGGTTAGTTTCAGGATTTACTCCGTCGGCTGTACGTCCAATCTCAAAAATGCCGAAATTTTGTGCAAAATCAGTGTTATATTTAACCTGACAAAGTTGTGTAGGAACTATCGAACGGCGGATAATCTCTATATTCGGATTTGTCGCATTTATAAGGCGGATATTGTCTTCAATTTCAATGCCAAGAGCCTTATATTCGTCATTATAGACCCATACATAAGAATGAACCTCATGCAGATTATATTTTTTAACAAGCAAATCCTTTATTTTGTCCTCAACGCTCTTTTCCTCAGCCATGCGGACAGGATAAAGCGGAGCAGATGCCGTGTTGACATCAAAATTATCATAGCCGTAAATTCTTGTAATTTCTTCTATTATATCGGCTTTCATGGTGATGTCTTTTGTAGCTCTCCACGACGGTATCTTGACTGAAAAGATATTGTCATTTTCAGTAGTTTCAAATCCAAGAGAAGTGAGTGTCTTTATAATAGTATCGTTTGATATTTCTATACCAGTGTATCTGTCAACAAAAGCCTTTGTGAAATCAAAAGCCCTTTCAGGATATTTATATGCATATTCGTCCGTAAGTGATGATATTACTTTTGAGTCGGGGTCAGCGTCAAGCATTAACTTAACAAAACGTCCTATAGCCGTGATGGTCATTTCAGGGTCAAGGGATTTTTCATATCTCATTGATGCGTCTGTGCGGTGAGAAAGTCTAACGGTTGATTTTCTTATTGATACGGGGTCAAAAGTAGCCGATTCAAGAGTGAGTGCCGTTGTATCGTCTACTATTTCGGAGTCAAGACCACCCATAATTCCGGCTATAGCAACGGGCTTGTCGTCGTTGCAAATCATAAGAGTGTTTTCGTCAATATTCCGTTCAACGTTATCAAGAGTTCTGAAAGTAAACGGTTTGTCAAAACGTCTTATGCGGATTTTGTCAACCTTTCTTGAATCGAATGCGTGCATAGGCTGACCCATTTCAAGCATTAAATAGTTAGTCAGGTCGGCAAGGAAATTTATAGCTCTCATTCCGCAGTAATAGAGACGTATTCTCATATTTACGGGGCTTACGTTTCTTTTTATATTGTCAACCTGTAGGCACGAATAACGCTGACAAAGAGGGTCAAGGATTTTCATATCTATAGCCGGCAAGTTATTGAATTTTTCAAGGTCAACTGTTTCAATGGGTTTCAGTGGTCTTCCGGTAAGGGCGGAAAACTCACGGGCAATGCCGTAATGTCCCCATAAATCCGGACGATTTGTCAGCGATTTGTTATCAACCTCAAAAACAATATCTTCAATCTGATAGATGTCTTTCAGGTCAGTGCCGTTCGGTATATCGTCGGTTATTTCCATAATACCGCTGTTGTCGTCGCTTATGCCTATTTCCGCCTCCGAACAGCACATACCATAAGAAGTATATCCGGCGAGTTTTCGCGGTGCTATGGTAATATCGCCGATTTTTGCACCAATCTGTGCAAAAGCCGTCTTCATGCCTACACGGACGTTAGGTGCACCGCAAACAACATCAACTAATTCTTCCTTTCCGGCATCAACCTTAAGAAGATGCAATTTCTTTGATTCGGGGTGTTCCTCAACTGATTTTATTTCAGCGACAATTATTCCGGAAATATCTGAGCCTTTCATGAATATTTCATTTTCGACTTCTGCTGTGGAAAGTGAAAACTGATTAATCAAAGCCAGTTTGTCAAGACCAGTAAAGTCAACAAATTCTGAAATCCAGTTCATTGATAAAAACATTTTACAATCTCTCCTTTCGTCATTCTGCCGTGAACTGTGACAGTGATTTCAAATTACCGCTGTTAAGGTCACGGCTGTCGCATATGCCCATCTGACG
>CAMWQI010000150.1 GCA_947176345.1 uncultured Ruminococcus sp.
GTTACAAATATATAAAACATCCCTATTTATAGAAAAAAATGATGTAACCAAAAGTGTAACCAAGATGTAACCAAGATTTTTTTGGTTACAAAAAGCGACAATTTTATAAAAAAGTCTATTATTTTGAAGAAATAAAAAAATCCTCTATTTTTAGGGAAAATAAAGGATTTCGTAATTATTACTACTTGTAGAATACTTTGACAACGCCATAAGGTGTTATACGTTCAGCTTTACCACTTTTATTCCAACCTAAAGCGGTAAGAGTTCGGGCAATATCTAACGAGAATTTGCGGTCAATAGGCTGATTAAGTTCATAACCGAACCACTCACAAGCAATTTCCTTAATTGAAACACGGTCACGCTTGTAAACTCCTGCCGAAGTATCGCCTTCTTGACAACGTTTAATATGAGACAGCCTTTCTTCCAGACTTAACGTGTACCAATCGGACATTATAGGAATTTCAAGGAAGTTGAATATATCAGACTGCAATGGGCTTTCATCGAAGTGCTTGCGTTGCTCCTGTTCAGCTAAAGCAAGCACTTGACTATCCTGAATGTAGATGCCTTGACCGTTTTTGTAGAGATGCACCGCCTCCGCCCATAACTGGGAAATATATTCGGGAATAAGGTCTTTGTCGATATTCTTGGTGGCTTGTGGTATATTCACATCTATCGGATAATAACGACGGTCGCCCGTTTCATCTTTCAAGAAGTCGTAATTGTTGGTAGTACCCAGGAACACGCATTGTCTCGGATGCTGTTCAGGATTTCTTCCATAAGGCTTACGGTAAAAGTCCTGCTGACTTGCTATCGCCTGTTTACTGCGTTCTTTTATGGATTTCTGAAATGCCGTACCCTCTCCTAACTCGATAATCCACTTGCCCTGTATGCTTTCATAGAAGTCCTTGCCGTCAAAAGTGGTCACACCGTTCGTGAACCATTCAGGCTTGACGGCTATTTTACTTATGAATTTTGATTTACCCGTACCTTGTTTACCTACAAGAACCGTACAAGTATCGAATTTCACGCCTGCATCGAATATTCTTGCAACCGCTCCGACAAAAGTCACAACTGCAACGGACTGTGTGTAAATATTGTCGGTTGCTCCTAAAAAATCCGTGAATACGCTTTTAAGACGTGGCTTTCCGTCCCATTGGACAGTTTCTAAATATTCCTTTATCGGGTGATATGAGTTATCATCGGCAATAATACTACATATCTGATTTATGCTGTCAATTGAGGTGAAAAGAGAATATTCTTTTTCAAGATGAAGTTTTATTCGATTTTCTGTAACGTCTTTCCAATCCTCACGGTTAAAAGTTCGCATTTGTGTAAGTTCGTTAAATTCAATTTTTCCTTTGTATTTCGGGTCATTCAGAAATATGGTCTCAAGATTTGATAACGTATTTTTGACAGCGTTATCAGACTGGTTACGTGTCAGACTTCCTCGCCAATCAGAATCAGCTTGTTGACGTTCACACACGTCTCTTAACCATTGGTCTTTATCAAGCGTTGTAGCACGTTCTGAATGGCTCTGTAGGCTTGCTATGAGCCGTGTACGGTCTTTTACAAGAAGTTCGTTAGCGTCCTTGCAGTCGTTCCATATGTCTTTCTGAGCGACAATGTAAGGCACTCTATGTTCGTCGCATAATTTCATAAGGTCAACAGTTGCTTTGTTACCTCGCTGGTCGTTATCAAGAGCAAGAATAAGTACGGTTTTTGAAGTATCATAGTCAAATATTTTACGGATATTACTTGTTGAACCTAATCCGACACACGCAAAACCGCACTCGTCAAGGCTCATGCAGTCGATTTCTCCCTCAACTACAAAACAGTATGGGGAAGTCAATGCAACGGAATTGAAAAGATGTACCGTTCCACGTTTCCGCTTGAGGTTTTCGGTGGTACTCCTCCACATATAGGACGTTTCGGAAGTCGGAATGATTATCGCTGGCGTTGACTGATTATTCTTGTATGTAAAATTTGGCATATATCCGCAATGAAATTTACGCTGAGTCTGTATCGATATTCCTCTGTTCGTCAGGTAATCTGTTTCGTTCAGATGCATTTCAGCAAGTTCAAATAATGTCGTGTGATTTTTTTCAGTTTTGGACTGTATGGGCTTTGCGGACTGTTTTTTCTGTCGTATCGGTTGTGATGCGGTAACTACTCCGTATTTCGATTTTAATTCCCTGATTATAATACCCTTATCGCTGATATGGTTAATTGCTCCGTACAAGTCGAAAATATCACCTTTTGCATCGCACGCAAAACAACAATATCTGTCAGTGTCAGGATAGACCGTAAACGCTCCCGAATGATGAGAGCCTGTCCCACTACCACACAACGGGCATATGTACTGATTTTTTCCGCCGTTCCTTGATGGTTGTGTGATTTCGTTCACATAGTCAACCAGAAACGGCTTGATTTTTCTGAATTCATCATGATTGAAAGTTTGAATGTCGTTCATTTGCATTACTCCTTTTTAAAAGATATAGCAAACTACAATTCACACTCAAAAAGCAAAAAAAAAATTTTGCCATGCCTAAAAAAGACTTGACAAAACCGAAATCTTATGCTATACTAAAATAGTCATAAGACAAAACAAGCCTTTTGTGTGTATTAATTTGTAACTCGCAATTACATTATATCACACTAAAAGGCTTTTTGTCAACCTTTTTTCCGGAAAATTTATTCATAAAGAATTTAAGTAAAAAGGCGATACCTTAGACTCGTACATAAGGTATCGCCTGAAAATTAGTAATCAGCTCTGTTCGCTGAGATAAAGTGAAACTCTGTTCTGTATTCTTTCGGCACATTCTTCCGCTGAAATTTCACCGTTCATGAATTTATCGCACTCTTCGTTTAAGATGGTCTTAACTTCCGAATCGCTATCACTGAGTTTATTACAATGTGATATAAAATCATTTATATAATCAATATCTTTATCTGTTACAGGCTTGTTTATCCATGTAATACCCTCAGTATCGGGATTACCCCAGTCATTAGTCATAGGGTCAAGAGGTGTTGGCACACTTTCCTTGTATTTTTCAAATGTCTTGTTCATCTTGTATTCATAGCTTTCCTTATTGCTTGTAAAATGCCAGCTTACCTGTAAATAGTTGTTCTGAAAGTACGGACTTAAAACATAGTTCATAAAATCCCACGCACCTTCGGGACAGTCAGTGTCGGCGAGAATCGAAAAGCACATATCATTAACGGTTGAAATTCCACAAGTTCTGTCGTTTGACGGCGGAATCAGGAATGTATAATTATCATTGAGATAAAGTCCCGTCTGTACTGGCGAATCAATAAAACTGTTAAAATCAGTGAAATGTGTATTTGTATAAAGGAGTGCAGTTTTGCGAAGCACACTTGTTTCAGTTTCCCTGTATTCCATTTCATATTGTTCATTTCCATAGTCAAAATTTTCCCAGTTATAAGGTTCATTTATTTCAACATTATTACAGAAGTTCAGCAGATGTATAAATTCCTCATTGTTGAAGTCACAGGTGTAATTGTCATAGTCAATCCAGTCACCGCAGTTCTTAAAACAAATCTCATTAACAAGGTGGCTACGATATGCAAAATGCGAATTTTTAGAACCTAAATACATACCCTCAGGCAAATTTTCGGCAAAATTAAGAAACTCTTCATAATTCCAATAAGAGTAATCACGGCTGATAACATCGCTGTTTGCAAGGTATACGCCTTCAATATTGAACGCAACCGGCAGACCATACAGACCGCCTTTATATTCGTAAGACTGTAAAACATTTTCCAGTATGTCATCTTTTTTGATACCGTCGTTGTTGTCCATGAAGTCATAGAGATTTGCGAACGCTCCCATATTTGCGTAACGGTACATGAAAGCAGTTTCCGGACAGGCGAAAAGGTCAGGAGAATCACCGCTGAGAACATCAAGTTTAAGGTGGTCGCTATTTTCATACTTTTTTATTTCAATGTTGTAGTTATCACTTTGTTTGTTGTACATCATAGCAATTTCAGGGGCATTGTTACCGCCACCGACAGCACCTAAACTAAGTGTTTTCTTATTTTCCACATAATCATCAGGGCGGACTGTCAGCGTATCAAGGAACATACCGTCTGCAAGTGTCTGGTCATCACCGCATATAACAAATTTTCCGTCACCAGCGTAACAGGCGAAGTAAATTCCCGACGGTGAAACATTTGAATCTGTAAAATCCATAATCTGTAGTAGTTCGTTATTCGGAGCAATTCCGAAAATACCTTCATTCAGTACCATAAACAGTTTAAAATCACCTGCTCCTCCGAACACTGCACCAGTACGATTAATATATTTGCCGTATTCTATGGCGTTGTTTTCGTCAACAGAAAGTTTTTTACCGTCTGTAATGGAGTATTTCTGCCAGTCAAAGACATATGTTTTCCCGTCAGTATCGGTGGCAAAGACAAGAGATTTACTTTCGTTCGGCATATTGAGGATTTCGCCGTCAGCTGAAATGAGTGCGTAACCGCCGTTGAATGAAATGACATAATTTTCACCGTACTCATAAAGACCGTCTATATAGTTGAAATCCTCATAGCTATGAAGACCATCAACTTCATGAGTTTCAAGAAGTTCACCGTCCGGAGAATATGTTCTTATTTCCGGCATAACAACAGCATTTTTATAGAAATCGTCAATATCTTTTGATTCGTCGCCGTCATAATCGACGTACATACAAAGCATAATTATTGTACCGTCTGCTTTTGTACAGAAACAAGCCTCACGTGGTAAATCCTCACCGCTTATAAGAGTAATTGCTCCGGATTCTTTCATGTTTTCGTCATAGGACATTATTTTTATTCCGTCAGTTTTAGACTTATAGACGAATTTCACACCGTCGTGATAGTAAAGACCCATTCTTTCCGACATATCTTCCGGAAATGAAAGATGCTCCTGTTTGTACATAAGCTGAGTAATTTCTATGCTTTTCGGCTCTTCTGAAATTTCCGGCGTACTTGTTGCAGATTTTTCAGCACAGGACACACCGGAAATCATAAGCAGTGCCGACATGAATATTAAAAATTTTTTCATATAAAAGTACCTCCTTACAGTGCTTTTATATGTAAGTGATTTTAACATACCAGAAAGACGACATTTTCCGGAAGTTTGTAGGAAGTCACAAATAATTTATAATAATTATGTAAACTTTCAACAAATAAAAAATTCTACTCAAACCAGTGGGCTTTTCTTTTTGACTATTTTCATTTCCCTAAATCATTCTCAATTCGTCACAAACAGGCTTGTGTTTTATCAATATGAAAACAGCCTGTTTTTTATTTTTCAGCAAGTAAATTTCTACTCTGATTTTCCGATTATCGTCATGCCTGAAATACACTTGTTTTTTCAAATCAGTGCTATCCTTCCAGACAGAATTTCAAATCAATATTGTAATCAATTTCAATATTATGCTGTCGGTATCTGATGCAAAAATCATCAGTGTTGACAGCTATTTTTATGACTTCAAAATTCAGATTCCAGCTTGGATTTTCACAAATTATTTTTCTGATTTTTGACTCGTTCATGATGATTTTTTAACATCTACTTTCGTATCAGAAATTGTTCTGAAAAATCATTTATTTTTATCGTTATTCAAAGAAATTTTTTCATAAAATTTCGTCTATTTTTTGAATCAAGGGTCTCAGGGAAATTTCCCTGACAAGTGTGTATTAGGTGGGCAGTTTTGAAAAAAGTGTCCCATAGGATACCGAGCTTGCTACTTTTCCACGGAGTCCCTG
>CAMWQI010000151.1 GCA_947176345.1 uncultured Ruminococcus sp.
TATTCCATTATACCACTTTTTTCTCTCTTTGAAAAGATACTGAACAGGCTCTTACTGACCCTATTGTCCATTTTTGTGGAATGTTGCGTTTGAATTGCTCATTCCACACCATAGCACCACCTGAAGAACGATATGGCTTGCCATTCTCGTCAGGAAAATCAAACTGAGTAAACCAATAGTCATATATCAGCTTGAGTTGGCGCTGTAAATTATCGTTTATTCGATTATTTGAAAGTATTTTTAAGTCTATTGCAGACAATATGTCAGCGATTTTATCCTGATCGTTTTTAGACGGTATTTTGAAATCAAGCGAAGTCAGATAATCTATGTTAATATTGTCTTGCGTACCGCCTGTTACAGAGTTTTGTATGGAATTTCTAATAAAGGAAAATACATAGTACATAAATCGCTCAGTCGAAATTCCCTCATAAGCCCTGAAACCGACAACACTATCAGGAAAACACATAGGATAAGAGAGTAATGCAGTTTCAGCTATATTGGCAGCGATAGTTATACACAATGTATCCTTACCCCATATTTTACTTTGTTTTAATCCGAATTCTCCATATTCTTGTGTGTGTGATGTTATATACAGATTTGCTTCTTTTATTTCTCCAGTTTGAACCAAGGGATAGCCGCCTCCTTCAAATAAACGAGGATCATTTCGAGGACGGTGTTTTGATTTACCTCTGGAGAAATCACCTAAATCAGATAGTTTTTTTGTTTCCCATTTTTTGTTATATATACTCTCGTTATAAATCATAATGATATTTCCTCTAACCTATATATTTTCTATGAATAAATCACTTGTATTTAACTTTGCCTAACTGCTTCATAATTTCAGCTTGCAGAGCGTTCCCATCATCAAAGAAAGATTGCAGTTCAGATTTGAACGCCGACATTTTTGCTTCAAATTCTTATTGCGTAAGCTCAACATACTCTATTTTGACATTGAAATACTGTCCTGCCGCAAGTGAATACTTCTTTGCAATGATTTCGTCATAGGTAACTGCCACCGAGAAATCGTCCACGGCTTCTTTGTTACGGAATGTTGTGATGATTTTCTCTATCTCCTCCGAGCGAAGCCTGCGCTTCTGTAAATTGCCGTCCTTGTACTCCTCACCGAGCTTTGAAGCATCTATCAGCACCACTTTGTCAGCCGTTCTTGAATTATCGAAGAACAGAACGGAAACGTTAGTACCCGTATTTGCAAATACGTTAGAGGGCATACTAACAGCACCATACACAATATGATTTTCAACGAGCCTTTTGAGGACAGTACCCTCAACACTACTCTTAACGGTAAGATATCCCGTAGGTACGACGATTGCACCCTTGCCAGTCTTTTTCAGAGAGTTTACAACGTGCTGAATAAAGCAAGTATAGATAGCCATACTCTCTTTCTTCTTTGCAGGGACTTTCGGAACACCAGCCCAAAAACGAGCAGAGTATTTCTTCTCTATATCATCTCTTGTATCCGAAAAATCCATCTTGAAAGGCGGATTGGATACAACGAAGTCAAACTGCCGGAGGGATTGACCGTCATCGCTCTTGTGATACGGAGCAAGGAGCGTATCACCCTGGATAGCATGATCGAGTGAGGATACAAGCCCGTTCAGTATAAGATTGAGTTTCAGCATTTTGTTACTCCGCTGAGAAATATCCTGAGCAAAGATAGTACACCTATCCTCACCAATCTGATGACCGAGCGCCATTAATAATGTACCTGTTCCTGCCGAGGGATCGTAGCACTCTATGTTATGCAAGTCTGCATCGTCACCAACCAAAAGCCTTGCCATAATGGTAGCAATGGCGTGAGGGGTATAGTATTCCGCATACTTACCGCCGCCTGCTGTATTGTAATCCTTGATAAGATACTCAAAGATAGCGGCAAAGAAGTCATAATGCTCCGAGAAGGTTTCCTCAAAGGAGAAATTTACGAGCTTATCAACCAAAGCGCGAGCAAAAGGCGCTCTCTGAGCTTCATCGGTTACATACTGCGTGAGCTTCTCAAACAGTGGAATTTTCGTATTCTGCGTAGTCTGAGTTGAGAATATATCTATATTCTTATCGGCTATGTCGATCATCGTCTGATCGAAGATAAGGTCAAAATCGCCCTTAGCCTGCTGATTTCAAAGGTGCGAGATAAGATGTTCGGGATTTAGCCGAGGAACATCGGGATTCATTGTGTCAAATAAGTCCTCTCTGTCATCTTACGACAGCTCTGAATATGCGATCTCCCACTTTTCTGCCGAAGCAATGCGCTTATCGAGCTTTTTAATCTCATAGCCGAATTTATCATTCAGGTACTTATACAGGAATACCTGAGTAATGATCTTGTACTCGTTACCGTCATTGCCCATACCATAGGTCTGGCAAGTTGATTTCAGCGAGTCGATAAGTGATATTGTTTTTTCTTTTATCTTTAAATCCATTGATTATACTCCTATTTTTCAAGCACTCGGATAGGTTGCGTTATACTGGCTGAGATACTGAGAGGATATGCGGGACTGAATGAATACTCTGTCCTCTCTGGTACCCTTAATGCCTAATGTGTCCATACCTTGCTTGATTTGTGACATTACGTTCTGCTCAAAGTAAGCGTCTTTCTTCAATATATCGTTGCGGTCAAAGACTTTCTGGTCTATATCGAACTTGATTGCTTTCAGAGCTTCCAAGATTTCTTCCTCATAGCCTGAAATTATGGGGGAAGCTCCTCTTGCTTTCCTCTGAGCATTTTCTTCTCTTATTCTCTTATGCACTCTTGCAAATTTAGGATCACCGTCGTATTTACGCATAAGAGCCTTATTTCTTTTTTGAAGCTCTGCCAGCTTTTTGAGGACTTCATCTAATGCCTTAGAACGCTCCGTGAACTCATGGACTGTATCTGCTGCGAAGCCAAACTCCCTAAATCTCTGCATAAATGCTTCTCTTATCGAGATAAATTCAAGATCGTCCTGGTCTATGTTCTCAGTAAAGGACTGTATTGTCCTACGCCATTTTTCGTGGAATTCCTCTTTACTCATAAAGCCCATCTGCAATTCCTCATCACCGATCTTCGAAAAATTAAAGGTAATGTCCTGCATTGCTTCATTGATGAGCTGTCTTGTGGAGTCATCGCTGTCAAAGGCTTCTTTTTGATTTATTGTGTCAATTTGTCGCTGAACTTCTCGTATCATTTCGGGAAGTCTTGTAATTTCGAGTTTTGCAAAGGTTTGTTTCAACTCATCATCGCCAAAGGTGCGGACTACATTACAGCAATCACGGGCAGCGATAAGAACTTTTTTCAACTTGATAAGCTCCTGCTTGTCCTCAATCGTAGAAATTTCGGAGCTGAATTCCTCTGCGTTATCCGTTGTATAGTCAAAGAGAACCTGCCGTACCTCTCGCATCTGCTGTACAAGGGCATCTTTATCCTCTATGACCTGCGTAAATGTGTCGGTAACATTAGCAGCACCGACCTCATTGGGATCGTTAAATCTGTTCAGCTCTTTCAGATAGGCTTCATTGGTCTGCTCAAAATTGCTCTTAATATCAGCAAAATCTATGATATATCCATACTTGTTGTCCTTGTATGGTCTGTTTACACGGGTAATAGCCTGCAACAGATTATGGTCTTTCAGCTTTCTGCCGAAATACAGCCTTTTTAGCCGAGGAGCGTCAAAGCCTGTCAGGAGCATATTGAATACGATCAGTATGTCTATGTTCATATTCTTCTTGAAATCCTTGACAATCTGCTTTCTGGTGTTCTTATCATCGCTATCGTGAAGTATCAGTCCAGCCTTAAAGTGCGATGGCTGCGAGGAATCGGCATTCAGTTCACGCTGTACCTCATCAAAGAAAGCGAATATCTTTCGTGCCTGTTCGCTTGTTTCGCAGATAACCATACCACCGAGCGTATCATCACCCTGAATAGTACGGAAACGCTTCAAATCGCTGATGATATACCTTGTAAGCTCCTTAACATAGGAATCGTGTTCAATGATCTGATCACGCTTAATATCCTTTTTCTGCACAAGTGTTTCAAGCTTTTCGTAGATAGCAGAGAGCTTTTCCTTATACTTCGTTTCAATATCCTCATGAATGATCTTCAAAGTATAGCCGTCCTGAATGGACTTATCATAATAATAGGTGTGGAAGTAGCTGCCGAACACCTTCCAAGACTCACGCTCATCAGCTAACAGCGGAGTGCCTGTTAATGCGATTTTTATAGAGTTTTCGTCAGCATCAAACAGATTGGCAAGGAAACTGCCTTTAGGGTTATATCCTCTGTGTGCCTCATCTATAATGAAGATACGCTGTAAATTTGTAGCGTAGGACGGCAGAGTTACTCTTTCCTTATCCTCAGCAAATCGCTGAATATTGACAACCGTGATCTCTTGCTGACCGCTGTTGCCCTCCTGAGCCTGATTATTACGGAACTGCTCCATAAGTTCTGCACGGCTATTAGCAGTCTTTACTACAAGCCCATGGGCTTCAAATTCCTGAGAAGCTTGTTCAAGCAGGTCAAGGCGATCTACGATGAAATAGAACTTTGCGACCTTATTGTTACGGGCAAAATAGTCAGAGAGATAGTAGCTGAGATAATACGATAATGCAGTTTTACCGCTGCCTTGAGTGTGCCATACAACACCCGATTTGATACCCTCAGAGAGTTTTTCACGGATAGCAAGGGCAGCGAACATCTGCTGATAACGCATAATATGTTTCTGATTGATTGTTTCAATCTTACCGTCAACCTCACGTTCCATATTCACATAAGCAATTCCGTATTTGAGAATAAAAAGCAAACGCTCAGGAGAACACATGGAAGTGATGATACGATTAGTTGGCGTATTTACATTCCGGTTGGTCTGATATTCAGGAGAAGTGTAAATCACTTGATTGTTAAAGTCTTTCAGTATCTTCTTCTCTACCTCAGTATCAATAGCCATATATGGATAATCTTTGATGAATGGTGCTACATCTTCATTCAGAGGGTTTTCTTCACGGAAACAGTTGAACGGCGCACTCTGTTTGGCTGCCGTACAGTAAAATGCTCCTTGAATAGGCACTATGCCACCCTCAGCATCGTACTCCATATTATTGGAGAAGATCATAAGTTGGGTGATATTGATGAATCGGCGAAATTTCTTGTTAGGAAAACGCTTTCTGTTCATACGCTCACTCTCAGCGACCATACCACCGTGGTTATTCGGCTTCTTGACCTCAATAAACACCAAAGGCAGACCGTTTATAAAAAGTGTAATGTCGGGACGAAATTCATCTTGACCGTTTTTGTAGGTGAACTCAGCCGTGCAGTGATAAACATTGTTATTGGGATTTTCATAGTCTATCAGCTTTACGGGAGAAACAGCAGTAAGCCGGGCATAAAAGCTCTTGCCGAAATCATCGTTGTCAAGCTCCTGCCTGATTGCTTTTAGGACTTGCTCTGCTTCTCCCTCATGTTCGGAATTTAGTCTCTTAAACTGAGATATAAAGACATCTTTCAATATATTTGTATCTGGATCATAGACTGTATCAGCCATATCCTCGAAAATTCGACCATAGTATGTATATCCGAGCCTTGTCAGATGAACAAGTGCAGGCATCTGGACACGAGTCATCTCGTTAAAAAGGCTTTTGCCGTTACTTGCTTTAGCCATAAGAATGCTCCTTTCGATAATTATTTATTGACTGTACGAACAGTAACTATTGTGCTGTATCGTTGAAAATTAACTAAACGAACTTGCTAAACCAGTAGATTTATA
>CAMWQI010000152.1 GCA_947176345.1 uncultured Ruminococcus sp.
CAAGGTTAAACATCTTCTGACCGTCATAAATAGCCCTCAGAGCCTTGTTTTCAAGCCGTCTAAGGCTTATATAAGTCTCCGTTAGGAAGTTGCCACTACCACAAGCTGGGTCAAGGAACGTGAGTGTAGCAAGCCTGTTGCGGAAGTCCTCTAAACGTGCAAGACGTGTCTTGTTGACTTTGATTTCAAGAATGTTCGCCAGTTCTACCCTCAAATCGTCCAAAAAAAGTGGGTCAATGACCTTGTGTATGTTCTCAATGGACGTGTAGTGCATACCGCCTGAACGCCTTGTATCAGGGTTCAGGGTGCTTTCAAAGACCGCACCGAAGATTGTAGGCGAGATGTCAGACCAGTTGAAAACCTTGCTTGCACCATTCACCAACAAATCCACAATTTCTTCTGTAAATCGTGGGATTTCTATATTTTCGTCCGCAAACAGTCCACCATTAACATATGGAAACGCTGATAAATCGTCATTCATATATGGGTCACGGTCTGATATGGGCGTGTCCAACACCTGAAACAGTTCAATCAAGGCTTTCCGCACGTCTATTGCCGGAAATCGCTGTAAATACTTTCCGAACATCTTATGTTTTCCGAAAATTCCGGAGTCTTCCGCATACAAGCAAAATACAAGCCGAACACAAAGCATATTCAGACTTTTCAGCGTTTTCGGACTGTCTGGTTTCTTGTATTGTTTGAGTATCAAGTCATACAGCTTGCCGACGAGTTCACCGGCTTTCAAGGAGATTTCCATTTCCTTTTTTATGCTGTCATTGCCAATATCAACAAGAAATTGAAGTCGATAGTATTCTTTCGGCAAGTCTTTCAAGAAAATCTGTTCAGGCTCACAGTTCGGCTTTTCCATATCGTACGAGAAACTCCGAGAAGTTACAAGTCACTACCCAACGTGGACGTTTGGAGTATGGCAGTTCTGATGCGTAACGTTTCGCCTGTTGGAACGGCGTTAAAAGTGTGCCGTCTGATTGCTTGATGCCTTTTCTTAGGTCTTTGTCTAAACTTTTCTGTTCAATCATAACGTGTGTTGCTTCAATATATCCGTCAATAAAAGACGTATGGTCTAACTTAACCTGTTCTTCAAAAGAAATGTACTCCGTCACGTTCTGAACGCCTAAGACGTTCTGCAACAGGTCTAACCAAAACTTTTGACTTTCGCCCTTTTCATAGCCTTTTCCTTGCCAACACTGTACAAATTCTTTGGCTGATTTTTTCTTTGTATCGGTCATTTCTAACCTCCTTGTAATTGGGTTTTTCGGGTAAAGAATGTTAATCTTCAAATTTAAGCTGTCCATCTGATACCGCAGATTCAAGGCTTTTTCTTTTTCTGCTTGTAATTGCTTTAAGGTATTTATTGCGTCCCTTTATGTAATCAACCATGATGTAGCCCTGTTCCGTTAGCTCTTTAATTGGAACAGTCAGATTTTGACGGTGCTTTACTCCTAACATTTCAGCTATTTGTGCTTGTGTATAGGACTTTCCTGTTAAAAGAATAAGCATGATTTTGTAGTGCATTGTAGTGAAATTTTGTCCGGCAAGGTCTGTCAGATATTCATTCGAAAGTTTTTGTTTCATTTTATTCACCTCTTTTTAACAAAATATAATTATACAATGTAACTTTATAATATTATAATTTATTGTATCACATTATGCTGAAATTGTCAATATTTAATATCAAATTTTTTGATTTGTAATAGAATATAGGTATTTTTAATAACAAATTATATATTTATATAATATTATTTTGTTATATATAAAAATTGAGATGATAGTTTATTTTAAAATATCAAGTCCTAATTAATCACGCCGAAACAAAATAAAGAACATATTAGACGAATTTATCTCTTTTCAAATTTATTCACCATCTGTTCAATCATGATGCGTTACTTCAATAAAAAGATTGGTTACAAATTTAACCTCGTTCAAAAGACAATACATTGTCGTCTCCAGAATCTACGATTCTCCCGTCGGCTTCTCAGGATACATTCATAGAAAGTAAATTCACAAAGATTCGTCATTTTGCACAATAAAAAATGGTTGTCAAGGGTTGTCAACGGTTGTCATAGCCTTGACAACCGCTTTTTTTACGATATATAGCCAAAAAACGTGAAAGGTTGTCAAGGTTGACATGAAATTTCTTGTGAAAGTCTGAAAAAGTGCTTTTTTTCACTTTTTTGTTACCGTTTTGTAACTTTTACAACTCGTTATCTTATAAAATTTTATAGTTTAGTAAGAAACTCATGTCAACCATGTCAACCTTTTGTTATTTTTTCCCGTAAAATAGGCAAAAATACGGTTGACATGAAGTAATTTTACTTTACGTCAACCTTTTTGCGAAAAAATGTTATTTTTTGGCTTAAAATAGGGGAAAATAACGGTTGACATGAAAAAAGAAAAGCCTTGACAACCCTTGACAACCTTTGATGTACAAAATGCACAATAGAAAAAGAATAAAGGCTTAAAATAGGCAAAAACAAAGGTTGTCAAGCCTTGACAACCCTTGACAACCCTTGACAACTCTGATAAATTTTTTTAATTGTTGTTATAATTGAACCCCTGATAATACTTGTATGGAAACTTGATTACTCTTGTCACCGTTCCATTTATTTTCTTTTTTTGCGATTTATACCCATATTTGCTTAATACCTGTCCAATAGTGCGAGCATCGTATTTCAAATTATGTATTCTAATGAACTCTGTTACAGTCATTTCCTTGAATGTGCATACATATCCCTGCTGTGGCGTTTGCTGTTCCTCCAGTATGTCAAGCACTTCACATTCGCCTTTCATTGGCTTTACGAATGTGGAATTACGATTTTCAAGGTATTGTTTTTCATTTTCCGTAAGTCTGAAACAGCTTGCCTTATCCTCATCTTTGACAATATTGTATATTTGCGCCCATAGCTGTAATGCGTCAAATGGCTTGATTTGCGTGTTGTAGTCAATTACAAGGTCAGGAGCAAGAGGAATCGTTACAAAACGTCTGTTGCCTGTTTGGTCTATCAGGAACTCTGTGTCATTGACTGTGCCGACAAAAGAAGTTATACGAGGGTAGTGCAGGCTTGCCTTGCCGTAAGGGGCTCTGTATTCATCTGTGGACTTTGTGAGGAATGCCTTAACGCTGTCCATATCTTTTTTCATAGTACTTCCGAGTTCGCCTAATTCACTTATCCATTTGCTTGTAGCCTGAATAATGCTGTCCTTATCACGAGGGTCAAGACAAATGCCCTCACCGAAGAATTTAGCGTTAAGAGCCAACATTTCAAAAAATCTTGTCTTTCCGACACCTTGTTTACCCTGAAATACAAGAATAATATCGAGGGAAAATGGATTGTCAATGTTATTGAACAGTCCACAAACGCATTGTTTAAGCCATTTGAAAATAAAAATACGGCTATATATACCCTCTTCCGTGTCTGTAGGTATTCTGAATATGTTATAAATCTGTCCTACACGGTCTTTGCCGTCCCATTTTATTGATTTAATAGCATTTAGAACGGGATTATACTTGTGTCTTGTAGCGTATCGAGTAATGTAGTCAAGAACTCCCTGCTTGGATACACGACTATATAGCTTTTTCAGTTGGTCTTGTAGGATTGTCGGCACGTTCTCGGCTAAATGCTCCTTGCTTTCGCCCTCATCAAATCCGAAAAACTCAAAATTATGGGTAATCTGATTGTATCTTATTGAATATCGCTGTTCTTCAAGAAATTCAGCGAATAAATCATAATCAAGGACAGGCTTTTTCTTGTTTGAATTATCCTGTTGCGGTTCTGATGAAGATGATGAATCAGAGGTAAAAATATATTCGTTGCCATTCAGAACGCCCTCAATAAGCTGTATAGCCTTTTCAGAGCCGATGCACTCTACAATGTCGGATATGTCACCTTTAGGCTGTAAACTGGCATACAGTGCCTGAGATGGTACTAATTTTACGGAACGAGCCACTGTAACAACACTTTCAGCAGTGGCAGTTGCGGATTTCAAGCCTACTTCGTCATTATCGGCAATGATAACCACATCAAAGTCACGAAAAAGTGGTGTGTACTCTAATTTCCACTTAGAACCTGCACCGTTTGGGCTTGTTGTCGCAATATATCCGAGTTTTTCCATTGTTTCAACGTCTTTTTCGCCCTCGACAATGAATATAGGCTTAGTGTTATCAGCAAGGTTATATACGTGATATAAAGGCATTTTCAAGCCGTTCAGTCCGTTCACAAGGGTGTTGCCCTCATAACGTTCCCAGCGTGCCGTTTTTGAACCATCAGGCTTCTTATAAATGGTCTTTACTGCTATCTTATCATGGTTCATGTTCATGTATACATGAGAACGCAATAAGGTTAATGGCTTTGAACGACTTTGAGCTTTTTTAAAGTCAGATGACAGCAAGTGATATTTTTTTGAGAGTTCATCGGATATAGTACGGAAGTCAGAAGTCAGTGACAGGTTATTCATTTCTGCATAGAGTGTAAAAATATCTCCACTTTTTCCGCAGGCAAAGCAATGAAAGTTGTTCCATTCAGGGTTAAATGTAAACGCACCCGTGCCGTTTGCTCCTGTTCCACTGTTACATAATGGGCATACATACTGATTTTTGCCTTTTGATTTCGTTGTTATTTCCTGTATGTAGTCAATCAGGAATGGCTTTAATCTTTCTGTGTTTTCATTCATTTTATCAGTTCCTTTTCTAAAATTTTTTCGTTCAGCAACAAAAAAGCTGCGGAACTGAAAGAAAGTAACCGCAACTTTTATTTCACTATAAAAAACTGATAAAAAGAAAATATTTTTACAAAATCTTTTTATAAATTCCCTCTTGATTTTCTTCAAGAACTCTGATATAATAATATTAGAGTTTGGGTGTCATGTATTTTTACAGTTGATTCAAGTTAGTACAAGTAACTTTGTTTCAGCGTCTGGCTAAGGTTTGCCGACCAAGGTCAGACAGTAGGTGCATTGCACCCACTGTCTATTATATCACATAAAATGAATAATTTCAAGTCATGAGATGAAAATAAATTGATATAAATTTGATTTTTATGATGACATAACCAAGCACGTTTTGCGAAATAGCGTATGGAAAAGAAAAAATCGGGAACATCTACTGGAGGCGAGCAAATTTATCCGATTTGTGGGGAAACTTACACGGTGACGGCAAGCTCTCAGAAGTGTTGTAAAGACGTCAGATAAATCACTCCAAATCGCCTTTTTTGCGTTTCATTTCCTGTACGTTTCGCTCGTTTCTGATGTAATCGGCGAGTGTCTGACGTGCGTAATTTAGCTCTGCAACTGTGGACTTCAAATTAGAATACTCTTTATTTTTTTCGGAACGCTCCTGAATAAGGGCGTTTCTTTTTTTATCAATGCTCCCAGGAGTCGGAAAATGTCCATCGGGAAAAAATTCTTTCATCTGTTTCAAAGCCTGGTTATGTGCGGAAATTTCAGCCTGATGCTCTTTTTCAAATCTAGATTTTTTACGCCCCGAAAGCGTTTTCAGTTCGTCAATAACAGGCTTGTATTTCTGAACTTTTCGGGCAGTTTTTATCTTAACAGACAAGTCCTCAATCTGCGTATTCAGCGAATTTAACTGTTCTGACAATGCTCCGATTTTTGAATAGTCCGTCAATGCAACGCTTTCAAGATGTTCATTATTTTCAATTTTGTACTTCGTCAGAATGTTGATTACCCGTGATGCCTCCTGCATATTTTTTA
>CAMWQI010000153.1 GCA_947176345.1 uncultured Ruminococcus sp.
GACCATTGGTTTTCTGCATGCGGCTATTATTAATCTAAAGTGGAATTGCTGTAATGAGAATGAGAATGAAAAAGAAAATGAAAAAATTCAGCAGAATTTTTCTTTAAAAAACCCCTCCTCCCCTGAAATAAATTCTTTTATAGAAAATTTTAATAATATCTGCAAATCTTTCAATTCTGTAAGTAAAATTTCTGATACAGACAAACAGAATATTTTGGAAATAATTTCAAATTTCAATGAAAATGAAATTATAAAAACTTTTGAAAAAATTCAGAAAAGTTCTTTTTTAAAAGGAAATAAAAATAATTCCGATAAATATAAAGACTGGAAAGCTAATTTTTCGTGGCTTATAAAATATGACCATTTTCTGAACGCTTTTAATGGAAATTACGATAACAACAGCAATGATTTTGATGATGATTTTGATGTGGATATGTATAATCAGTTTATGAATGATTTCACTGCTATTTAAAAAAAATTCCCTGTTATTTTTGAGCAAATAACAGGAAATTTGAATTTATTTATTTAATATCAGCGTGGTGTGCCTGCAAGGATTTTACATTGAAATGCTTATCATGTTTTATAGCCTTAATGCCTTCAGCGGTAGCCTTAGCGGCAGCCATAGTGGTCATATATGGCACGCGATGTTTTATAGCAGCTTTTCTGATATAACTGTCATCATGTGAGCTTGTCTTGCCTGCCGGAGTATTGATAATAAGCTGAATTTCACCGTTTGCGATTTCGTCGGCAATATTCGGTCTGCCCTCATAGATTTTGTAGATTTTTTCGCACGGAATACCAGCCTCTTTAATCATTTTGTAGCAGTTTCCGGTAGCAACTATGCGGAAACCTAATTCATTGAATGACTGTGCAATTTCGATAAGTTCCGGCTTGTCTCTGTCGCATACACTAAGGAGAACAGTTCCCTCTTCTGCAAGACGTGTCTGTGTAGCTTCCTGTGCCTTGTAATAAGCCTCACCGAAAGAATCAGATATACCTAATACTTCGCCTGTAGAACGCATTTCCGGTCCTAAAACGGGGTCTACTTCCTGGAACATATTGAACGGGAATACAGCTTCTTTAACGCCGTAATGGTTAATAATCTTGTCTTTAAGAGCCGGTACGGGTGATGGTTTTCCGGTGAGTTCGGAAGTAATAATTTCGGTTGCAATCTGTACCATATTTATACTGCAAACTTTTGAAACAAGCGGTACTGTACGTGATGCACGTGGGTTAGCCTCAAGAACATAAACGGTATCGTCTTCAATAGCATACTGCATATTCATGAGACCGCGGACATTCATTTCAACGGCTATTTTACGGGTATAATCCTTGATAGTTTCAATTTGTTTTTCGGTTAAATTCTTTGCCGGAAGTATACAAGCGGAGTCACCGGAATGTACACCGGCAAGCTCTATATGTTCCATAACAGCCGGTACAAAGCAGTGTGTGCCGTCGGAAATCGCATCTGCTTCACATTCTGTAGCATGGTGCAGGAAACGGTCAATTAAAATAGGTCTGTCAGGTGTAACTCCTATTGCATTAGCCATATAAACCCTCATCATTTCGTCGTCATGGACAACTTCCATGCCACGACCACCAAGAACATATGACGGTCTAACCATTACCGGATAACCTATTTTATTGGCTATTTCAAGGGCTTCGTCAACTGTTACAGCCATACCGGCTTCCGGCATCGGAATGCCTAATTTATCCATCATAGCACGGAAATGGTCTCTATCTTCTGCCAAATCGATAGTTTCCGGAGTAGTACCAAGAATATTCACGCCGTATTTTTTGAGGTCACCGGCAAGATTAAGTGGTGTTTGTCCGCCGAATTGTGCAATTACACCCAGTGGCTTTTCCTTGTCATGAATGCTTAAAACATCTTCAAGGGTAAGCGGTTCAAAGTAAAGTTTGTCGGAAGTATCATAATCTGTGGAAACAGTTTCAGGATTGCAGTTTACAATAATTGACTCAAAGCCAAGTTTTTTGAGGGCAAGTGCAGTATGAACACAACAATAGTCAAATTCAATACCTTGACCAATTCTGTTAGGTCCACCGCCTAAAATCATAATCTTTGGCTTGTCACTGGAGGGGCTTTCATCTTTTTCAAGGTGGTAGGTTGAGTAGTAATATGACGAATTTTCAGTACCGCTAACGTGTACGCCTTCCCATGCCTCTTTTATGCCGTATTCAAGGCGTTTGTTTCGTATATCCTCCTCCGGAATTTCAAGCAGATTACTCAAATATCTATCTGAAAAACCGTCAAGTTTAGCCTGTTTCAGCACATCTTTTTCGGGAACATTTCCTTTTAATTCAAGCAATTTTTCTTCTTCCTGAACAAGTTCAAGCATCTGTTCAAGGAAATAATGCTTTATTTTTGTTAATTCAAAAATTTCGTCAATAGTTGCACCTTTGCGGAGTGCCTCATAGATAATAAACTGTCTTTCGCTTGTCGGATAACGGAGCATAGAAAGTAATTCTTCTTTGGATTTTGAATTGAAATCTTTAGCAAATCCTAAACCATAACGACCGGTTTCAAGGCTTCTTATAGCTTTCTGGAAAGCCTCTTTGTAAGTCTTGCCTATACTCATTACTTCACCGACAGCACGCATTTGAGTGCCTAATTTATCCTCTGCACCCTTGAATTTTTCAAATGCCCACCGTGCAAATTTAATAACAATATAATCACCGTCGGGCTTGTATTTGTCAAGTGTGCCGTATTTTCCGCACGGAATGTCTTTTAAAGTAAGTCCGCAAGCCAACATAGCCGATACAAGTGCAATCGGGAAACCGGTAGCCTTTGAGGCAAGTGCGGAGGAGCGTGAAGTACGGGGATTAATTTCGATAACAATAATTCTGCCAGTTTCGGGGTCACGTGCAAACTGGCAGTTGCAACCGCCGATAACTTCAATTGACTCAACAATGCTGTAAGCCTGTTTTTCAAGTTCTTTCTGTACGTCTTCCGGAATTGTAAGCATAGGTGCGGAACAGAAAGAGTCGCCCGTATGAACGCCGATAGGGTCAATATTTTCAATGAAACATACCGTAATTATATTGTTTTCAGCGTCGCGAACAACCTCTAATTCGAGTTCTTCCCAACCGCTTACGCATTCTTCAACAAGAACCTGTCCAACAAGTGATGCCTGCAAGCCTCTTGCACAAACGACTTTCAGTTCATCAACGTTATAAACCATGCCACCACCAGCACCACCCATGGTGTATGCCGGACGGAGTACAACCG
The DNA here is from genome assembly GCA_947176345.1 of uncultured Ruminococcus sp. Lineage (GTDB taxonomy): Bacteria > Bacillota > Clostridia > Oscillospirales > Ruminococcaceae > Ruminococcus. The sequence goes on from CAMWQI010000153.1 coordinate 3,248, forward strand.
GATATTTGAGAGTTTCGGCTATTTTTACAGCCTCATCAACGGAGTAGGCAACCTCACTACGAGCCATTTCGATACCGAGTTTGTCCATAGTATGCTTAAATTCTATACGGTCTTCACCACGTTCTATAGCGTCAACCTGAACGCCGATAACCTGAACGCCATACTGTTTCAGAACGCCTGCTTTGTCAAGTTCAGAACAAAGATTAAGTCCGGACTGTCCGCCTAAATTCGGCAAAAGTGCGTCTGGACGCTCCTTTTCGATAATTTGTGTGAGCCTTGCGACGTTGAGGGGTTCAATATAGGTGATGTCTGCAACATCTGGGTCTGTCATGATTGTAGCGGGGTTTGAATTTACAAGTACTATCTCATAGCCGAGATTTTTTAAAGCCTTGCAAGCCTGTGTGCCTGAATAGTCAAATTCACACGCCTGACCTATGATTATAGGTCCTGAACCGATAATCATAATTTTGTTAATATCCTGTCTTTTTGGCATTTTACAATTACTCCTAACATAAAAATTTGCCTTATGGCATTATTATTAATATAATACCACAAAAAGAGACTAAATGCAATATGAATTTACAAAAAAATTTCCCTGTTTCTGATAACAGGGAATTTTTTAAGTAAATTTATGATTTTTTTGACTTAAATTTTCTTGAGTGTTTTTTTTCATAAAGACCACACATTTTTTCACAAAGAATTTTAATTATCTTAATACATTCGTAATTCTGATTATTAAGTTCGTCAATTTTTTTGTTCAGTTCACGATTTTCCTTTTTTAAGCTGTAAAATTTTTCGTTAATTTCATAATTCTTTTCGCAAAGTTCTTTTATTGTCGTGATAATTGCAGTTTGGTCAATGCCGGAATAGTTGTTTTTTTGCTGAATTTGTCTGGAACGGAAGTAAGCATTTATAAGTTGTCGCTGGACAGTCCATGCAAGGTCGTCAGTGAAAGATTTCACAACCATAAGATAGCCTGACTCCGTAAGTAAAATGATGTCAGCGTGCGGATTATAGCCATTTGGGGGGGTCGGTCCGAAAAACGGACCGACCTCTGAACACTTGACTTTGAAGAAGTCAATGCCTTCGATAAAGTGTTCTTTATTATCATTGAAACGCTTTTTTGCCGTGCCGGTTGGTCTTTGATGAAGAGTGTCAATGTCCTTGAAAGTCACCACACGCTGACCTTTATATTCTTTGATTTCTATAAATTTTTCATTTATTAATTCGTACATGGAAAAAATCCTCCTTTTTTGGCATATTTCATTATATCATTCAAAATAATTAAAGTCAATATAGCATAAAAAGTTTTTTATATTAATGTATGTTTTTTTGATTTAGATTTTCGGAACTGCTTTTTTTCATAAAGACCACATATTTTTTCACAAAGAATTTTAATTATTGCAGTAAATTCACGGTTGTTTTTATTTAGTTCACGATTTTCTTTATTAAGCTTGTTAATTTGATTATTTAGTTGGTCAATTTTGTAATTAAGTTCGCAATTTTTTTCGTAAAGTTCTTTTACTGCCATTATAATGACTTTCTGGTCAATACCGGAGTAGTTGTTTTGTTGCTTTGCACGAAAATATGTATTGACAAGTTGTCGCTGGACTTTCCATGCGAGGTCGTCGGTAAAAGACTTCACAACCATTAGATAGCCCGACTCCGTAAGAAGTATTGTTCCTCTGTTGTTAATTTCGGATAGACGAATTTCGTCTATCTGAATATCTGCCGGTTTTACGATGAAAAAATCCACTCCCTCAATAAAATGCTGTCTGTTTGCCTTGAAATTTCTGCTTGCTGTGCCAGTTGGTCTCTGGTGGAGTGTGTCAATGTCCTTGAAAGTCACCACACGCTGACCTTTATATTCTTTGATTTCGATAAATTTTTCATTTATTAACTCGTACATAAAAAAATCCTCCTTTTTGGTATGTTTGATTATATCATTCAGAATAATTAAAGTCAATATGGTATAAAAAGTTTTTTATATTAATGTATGTTTTTTTGATTTAGATTTTCGGGACTGCTTTTTTTCATAAAAACCACACATTTTTTCACAAAGTATTTTGATTATTGCAGTAAATTCACGGTTGTTTTTATTAAGTTCAAGATTTAGCCTTTCAATTTGTTCCTTAAGTTCATAATTTTCTTTATTTAGGCTGTAAACTTTTTCATAAAGTTCTTTTACAGCCATAACAATATCCGTCTTGTCAATGCTGGAGTAGTTGTTTTGTTGCTTTGCACGAAAATATGTATTGACAAGTTGTCGCTGGACTTTCCATGCGAGGTCATCGGTGAAAGATTTCACAACCATAAGATAGCCTGACTCCGTCAACAAAATAATGTCCCTATGAGTTTTTGGCGATATACCGATGAGTTTGTTTGTCCGAATTTCGGACAAACAAACTTTGAAGTAATCCTCTCCCTCAATA
>CAMWQI010000154.1 GCA_947176345.1 uncultured Ruminococcus sp.
TTTTCTGTAATATCGCTGGTGATATTGTTTTCAAATGCCGATTTAAAGCTGTAAACCGCCGTATAATAACCGGATTTTTCAAGTTCAGAACAGAAAGCCTCGCACAATTCTGATGCACGGATAAGGTTTGATTTTTCTTCAATGTCAAAAGCAACCGGATATTCAAATGATTTTCCGGCAAGCGTTCTGAGGAACACAGAAGCCTCCTGTTTCGCTTCTTCGGCAGTTACGGCATATGTATACCAGTAAGCACCGACGGGAATATTAAGCCGTTTACATTCGCTGTAATTGCGTTCAAACTGCTTGTCAACCTGACTGATTTCCTTACCATAGCCTGCACGGATAATCGCAAAATCGACCTTTCCTGATGCTTTGACTTTGTTCCAGTCTATTATGCCGTGATGTTCTGATACATCAATACCATGAGCGACAATTGCGGAGTTATCAGCTGAAGTTTTAGGAATACCATAATAACTATAAAAATCGTCCGTTACGGAATATGCAGTAGTGACAGTTTCGTCACCTTTCCAGAAGTTCGAAGTGCGGACATCAACGTGTGTTGCTGTGTATGTACCATCAATGTTAGCGATACCGCCGAAACCGACATCTTGAGCGACACAACACACTTTCTTTGATGAGATTTTGTTTCCGGACTGGTCATAGCAGACAATATCGGCGGCGTTTCCGTAAACATGATGCCCCGCACCTGAACCACCGACTGCCTTGTCGTGTGATGCACAACGATAACCAGAGTTTATGATGATTTTAGAGCAGTTCAGGGCTTTGAACAGTTTTTCAAGTTTTTCTGGAAGCGCCGTATTAAGTATTGTGTCGTGATTTTTGCCACACTTACAGCGAAATTCCGATACGTTGAAGTGTTCTGTAAGCTGTGTTTTTTCGGTTGATTTGTAATTTTTAGTCATAATTTTTGCTTCCTTTCACGATATACATTACGTTGTGACTTCGAAAGCCAGTTTTAGCCATTTTGACCATGTGACGCCACTATCTGCACTGGAGCGGACATACACACCAGCAGATGCCGCTATACCAAAATGCAACGCATTCACACCTGCAAATGCAATCTGGATAACATAATTCATAGCACCCTGAGAAAAACTGGAATGCATAGGACAAAATACAAGCAAAATACCATAGGTCTGCGTTTCAGGTTTATTTACAGGACTGCCATTATACTTGTATTGTCCTGAGTTTATCACATCATTAAAATCATTGGTACTTCCGCTGAGAAGTTCTCTACTCACAAGGGAAGTGTCTAATATCTTTTTAATACTGGTTATCTGTGTGGTGTCTTCACCAATCTGATCCACTATATTTGCAATATCCGTCTTTATCTTAGTATCATCATAATTCTCAAGACTATCAAGTTTTGTCTTGAGGGCATTTGTGAAATCGTTTGTTGATAAGCCTTTTCCATCTTCCTTATCGACTTTTCCCGAAATCAAGTCGTCTGTCTGTGATTTTGTGTAATAGTCTGATAAATCGGCATTTCCCGTAATTTTTCCTGACATTTTTGATGCTAAAAGCACATCATGTAAGTTCATCCAAATCCTCCTTTTGTGCCTGTTTTCCGTTGGTATCATACCATTTGCCTTCGCTGTCCATGATATATAGTTCGCCGGAATTTATCACATAAGCAACCGAACTCTGAACGAGTTCATAACCATCAATTCCGGTTGGTGAAGGTAATTCTGAAACATCATCAATAAATATTTGTCCTATAATACGCAGTTTTCCGTTGATACACGAGACAATATGCGAATCACTCAGCCTCAACATTTTTCTGTTCCTCCTGTTCAAGTGCTGAAATTCTCGCCTCAATTTCGGCGAACTTTGCATTTATTTCTTCACGAGTATACACTTCTAAAATCATATCAATTGCTTCATCAATATCTTCTACAGTGTGCCTTAAATATTTTATATCATCAGCCATATTATTCCTCCTGTACGTAAATTCTTGCTCCGTCAATATCTATTAAACTATTTTTATTGAAGTCGTAAAGCTGTCCAGAATGTTTGTTTAAAGAAATTCCATAAAACTCAATCTCACAATTTTCCGGAAAACTTGTCTTATAATATTCGCATTCGGACGAAATTTTAACTTTTTGAAGTGCTGTGTTCGCAAAAGCATATCTGCCTATTTTCCGGACAGTTTCGGGTATTCTCACATATTCAAGATTTACGGCGTTCATGAACGCACCAGATATATATATATCCAGTTCCAGTATACAAGGATAACCGTCGTTGACATCGTCACCCATACACATCATCATGCCATACGGATAAGGTTTAGTCATGGTAGCAATCGGTATTTCATCAAACGGTTCAAACGTCGGATAACCGTTATTTTTGTTTTTATCAAGAATGAAAAAATACCTATGATACGGATTTTTCATGGCAACAGAGGGCATTTCCGGAATATCCTGTATATATGGATAACCATTGTTTTTGGTCTCATCAATATAAAAACTCATTCGTCCCCCTATCTGATTGTTGTCACACCGTCGGGAATATAAACTTTTTCAATTTCGGATTCAGAAAATGAATTTTTTTCGATAATTTTAGTTTTTCCACCGCCCAAATCGTCTGGAATACTGGGAAAAACGCTTTTTCCGATATATGCTCTAACAATTGTATCACCATTATTTTTTGTATAAATATAATCGTTATCACTGGTAATTTCGGGCGATTCCTCACTGACTTCCTGACCCCATAAAAACGCCTGTATATCGGAAATATCGGCATTTCCACGTACACCAATCTGTATGTTATGTCTACCACCGGAAATTTTTGTCGTGAAGCTGAAATGAAGCGTTGAAAATTCACCGTCATGAAGCGTTATTTTCGGTCTGAGTGTCTGTGCGATACCGTTCAGCCATATAGATGCCGAAACAAGTCCGTTACCTGAAAGAATAAACGTACAATCAAGAAAAATCCATGTTTCACGAGTACTTGAAAATCCCGTTTTTGCGACGAATCTTTCCGTACTGAAAACTTCTCCTGTATATTTTTTCAATTCGATAACAGATATATTGTTTACCGAGTTAATGGTGGTATAAGATGTTACCGTTCCGACAGATGCTCCTCCGGACGACCCCGAAATTGTCGCTACGGATTCCGGTACACCGCCTGAAATCAAAGTCTGCGAGCCTCTGAACCTCCACGTAATATGTGTAATCAGGAATTTCAATGTAACATTTCTGTCATTTATTTTGCTTGAAAATTTGATCATATCACCAACGTCAAGTGCCGGATTTCCATAATATTCTATAGTTCCTGGAGTCCACGTATTTCTGATTGACTGATTTGAATAGCACCCGACAGCGTAGGCAATTCGTTTGAGAACATCACCATATGCTGTGTCGGGATTTTTTCGAGTTCCCCATATGTATTTATTTTCTGAAAATCCTAATACACAAGTCCCCTCGTCGTTGACGTGTGGTACTGTCTGTCCAAATTCATCGGTGTACGAAATTCCTTTCACACTGTATTGATAGTCGCTAATTTTTGCCGAAAACCGTTTTTCAGCCGGAATTGTCATAACAGAATTTGTTCCGAACCGCCTGAACTCAATTTTTCCTTCGCGGTTAGCAAATGCAAAACACCCTAAAAATTGAGCTATTGCTTTAACTTCGTTCCAGCAAGTATCAAGAAAATGTGTTGCCCATGAACCGTTTATAATGTCAACTGAACTACCGGCAACCTGCTGAATTTCCTCGATAGTCTGGGCAAATTCAACTCCCGCATCTTTTGACACCTGCCTAAGTACTGACTTCATAAAAATTGCCCCTATAGTATCATCAGTAATCGGTGCATTAAGTCGGTTGAGGTGGTCATATCCTTTTATACTAAATATATTTCCTGATTTATATTCAGCTGATACAATATCCCATACGCCAAGTGGTATCCATTTTTCAACAGCATCTGTTTTGAAATAAAGTTTTAATTCTCCACCTCTTATCAGGTTTATATTTTCGCCTGAAAGAATCGCTTTAATTTCTGCTGAACCCACATACATTTCGCCAAAGTTGAATATTTCTTCATTTTCCGTACATTGACTGTCGTACCAAATGTCATTAAGAAGATTGCTCTCATCAAGATTAATCACCACACCATCAAGACGCTTTATAGAGCCTTTTATGTGCTGAATATCACTGTTTTCAATAGATTGAAAAAATTTTTCTTCTAATTCATTGTCTTTAAAATCATACATATATTAACCTCAATATTCTATAAGACTAAAAGACAGGTGATAAAATCCTTTTCCATGCCGGATAATTTCAGTAGTTTTTTCACGGTCTGATGGGTACATAGTCTTTGTTTTATACCGTCCGCCGTCCAAAAAAGTCACTTCCAGAAAAGAATTGTCAATCATATTTTCAATAGAAGTGATTTCTTCATCATTTCCAAAATATTCAAGTTTTATTGTGTAAATATTTTTTCTGATAAGATATGCTAACAAAACACCTGTTTCAGCAGAACGTCCGGTTGCATCTGAATAAAGGTCTGATTTCTGAATGCTGTATGAAGATGGTTCGATAACTGGTTCAAAAGTTGTTGTTCCGTTGATTACATTCTGAATAACTGTTCCCAATTTTCACCCTCCTCTGCGTAGTCTGTCCTGATTTACCGCTTTGACTGCCACACGCCCGATTTCACGCCCGTCAAGTTCAACATGGACGTGAATGTCACCATTTCCAAAGCTATTTTTTTTCATTGCATTCATAACTGCCTGTTCAATCGTGCTGAGCGGCGAAACCACTTCTGTTTCACGCTTGTTATCGCCAAGTACAGCAAGAAAATTGCCATAGTTTGCTGGAACAACTGTTCCTTGTGCAAGATATGGTATACTTGGAACATTAATTGATGGAAGCCATTCAAACGGATACCAATCAAGAATTTCTATATACCTTATTCCGTCTAAAGCCCAGTTTATCGCATTAAATGGCTGTTCGATAATCCAATTTATACCGTCAATCAGTCCATTTACAACGGTTCTAAAAGTATCAAAAATTCCATCGGTAATGCCGGTGAAAATTTCCCCGCCTCTGCTGAAGACATTCCTGACTGCCTCCCAAGCCCTTGAAAACGTATCTCTGAACCAGTCTGTCACATGACTGAAAACGTTTGTGATGCCGTTCCATACACCTTCAAAAAATCCGTGTATTTCTGAAAATGCGTTTTTTATTCCGCTCCATGCGTTCTGAAATTTTTCGCTGAACCAGTCACCAACACCGGAAAAAACATTTACAATTTCATGCCACCTGTCAGCGAACCAACTTCCGATATTCCGGAAAATAGTTGTTATGTTATCCCATGCAAAAAGAAATTTATCCCAGAACCAACCGCCGATGCCGTCAAATACTCTTGCAATATCATTCCACCTGTCCTGAAACCAGCCCCCGATATTTTGAAAAATTTCAGTTATATTATTCCTAGCCTGACTGAATTTTTCACCGAACCAGTCACAAACGACAGCAAAAACATTTACAATGTCGTTCCAGCGATTAGAAAACCATTCACCTATATTGCGGAAAATTTCATTAATATTGTTCCTTGCCTGACTGAATTTTTCCTCGAACCAGTCACCAACAACAGAAAAAATATTAACAATATCATTCC
>CAMWQI010000155.1 GCA_947176345.1 uncultured Ruminococcus sp.
GTAATACGTCAGATATATAACAAAATCGTAATAATTATAGGTTTCGGAATTTTCTATTTTGATGATGTGAAAAAATTGAAGGATTTGAATAAATTAGGTTTATTTTTCAAGACAATTTTCGGTTTCGGCGAAAACGGCTTTATTGGTCTTCAGGACAAAATAACATTTGTCAATAATATTTTCCTGCTTGCCGTTGCCCTTATATGCTGTTTCCCGATTATAGACGGAATTAAAAAATTTACTGACAGAACGCCTTTTTCAAGGCACGTTGCCTCGCTTGTCACGACTTTTGTTTCTGCCGGACTTCTGCTGTTGACAAGCGTCATGCTTGTTGATGCTACAACTAATCCGTTTCTTTACTTCCGTTTCTGATTGGAGGTCAATATGTCTAAAAACTCTAAAAACAGCGAAAAAAAGCACAACACTTTTGTAACAAATGTCTTTGCACTGCTGAATATATCTGTAATTATAATAGTTCTTTTTGCTGGCTTTTCATATCTGCTTTTTTTAAAACGTGATACAGTCTCGCATGAGGAAAAGAGAAAATTAACTAAATTTCCGGAATTTACTGTTGACAGTTATCTTTCAGGAGACTATACAGAAGGTATAGCTGATTATTATGACGATACTGTGCCGAACAGAAGTTTTTTCAAGACTCTTATTGCTAACCGCATCATGCCGTTAAAAGGCTTGAAATATGGCGGTGTTGAATTATACAATACCGCAAAGAATAATCAGGAAGAGGAAACTCCTGCTGAACCCGTCACCGAAAATACACAGACTACCACCGGCACTACCGGCACGGGAATTGAAACTACTACTACAACTGCCGAAACACTCCCGAAAGCCAATGTTGCCGCCGCTAATGGTGAAGTTTCAAATAATATACTCGTTGTAAATAAACGTGCGATAATGCTTTATGGTGGTGCGTGGGGAAATGAAGTTTTATATGCTCAGGACGTAAACGCCTACAAAGAGGCTCTCGGCAAGGATATAAACGTTTATTCTATGGTACTTCCTACCAGTGTATCGTATTATCTACCGGAAAACTATTCCGACCTTGTACAAAGAAGTGAAAAAGAAGACCTTGACTCTATCGAAAAGAACCTTAAAAATGTAACAAATGTAGATGCATATACTGTACTTCTCCGCCACAAGAAAGAGGCTATTTATTCACGTACAGACCATCACTGGCAACCACTTGGTGCATACTATGCCGCTGAAGAATTTGCAAAACAAGCTGGTGTTGATTTTGCGGATATTTCAGAATACGAAAAGCACGTACTTTCGGGATATATAGGTACAATGTACGGATATACACAAAGTGCAACACTACTGAATAATCCTGAACCGTTTATATACTATGAACCAAAAACAGACGTTGAAGTGACACAATATACCTCATCTTTTACCGACCCTGTAGAGACTACCCTGCTCCTTAACCCTGAAAATTTTGATAATTCAAGCTATTACCTTGTTTTCGGCGTGGACGACAATATACGTCATGTTAAGACAAAATGCAAAAACGGCAGAACACTTGTTATTTTCAAGGACAGCTATGGCAATGCATTGTTACCTTTCCTGACAAGTTCTTTTGAAAATATATATCTTTGCGATATAAGATATTTTGACCGTAATGCAAAAAGTTTTATCATAGAAGTAGGTGCTACAGATGTACTTTTTGCAATGTGTACATATTCTGCTGTCGGCATAAACCGCGAACACATCTCTACAAATCTTAATCAATAGTAGCCGGAAATTAATAAGGAGGCTAAAATATGAAAGAACTTATATACCCATTTGACAGTAAATTCATTCTCCGCAAGCGACGTGCCATAAAAAAACAGCTTCTTGCTGATGGCACAGCACGTATAAAAAAGAAAATAGCCGTTTTAGGTGGTTCAACGACTGATGACATCGTTTCAGCCCTTGAGTTATTTCTGTTGAATTTCGGCATTGAACCTGAATTTTATCAGTCTGAATATAATAAATTCTATGAAGATGCCGTTTTCGGCTCACCGGAGCTTGATAATTTTGCACCCGATATAATTTACATACATACAACTTCACGAAATCTGACAATGCTTCCCGAAAGTCCGGCAGAAACTCCGGAACAGATTCAGGAACGACTTAACAACCAGTATGAATATTTTCAGACCATATGGACAAGTCTTATTGAAAAATTTTCATGCCCAATAATTCAGAATAACTTTGAACTTCCGCTTTTCCGCCACACCGGAAATTATGACGGCTGGGGCTATTCCGGAACAGGTGCATTCATAAACCGCCTGAATGTTATGTTTTCCGACTATGCACGACGCAATAACGGCTTTTATATAAATGATATAAATTATCTGTCATCGGCAGTCGGTCTCACGAAATGGCACGATGCAGAGGCGTGGTTTCTGTATAAATACGCCATGCGTGCAGAGGTCATGCCGGACGTGGCATACAGTGTGGCTTGTATAATCAAATCTGTTTATGGACGAAATCAGAAAGTAATTGACCTTGATTTAGATAATACGCTGTGGGGTGGTGTTATCGGTGACGACGGCGTGGAGGGCATTGACTTAGGCGTTGAAACTGCTGTCGGACAATCTTTCGTTGAGTTTCAGACTTTTATTAAAAAATATAAAAATTATGGTGTTCTCCTTGCTGTATGCTCCAAAAATGCCGAGGAAAACGCCCTTGCCGGACTTAATCACCCGAGCAGTGTTTTAAAGCCTGATGACTTTGTTTCAATAAAAGCCAACTGGAACAGCAAGGACTTAAACATTGAAGAGTCCGCCAGTGAAATCGGTCTGCTTGCGGATAGTTTCGTTTTCGTGGACGATAATCCGGCAGAATGTGCTATTATAGAAGCACAATTTCCTAATGTTCCAACTGTAAATCTCACGTCCGTAAGCGATGCTATGTATAAACTTTCAAGAGGCGGATTTTTTGAAGTAACATCTATTTCAAAGGACGACCTTAATCGCAGTGAGATGTACTCCGCCAATGCAAAACGAAACGCTCAGCAGAAAAGCTTTTCTAATTATCAAGATTACTTATTAAGCCTTGACATGAACGCAAGTATAACCGATTTTTTACCGGTATATCTGCAAAGAATAACACAGCTTACCAACAAGAGCAACCAGTTTAACGTAACCACAAAACGCTATTCTGAAAGTGAAATGAAAACAGTCGCTGAAAGTCCCTACCATATAAGGCTATGCGGACAGCTTGCCGACAAATTCGGAGATAACGGCGTTGTTTCAGTAGTTATCGGACGTTGTGACGATAAAACACTTCACGTTGATTTGTGGCTAATGAGTTGCCGTGTTCTCAAAAGAGACATGGAGCTTGCTATGCTGGACGAACTGGTGAGACAATGCCGTGAACGTGGCATTGAAAAAATTATCGGATATTATTACAAGACACCTAAAAATAATATGGTTGCCGAACTTTTCGCATCGTTTGGCTTTGAGAACATCAGCCGAAGCGAAAACGGCGACTCTGTATGGTGTCTTGATATAACATCATACGCGGAAAAAAACCACGTAATAAAAGTAAACGAAAAGGAGTTCAGCCATGAATAAGAACGAAATTATTAAAAGACTTACCGACGTTTTCAGGGATATTTTTGATGATGATTCAATCATTATCACTGAAAAAACCACTGCAAATGACATCGACGACTGGGACAGTATCGAACATATCAACCTCATTGGTGCTGTTGAAGAGGAGTTCGGTATGCGTTTCAAAATGCGTGAAGTTTCCGGCATGAAAAATGTCGGCGAAATGATTAACATAATTGCCGAAAGAGGTAACTGATGAAAAAATTTATCCGGCTGACTGTCGTGTTTCTGATAATCGTGATTCTGTATGCGTGGGGATTTACTATGAAGACGGAATTTTACAGCGTAAATTCGGAGAAAAATAACAGTCTCCGGATAGTTTTTATTTCTGACCTACATAACTGTACGTATGGAGGTAAAGACCAGTCCGGAATAATCAAGGAAATTGACGAAAACAAGCCAGATTTAGTGCTTTTCGGCGGTGATGTGATTGATACTCAAGGCGATACGAAAAATGCTTTAACACTCATGAAAAACACCGCTGAAAAATATCCCTGTGCATACTCCGCAGGAAATCACGAAGAATGGCGTGACGATTTGAATGAATTTTATAAAGATGTTGAAAATATCGGTATTCCCGTACTTGACGACAACAACACGGATTTTGTGATAAATAATCAGAAAATACGTGTTTACGGCGTTGTCAATTCATATAACATCAAAGGATTGCCACAAACCGATGACGATTATTATAATATTCTTTTACTGCACCAGCCGGAGCAGTTCCCACAGTTTAAAGAATATTTTGATTTGATTTTGTCCGGACACGCACACGGCGGACAATGGAGACTTCCGGTAATTTTGGAACAGGGTCTTTATGCACCAAATCAGGGACTTTTTCCCGATTACACCAACGGAAAATATGAATACGGACAATGCACCCATATAATAAGTCGTGGGCTTGCACGTCCGCTAAGAATGATTTTCATTCCGCGAATTTTTAACCGTCCGGAAATTTCCGTAATCGACATTTACCAGTAAATAAAATCCGGAAAGGTCTTGTTTTTTTTCCGCCAAAATGTTATAATATAGACAAAAGAAAAAGGAGATGAGGATTTTATTCTCATGAAAAATATGGATAAAAATTTTAACGAAACTGAAAATATTGCCGGAAGAAATCCGGTTATTGAGGCTCTGAAATCCGATACATCGATTGATACAATATATATCAGCGGAAACGGCGGAAGTCTCGGGCTTATCCGTCGTCTTGCCAAAGAAAAAGGCATAGTTGTTAAGGATGCACAGGAAAAGAAACTTTCACAGCTTGCCGGTGGTGCATCACATCAGGGTGTTGTTGCCGTCGGAGCTTACGGAGAATATGTCACAGTTGAGGAAATTCTTGCTATATCGCAGAAGAAAGGCACTAAGCCGTTTATTATAATATGTGATGAAATTGAAGACCCACATAATTTAGGGGCTATTATCCGGACGGCTGAAACTGCCGGTGCAGACGGCGTTATTATTCCGAAACGTCGCAGTGTGTCGCTGAATGCCACGGTAGCCAAAACCTCCGCCGGTGCTGTAAGCTATGTGCCGGTAGCAAGGGTTGCTAATCTTTCAGCTTGCATTGATACACTGAAAGAAAACGGCGTGTGGATTTATGGTACAGACGCTTCCGGCGAAGACTACTGTAAGACCGATTTCACAGGGAGCATGGCTCTTGTAGTAGGTTCTGAAGGGTTCGGAATAAGCCGTCTGATACGCGAAAAATGCGATTTTATGGTTAAACTTCCCATGTATGGAAAAATAAACTCCCTGAATGCCTCAGTAGCAACCGGAATTTTCATGTATGAAGTTATCCGGCAGAGGAACTCTGGTTAAGGAGTGAATATAATGCCTGAAAAACCATCTGTTGAAGATATTCTTGATGAATATTTCGCCGAAAAACCCGAACCAAAAAGCCCTGTGGCAACCGCAACCCGTCCGGTTTCCCATGAAAAAAACGCATGGGACGATAACACTCTTATG
>CAMWQI010000156.1 GCA_947176345.1 uncultured Ruminococcus sp.
ATTTCATCATAACAGAAAGTCTAATTTATGAGTCGTTAAGTTGTGGATAGTGTTTAAAGAATATCAATATGGCTATCGGTGAAATCAAACTCGTTAAGCTACAGTCACATCACTTGCAGGAATTTTATAACAATCTCCGTGAAAACGGAATAAAACAAGTTGGTTCTTATGCCGTTGCTAATGACCTCAGAAACATCATGAAACAGAAAAAACTGACTCAGAAAAAGCTTGCGGAACTGTCAAGTATATCATCAACAACGGTCAGCACAGCGTGTAAGGAAAACGGACATATCAGCATTGAGTCAGCGGAAAAAATAGCCGTTGCCCTGAAAATGCCACTTACAAAAGACTTTCAGGTACAGACGGAAACAGGCGGTTTTTCGTCAAAAACAATACTTCATCATCACAGACTTATAAGTTCTATACTTGCACAAGCAACAAGGGACAGAATAGTACCATTTAATGTTGCCGACAGAAATTATATGAAAGCTCCGAAACTTGAACACTCAGAAGCTGATTTCCTTGATGACAAACAGCTACGGCACGTCCTTGAACTCCTCGAAGAAGAGCCTATAAAGTGGAAAACTGCTATGTATCTGTTGATATTCAGCGGTATACGTCGTGGCGAACTTATGGGACTTGAATGGAGCGACATCGACTTTGAAAACCGTGTAATACATATCAAGAGAACAAGTCAGTATGTTCAGCATATGGGAATTATAACAAAATCCCCCAAAAACGAAACTTCATACCGTACAGTCAAGCTTTCAGCAATGATGTTCGACCTGCTCCGTGACTATCAGCAGTACTGGCAGAAACTTCGTAAAGACCTTGACGACTGCTGGCATTATTTCATAGAAATAACTTTAATAGACGGCAGTAAGAAATCAGTCCGCAACGACCGACTTTTTATTAAAGACGATTCTACTCCGATGAATCCCGATAGCCTGACCGATTGGACAAGTAAATTCGTCAAGCGTAACAATCTTCCGCACTTCTCCCCTCACTCTCTCAGACACACCCATGCTACACTTCTTATTGCTGAGGGCGTTTCTATTCCAACCGTTTCACGTCGTCTCGGACACTCCTCAATTGCTACGACAAGCAAAATTTATGTCCATGCTATTCAATCCGCTGACGAGATAGCCTCCGACATAATAGATGACAAACTTAATTCTCATTCTAAAATGAAAAACAAGCACAACGCCTGATAATCAGAATAAGCTCCCGATAAAAAGGGAGTTTATTTTTTATTGCAAAATTTTAAAAAATATGCTATAATAAAGAAAATTCCCACTGAACTGGAGTACATATATATGAATCAAAAGGAACGAAAAACTTCTGCAAAAAAGTTTGCAGAATATTGGAAAGATAAAGGCTATGAAAAGGGTGAATCACAGGCGTTCTGGCTGTCTTTGTTGCGTGATGTATATGAAGTTGAACAGCCTGAAAAATTCATTACTTTTGAGGAGCAGGTCAAACTTGACCACACGTCTTTTATTGATGGCTATATTAATGCAACTCATGTCATGATTGAACAGAAAAGTTTCGGCAAAGATTTGAGAAAAGCTATCAGACAGTCCGACGGTACATACCTTTCGCCGTTTCAACAGGCAAAGAGATATTCCGCTGAACTTCCCTATGACAACAGACCTCGCTGGATAATTACCTGTAATTTCAGTGAATTTCTTGTCTATGATATGAACAAGCTAAACAGTGAACCGGAACGGATTTTCCTGAAAGACCTGCCTAAAGAATATTATCGTTTGCAGTTTCTTGTCGATACCGGAAACGAAAGTATCAAAAAGGAAATGGAAGTCTCACTAAAAGCTGGTGAACTTGTTGGCAAGCTGTATGATTTGATACTGAAACAGTACAAAAATCCCGACAGTTCCGACACGCTGAAAAGTCTGAATAAGTTATGCGTGCGACTGGTTTTCTGTCTGTATGCTGAAAGTGCCGGTATTTTCGGAAGACATCAGATGTTTCATGACTATCTGAAAAAATTCCCTGTCAGTGAAGTCCGTCCGAAACTGGTTGAACTTTTCAGGATTCTTGATACAAAACCGTCAGACCGTGACCCATATCTTGATGAAGATTTATTAGCGTTTCCATACGTCAACGGCGGACTGTTTGCGGACGAAAATATAGAAATCCCCCGATTTACAGAAGAAATCGTCCACCTGCTCCTGCATAACGCAAGTGAAGATTTTGACTGGTCTGATATTTCGCCGACAATTTTCGGAGCGGTATTTGAAAGCACCCTGAACCCCGAAACACGTCGGTCGGGAGGTATGCACTACACGTCGATAGAGAACATACACAAGGTTATTGACCCGCTGTTTTTAGATGATTTAAAAAATGAACTAAATGAAATCAAGTCGCTGAAAGTCGAAAAAACCCGTAATCAGAAGTTAAAGGACTACAGAAAAAAATTATCTGAACTCACATTCTTAGACCCTGCCTGCGGTTCAGGAAACTTTTTAACAGAAACTTATCTGTCGCTCCGAAAACTTGAAAATGATGCTCTTTTCACGGAAACGGGCAGACAGTCAATGTTCAGTCTTGACGGACTTATTCAAGTCGGAATACATCAATTTTACGGAATAGAAATCAACGATTTTGCCGTGACTGTCGCAAAAACTGCTCTATGGATTGCCGAAAGTCAGATGATGAAAGAGACAGAAGAAATCATGGATGTAAATCTTGATTTTCTGCCGTTAAAGTCCTATGCGAATATCGTTGAGGGAAATTCCCTCCGCATTGACTGGGCGGACGTTGTGCCTAAAGAAAAATTGTCCTATATTATGGGAAATCCGCCTTTTGTGGGCTTTAAATTTGCGTCAAAAGAACAAAAAGAAGACATGAAGTTTGTATTTCATGATAGTATAAAACCTGCATTGTTAGATTTTGTATGTGGTTGGTATGAAAAAGCATCAAACTATATTCAAGATACAAAATGTGAAGTTGCTTTTGTTTCGACTAATTCCATTTCACAAGGACAAATGGCAGGAGATTTGTGGTCACATCTTTTAGAAAAATATAAAATTCATATTAATTTTGCATGGTCATCATTTGTATGGAAAAGTGAAGCGACTAATACAGCTAATGTACACGTTGTTATTGTTGGTTTTTCATGCTTTAACAGAAAAAATAAAATCATATATTCAAATGGTAGTCAAAACAGAGTAAACAATATTAGCCCATATTTAATCAATGGTGATGATATATTAATAAAAAGCCGTAAAAATCCCATATCAGATGTTCCTATAATAATAATGGGTAATCAGGCAATGGACGGTGGTAATTTAATAATTGAAAATAAAGATTATGAGGATTTTATAAAGAAAGAACCGTCTGCTATTCCGTATATTAAGCGTTATATGATGGGCAATGAATTTATAAATAATAAAAAACGCTGGTGTTTATGGCTTGTAAACTGTTCTCCTGCCGAATTAAGAAAAATGCCACTTGTTGCAGAAAGAGTAAAAAAAGTTAGAGAAATGAGATTGTCAAGCAGTGATTCAGGTGCAAGAAGAAAAGCTGATACTCCAACATTATTCAGAGAACAAAGAAATCCTAAAAAATTTATAGCAATTCCCATTGTATCCTCTGAAAAAAGAAGATATATTCCTATGGGTTATCTTGATGATAGCGTGATAGCAGGAAATAAATTATTTATTATTCCAGATGCAGAACTTTATCACTTTGGTATACTTACATCTAATGTCCATATGGCATGGACAAGAACCGTATGCGGAAGAATGAAAAGTGATTATACATATTCTAAAGATATTGTATATAATAATTTTCCATTTCCTAATCCTACAACTGAACAGAGAAATAGAATTGAAACAACAGCACAAGCAATACTTAATGCAAGAAATATCTATCCAGATTGTTCACTTGCTGATTTGTACGATGAAAACTTTATGCCACCGGAGCTACGCAAGGCACATCAAGCTAATGACTTCGCTGTGATGTCCGCTTATAGTTTCGATAAGAAGATAACAGAAAGCGAATGTGTGGCGGAACTCATGAAGATGTATCAGAAACTCATTTCCAAATAAAAAATTTTATTTAAGATTTCCGTTTGCGGGATTATCAAGAAGTCTGCCGTTTTCGGAAAAGCGTGAACCGTGACAGGCACAATCCCATGAATGTTCAGCCGGATTCCATTTCAATGCACAGCCCATATGCGGACATCTTTTAACTGTGGGCGTAAGCAGATTTTTAACCGCCTTGAATCCGTTTACAAAAAGCTGAGGTTTTATAATGCTTCTCGACGGACTGAAAATATCTGCATATTCATTTTGTCTGCCTGTAACCATATCGCTGAGTATCATTGCCGATACCATAGCACTGGTCATTCCCCATTTATTAAAACCTCCTGCAACGTACAAATCAGGAGTATTTTCTGAATATTGTCCGATATATGGAATCCCGTCCAAACTCATACAGTCCTGTGCAGACCAGTGATATTTTTCCTTTGAAGATGGATAATATATTTCCGCAAAATTTCTGATTTCATTCCAGTTACCGCCTTTTTCGCCGGTTCTGTGACCTCCGCCTCCGATAAACAGAAGATTTCCATAATTTCTGAATGACATTCCCTTATGATTTTCGGCGACATACATTCCGTTGACATTCGGTGCGTTTTCAAGAGCAACCACATAAGAACGGTGCTGATATAATTTCAGAAAATAACTTCCGTGTTTGTTTATGAATGGAAAATGAGTAGTCACAATAATTTTTTCCGCACTGATTCTGCATTTATCTGTTACAGCTGTCATGCCTTTCATTTCACGCACGAATGTGTTTTCATATATGTTAAGTCCGTCCGCTATAGACGAAATAAATTTCAACGGATTAAACTGTGCCTGTTTCGGAAATTTTACTGCTCCGACCGTTTTAACAGGAACAAGAATATTTTCACAGAACTCTGCATTATATCCGATTTTATATAAAGCATCTATTTCATTTTCAAGTTTTTTCCCGTCATTCTGAGAATATACATAATTATCTTTTACTTCATAATCACAATCTGTATTATAACACAGTTCCGCATATTTTTCAAAAGCCGTTTTGTTAATAGTAAGGTACTTACGGGCAGTTTCCAGACCACTGTTTTTTAAAAGTTTCTGATAAATAAGTCCATGCTGAAAAGTGATTTTAGCAGTAGTATTCTGAGTTGTACCTGAACATATTTTATCTTTTTCTACGAGAATATAGTTCACACCTGCTTGATGCAAAAAATATGCTGTAAGAATACCAACAATTCCTCCACCGATAATAAGAATGTCAGTCTTTATATCTTTATCAAGTTCCGGAAAAAACGGAAGATTTATATTTTCCTGCCATACTGATTTCATAAACTTCCTCCAATACAAAACACCCTCTGAAATACTTTCAAACGATGTTATATTTATTTACATATCCTGCAAAGCTACACTAGAATATTATTTTTAAAATCATAAAGTTATTGCCAATTTATTTATATATAATTAAAATATATAT
>CAMWQI010000157.1 GCA_947176345.1 uncultured Ruminococcus sp.
GTTGATGTCGTTGATGTTGTTGATGTTGTTGACGTCGTTGATGTTGTTGATGTCGTGGATGTCGTTGTTACTTCTTTATTGTCAACCATTACAATAATGCCATCTTTAAGTGCATCATTTTTTACAAGCTTGTGATTTTCAATAATAAAAGTAATTTCTGCTGCAAACTCATATCCCTCAGGTTTTACTGTTTCCTTAATGGTATATGTACCGTCGAGCAAATTCTTGATTTCAAGTATGGTTTCGTCATCTGATACCCACTGAATTGCAGATATTCCATTATCTCCAGTGACTACTTCACCTTTTTCATTTACGGTTACAAGTGTTGCAGATGTGCCTTCAATGTTGCTGTCGTCAAATATAATATCAACTGGTATTTCTTTTCCGTCCTCATCTTTGATTGTCTGCTTACCTGTAATAACAAGTGTTGCGTCCTTAAGTTTTGTACCTTCTGTGTCCTGCTTGCTGATTTTTACTGTTTCTCTATCGAACATAGTAACAGTATTTTCGTTTGTATCATCTGTCTCTAACAGGTTTATAGTTTCACCGTTTTCGTCAACCGTTGTTGCTTCTGTAACAATACCGTTTTCAACTGTAAACTTAATATCTTTTGCTACTTCATATCCATTCGGTGCTGATACTTCGCTGAGAATGTAATTACCGTCTGGAATATTTGTTATTGTCTTTACACCACCGCCAGATGTCCATTCGATTGCTGTCTTATCATTACTAATACTCATTTCCTTTTCTAAGGTAATTTTCTTTTCGTCAAAAATAAGAGTATTTCCATCTTCGTCTTTATCTGCACGAGTAAGTTTAAGTTCAGCATCAGGAAGTTCTTCACCGCCGCTGATTGCTTTCTTACTGATATTAAGTACAGCATCCTGGTCTTTAACGACTATTTCATAATCAGTATGACCGTCCGTTGTTGTTGTTTTTACTGTTCCGTTTACTTCGCTGGTAACAACTATGCCGTTTCTAATTACGCCGTTAACCATGTTTGGTTCGATTGTAAATTTGATTTCTTTTGCTAATTTATATCCGTCGGGAGCGTAAGTTTCAGTAAGTGTATAATTACCATTAGGGAGATTTTTAATTTCCACTTTTGCAGTATCGGCTGAATCCCATATAATTGCTGTTCTTTTTGCTGGGTCATCATCGTTGAAGCTTACATACTTTTCATCAAATTTAACTCTTTTTGCGTCAAATATAACATCTTTTTCGTTACCGTCTTTATCAGTTTCTGTAGCTTTGAGTATGAATTTTGCTCCTGGAAGTTCTGTTATACCATCAGCCTTTGTCTTGCTTATCGTCAGCACTCTTTCGTCAATCATTGCAAGACGTGATATTCCGTCCTTTTCAGAAATTGTACCATTTGCTATATCAGTTGGTATAACATTGCCGTCTTTATCAACTTTAACACTTGTTATCTTATTACCTTTTTCATCAACTGTTGAAGTGATTTTACCGTTTTCAACTACAAATCTAATATCTTCTGCAAGTTTATAGCCATTAGGTGCGAATTTTTCGTGAAGTATATAAGTTCCATCCTGAATGTCATTAATTTTCCACCATGTTTCATCACCGATGGACTCCCATGTCATTGTTTTCTCTTCACCATTTATTGTAGCTCCGTCTCCTACAGCTTCAAGTGTGAGTACAGCATCAACTACATCAACACCTCTCGTATTAACCTTATTGATTTGTATAGAGTGTTTCTCCGCTGTCGGCTCTGTGTGCTTTTTGTTAGGCAACTGGATTTCAATTGGTGATTTCGAATTATCTATTCTGATATTTATTCTGCTTTCTTCTTTGTCAGCTATTTTAAGTGTTGGTAATTTTGTAAGTGTATGACCTACGTCAATAGTACACTTACCGTTTTTTACTGTACCTTGATGTTCATGAGCGTCTCGTCCGTTATCAAGTTCAAAAATTGTACCGTCCAAATATGTCGGACATTCAATGGTTATGCTTGTAAGTTCAGCCTCAGGGTCTACCATTTCTTCACACTCATATGTTATGCTTGTAATGTCCATATTCCAATAGCTTATCTTCATACGTCCGCCAGCACCGAAAGAAAGACCATTGGGGGTTATTTCAGTTTTGCCATTGTTAAAGCAGTTGTCGAATTGACATACTGTTTTATCTCCCTCAGGCTTAAACTGAAGTCCACCACCCCATTTAACGTTCTTAGCCTCAATTATAATCTTTTCAATTTTCTTACCATCATAATCACTATAAAAGTTTATTGCATCATTTGCTAAATTTGTCGTTTCTACAACTGTGTTTTCAGCTTTTTCAATGCCTTGTACAGACATATCTTCTTCATCACTTATGTTAACATTGTCAAATGTCTTAGCATCTATGCCCTTATAGTTGATTGTATAGCTGATATCATAGTTATTAAATTCGTCTCTTGAAATAGTATAGTCCTTGTTTATTGTGAAATAGATTCTGTTATCTTCATTTACTGGTAAATCATACTTTATTTCATCTTTTTCCGGAGCTTTTATTTCCTTGATGTAGTATCTGCCCACAGGAAGATGTTCAAGACTGATAGTACCGTCCTCAACTGTAGTACCGATTACCACTGGTTCTTTTTCGTTTTCTACTGAATAAACTTCAATTTCTGCACCTGGAAGAACTATATTACGCTCGTCAAAATCAACTTTAACAAGCTTTATTTCCTTTTCTGTGTTTACGAATGTCGGCACTTCAGACGGAATACGTGTAATCATGAGATTTTCAGCATCATAATAATACGTAAAATTATCTGTTCCTGTAAAAGTGTGACTCTCACTAAAATCCATATTATCTTTGGTGTAAGTTTCTTCTTTGAAATAACCACTATGTTCTTCTACTATTTTTGTAACATTTCCGTTTTCATCAAATGTAAGAGTAAATGTGGTGGGTAACGGTTTAAAAGCGTTGTCAGTGCCCCACTTGATAGGTGAAGTTATTTCAATTTTTCTTTCAGAAAGAGTATCTTTTGATGTTGTGTTGTCATTAACATAAGCATCTGCAAAAGACAAATCCCTTATTAAAGTATACTCAATCTCAGTGTTTTCATCCTCAATAGCATTACTGCGATATACTTCAACCTTTACATTATTAGGAATTTTTTTGCCGTCTGAATTTGTTGTAAGGTCTTGAATTGTTCCGACAATCTTTATTTTATATGTCCTTGTTGTCTTGTCATATTCTGCCGGAGCTTTTTCTTCCCTTAACGTATATATTGTTTCGACTTGGTCTCCTATTTTGTATTCTTTACCGCCATCAAAGTCGATAGATGTAGGAATGGTAATGAAGTCATAAGCCTTTCCCGTGGTTTCAACTTCTGAAACAATTGTTTCAATTTTATTTCCTTCTTCATCTTTACTTTCCTTTACAAGTACAAATGTTGCACCTGCAAGCGGTTCTTGTTTTGGTTCACCATTTTCGTCTAATACTGGTTTGCCTTTTTCGTCTAACACTGTTCCTAACTTTGATAAAGCAAGAGCATAGCCTGCTGTTGTACCAAGCATTGAGATAGGACCTGTAAATGGTCTGTAACCAAATTCAATATTACCCTCAAAAGAACTTGCAATTACAGCGCCCGAAATATGTGCGTTTTCACCTTCATCTACAGCAATAGTCCAGCCATCAGGTAAATCGTCCTTTAAAAACTTGAGATCAGTGATATGTGCACCTGGAGCTAAAATTGTTCCCTGTACATTACAGCAAACAATAACTCTGTCTGCATTAGGGAAGTTATAAAGGAGAGATGTTACACCAGCTTCATTATTTTGAGCATTGGTTGCATCTCCTGCACCAGAATGTTTTTTCAGCTTGTAATCAAATTCTCCGTTTCTCGGATTATACTCAATCCATGGATTCGGGTTTGGATTGTCTCCATCTGAACCAATTCGTGAAATATTAAATGCCTTACCATCACCATCAGGAAGATCAGCATCATATCCCTTAATTGATGTGTAATAATTTATATTCCAACCATCTTTTGTCGGATGACGATAACCAAATGTCACATCACCGTCTCTGCTGTCGTTGACTACAATATATGAATACTCCCAGTTAACCTCTGTAGGTATCTCTCCCGCAGCTTTATCAACCTGAGAAACTGTTCTTGGAGTTTCAAGCTTAGGAATATTTTCAAATCTTATTATTGAAGACTCTTTGAACTGCTTATACTCTTCAGGGGTAAGTTCATCAAGATTGAAGTAAACTGTATCTGTCGGCTTTGTTGCATCTCCGGTATATGTAACATATGCAATTTTAGCTTTACTTCCGTCTGAACCATAAGTATAACCTACTACATTAGGGTTGGGGTTAGCAAGGTCAAAAAATTCTACTTTAAACTGATTTTTCATGCCAGCCAATTTATTAGACTTCTTTTGAAGTTTATCCATTTCATTCTGAATATTTAATAAATCCGCTCCATAAAATTCGTTTAACCTTGAAGCAAAATTATCCTTTACATATTTTACACCAGCATCCGTCTGAACTGCTATTTTTTGCGAATTTTTTTGATTTACCACTGGACTTAAAACCGGCGAATCGGATTCAGCACCCCAAATCAAAGTAGCAAAATCGTTGTTTCCTAACAACAATTTTTCCAAATCAACTGAAAATTCCTTATTTACATAATGTCCTTTTCCTATGTTGTAAGAATCATATGGATAACCTGATGCGTCAATATTGCCTCCTACGGCGACTCTTCCTTCTGCATCTGATTCATGAGGTATAAAATCGCCAGTTAGAAATACGCTGAACTGTGAGGCAATGCCTAAAGCGAAATCCGAATCATATTTCTTTATTGCATCAGCAATACTGCTAAAATTTTCGCCGTCCGTAAAATATGGTTTTCCGTTAGGGTCTGTAGGCTGACTACCGACAAGCAAGGTAACATCATCCGTATCATGAGTTTCAGAAACATTTTTAACTGGATTAGATGCAAATGATGTAGGAATATTGGTCACTATGCTCATAATGGATACAAACATCGCCATAACAAAGCTCAGTGACCTTTTAGCAAGTTTGTTCATATAAACTTTCTCCTTTCATAAAAATTAATAAATTATCTGAACAAAATAATTTTTTTTACATAATTACCAGCTCCTTTCTTACTATAATAACATATCAGCAGATAAACTTTTGTTCTTATATACAAAAAACTATTCATCATGCCTATATTAATTATATCACTATACTGAAATAATTTCAACATTTTTATACTATTTATTTTTAAAAAATTCCAGCCATAATTTGTGAATATTGCACAATTGTCTTTAAACACTAAAATAAATTATCAACAAAATTATGCATTTATTGGCTATTCATATGAAACAAAAAACAGCTTTCTGTTAAGAAAAAGCTGTCTTTTTAAGGCAATACCGTATTATGAACAATCAATATATCAACACCATTAAGCTAAGGAAAAGATATGAACAAAATGTAAATTTTGCAG
>CAMWQI010000158.1 GCA_947176345.1 uncultured Ruminococcus sp.
CTATGGCGTTTCTATTGACATAACAGTTTTTTCGATATATAATATTAGTAAAATAAATCGGAATTTGCAAAGGTGAAGTGAAATGGAAATACGAAGATTTCAAATAAAAGATGCTACAGAAACGGCTATGATTATTGCCAAAACTCTAAAAACAAGCAACAGTAAAGACTACTCAAAAGAATATATTGAAGCCAATATAGTTTCCCATTCAGCAGAAAGATTAATTGAAAGAGCAAAAGAGGGACATATGTATGTTGTTTGTGATGATTCACAAATCATTGGGTGTGGTGCTATTGCAGGATATTGGGGAAGTACAACTGAAAGTATTTTACTAACCATTTTTGTATTGCCTGAATATCAAAAAAAAGGAATAGGAACTAAAATTATTGAAACACTTGAACAGGACGAATACTTTTTAAGAGCAAAACGAATTGAAATTCCTGCCTCAATTACGGCTGTAAAATTTTACAGAAAAATGGGATATGATTATAAAAATGGAATTGTTATTGTTGACGATGAGCAGTTATATAGATTAGAAAAGTTTCGCTAAATTCTGATTTATACGAATAAACAAATAATTAAAATAAGCCCGAAAGCAGTTGAAAAACTACTTTCGGGCATTACTTTTATATGAGTATCGACTTTAAGGGTGTGTTTTTTCTTAAAGTAACACGCCAAATCCAAAAAATTCAGGTTTTAAAATAGAAAATTTCCGGCAAGACATACAGCAGTTGAGGCTATCCACGCTATAACGCATTGCCATACAACTACTGTTACAGCCCATTTAGTGCCGAGTTCACGCTTTATGGACACTATACCGGCAACGCATGGTGTATAAAGCAGTGAAAATACAAGCAGTGACATTGCCGTCACGGGATTAAGTGCCGTGCCTATACCACCCGAAAAGAGTATTTCAAGAGTTGATACAACGCTTTCTTTAGCCATAAAACCGCTGATAAGTGCGGTACATATTCTCCAGTCTCCGAGACCAGCTGGCTTTAATATGGGGGCAATTATTCCGGCAATAATCGCAAGTATACTGTCTTCCGATTCTGTTACAATATTGAAATGTATGTCGAAACTTTGCAGACACCATATAATGATTGTTGCAATAAGTATTACTGAAAAAGCCCTTTGCAGAAAGTCTTTTGCTTTTTCCCATAAAAGCTGTGCGACGTTTTTAGGTGCGGGGAGTCGATAGTTAGGAAGTTCCATTACAAACGGCACAGCCTCACCCCTAAAAAGTGTACTCTTATACAGAAATGCCACAAGTATTCCCATGATTATTCCGAAAAGATACAATGCAATCATTATCAGTCCGCCGTTTTCCTTGAAAAAAGCATTTACAAAAAATGCATATATGGGAAGTTTTGCTGTACAGCTCATGAAAGGTGTAAGAAGAATTGTCATTTTGCGGTCGCGTTCGCTTGGCATGGTACGGGTAGCCATTACTGCCGGTACTGTACAGCCAAACCCTATAAGCAACGGAACTATGCTCCGTCCGGAAAGACCTATTTTTCTTAATAGTTTGTCCATAAAGAAAGCTACTCTTGCTATATATCCGCTGTCTTCAAGTAATGAAAGAAAAAAGAACAAAGTAACAATTATAGGCAGAAAGCTAAGTACACTGCCGACTCCGGCAAAAATTCCGTCAATAATCAGGTTATGTAATGTTTCATTCACGTTTGCCGAATCAAGAATATTTTCCATAACGCCGGTGAGAGCGTCAACACAGGTTTCAAGGAGACTTTGTAGCCATGCACCTATCACATTGAAAGTAAGCCAGAAAACAAGTCCCATTATCGCTATAAATGACGGTATAGCGGTATATTTTCCGGTAAGTATTCTGTCAAGTTTCTGACTGCGTATATGTTCTTTGCTTTCACAGGGCTTATGGACAGAACGGCTACAGACTTTCCGGATATATGAAAATCTCATATCAGCAATGGAAGCGCTCCGGTCAAGATTACGTTCTTTTTCCATTTGCAAGACGATATGTTCAATTGTTTCAAGTTCGTTCTGTTCAAGTTCAAGCTGTGAGATAATAAGTTCATCACCCTCAACGACTTTTCCGGTAGCAAATCTGACAGGTAAACCGGCTTTTCTGGCATGGTCTTCAATGAGGTGGCTTATGCCGTGCAGACAGCGGTGGACAGCTCCGCCATTGTCGTTTTCATTGCAGAAGTCCTGTCGCTGAGGTTTTTCCTGATAGTGTGCGACGTGCAGTGCGTGTTCCATGAGTTCTTCCACGCCTTCGTTTTTTGAGGCAGAAATAGGAACAACCGGCACACCTAATAACAGTTCCATTTCATTAACATCAATGTTTCCGCCGTTTGAAGTCATTTCGTCCATCATGTTGAGTGCCACAACCATAGGTATATTCATTTCAAGTAACTGCATTGTAAGATATAAGTTTCTTTCAATATTTGTGGCATCAACAATATTTATAATTGCATGAGGTTTATTTTCAATAACAAAATTTCTTGAAACAATTTCTTCACGGGTATATGGTGACATTGAATAAATTCCGGGGAGGTCAGTTATTCTTGTATTCGGGTGTCCTTTTATTTCGCCGTCCTTGCGGTCAACAGTAACGCCGGGGAAGTTGCCGACATGCTGATTAGAGCCGGTAAGACGATTGAAAAGCGTTGTTTTACCGCAGTTCTGATTACCGACAAGAGCGAAAAAAAGTGTCGTATTTTCCGGCAATGGCGAACCGCTACCCTTAGGGTGAAATTTACCGCCCTCACCAAAGCCAGGGTGGTGGGATTTTTTTGGTTTCCTTTCGGGTTCAGGGGAGATTTTTTTTTCGTCAACGGGTATAACTTCAATCTGTTCAGCGTCGGCAAGTCTTAGGGTGAGTTCATAGCCATGTAACCGGAGTTCCATAGGGTCACCCATAGGGGCATATTTAACGACGGTAATTTCTGTATCGGGGATAACACCCATATCAAGAAAGTGTTGTCTTAATGCACCCTCACCGCCCACGGAAGTTATCACGGCGTGCGAGCCGGGTTTCAAGTCTTTTAATGTCAATTCAGCACCACTCTTTTCTTATTATATACTAACATATTATAATATTTAAAAAAATTTGTCAATAGAGTGCGGAACTATTCATATTATATGTATAAAATCCACAAAAATAATGAATGTATTTTGTTGAAGTATACAATTTTCTGTAAATTATCGTCTTTTTGTTGTGCTTAAATCACTTACTTATAAAAAGCAATGAAAGGTTGTGTTTCTATGAGAAGTAAAAAATTAATCTGCGGACTGCTTGCGTTACTGTGTGCGGTTACGTCATGCGAAAACAAAAAGAAAGAGCCTGCTCCTGAAAACGTTCCACTGGTTGAAGTAATGGGCTATCGTCCGGCAGAAATCCGGCTTGCAGATAATTTTGACCGGATAATAAGTCTTGATACAAACGTGGGTGATGTGTATATTTTCGGACAGCTTAAAACCGGTGGTTATTCGGGATATACTACCGATGGGACTTTTAGCGAATATGAAAGTTTCAGCTTTATTCCGCAGAAAAATGAAGTTGTAAAGTCATCTGCTATACTGCCGTTCGGAAAAAAAGCTGTCCTGACGTATCTTGACGGCAAGACAATGCTTTACATTTACGGTAAGGACGGTATTCAGCAAAAAGCACTTGAATGCGGTGAAATAATCGACAATCCGGACATGAATGTTGATATTCTCCCATATGGTCGTGAAAATTATATTATCAATGCAGATAACAAACGCCTTGCACTAATAGGCGATAGCGGTTATCTGTCTGACATTTCAGTTGATGGCGATATTATCGGCTTTTCAAGAGGTGCTGACAATACGGTGAACTGTCTTTTAGATGACGGAAAATCAAAATTTACCGCTGGTATCGATATTGAATCAGGAACGCTTACGGATATGAAACAGGTTGTTATAGATTCCGGTGCGTATGCCTCATGTACTGGCGAAAAATATACATATATCGGTGTTTTTGAGGACGGTATTTACGGCATTTCGGACAGCACGGTCAAAAAAATAACGGACTTCACTAATATGGATTTCAAGTCATCGGAAGTCACGGATATAATTGAAACTTCTGACGGCAATTATGCGGTCAACGCCAACGGAAATATATATTTTATCACGGAAGATAACATCACTGAACTGACCGCACAGAAAATAATATGGGTGGGGTCTTACGGAAGTCATCGCTACTCCCTTATGGACGATTATGCGAATCAGTACAACGAATCGCAAGACGAATACAAGGTGAAATTCAGGGAATATGACTGGGATGATACACTTCAGGCGGATGTAATCAGCGGAAATGCCCCTGATATTATACCCCTTGACGCCAATGCACCTCTTGACAGTTATGGCAGAAACTCCGGACTTTTCGCCGATATGTATACTTTCCTTGACAATGACCCTGATTTGTCACGTGAAGATTTTTTACCGAATATTCTCACCGGTCTTGAACGTGACGGAAAACTTTATCATCTTGGAACGTCTTTCATAATTGATGCGGTTCCGGCAAGTTCAGACAGCGGTATTCCGGAAAACTGGACGGTCGATGACATGATTAAAATTTATGAAAATCTCGGTGAAAATGATATTCTTTTTCCGGAAGCTAATTTTTATATCAGGGAACACGATTTTAATTTATTATTTGACAAATTTATGTATATAGATTATGAAAATGCAGAGTGCTGGTTTGATTCACCGGATTTTGTAAAATATCTTGAATTTTTCCAGAAAAACAAAATAGGGCATACATATGAGGAATTTGAAGAGTTAAACTCCCGTGATGATGTACTTTTTGTTGATGAAGAAAATATACTTATTTTTGAGGAAGAACTAGCAAAGAAAAATGTTCTTATATCGCCTTATAGTACTTTTTATAGTGCCGGCGATTTATATGAGACGACAAAAGGCGAATTTAATGACAAAATGGTATGGGCTGGTTACGTCGGCGACGGCACAAAAAGCGGTGTATTACTTAGGGTGCAGGATTTATACGGTATAAGTGCATTTTCGCCTAATATCGACGGTGCATGGGACTTTTTCAAGACGACTTTTTCAGAACTTAAAACAGACGGATATACGCATTATTTCTATTATTTTCCTGTCATGCAAAAGGAATTTGACGAGGAACTCAACCAATATACCAGTGATAACGCTTATGTAGACTGGGAAACCGGAAAGACTGTCATTGAAAAACGCAAGTACGCTGACAAAGAAATAGAAAACTTCACACCGGAGGAATGCGAATATTATAAAAATAAGATTATGTCTGCAAGGGTATATGTTGAAGACTATAATATAAATGAGATAATCAGTGATGAAGTCTATGAATATTTTGAAAATGACGGCTCAGCAGAAAAGACTGCCGGAAACATTCAGAAAAAAGTTTCGGAATATTTAAACGAACACTATAAATAAAA
>CAMWQI010000159.1 GCA_947176345.1 uncultured Ruminococcus sp.
AAACATATCGTAAATTCTGCGGATAGCTTCGGATAAATCATGTTCGCTTACACCGATAATAACATTGAGTTCGCTTGAACCTTGGTCAATCATCTTGACATTTATTCTTGCGTGTGCCATGGAAGCGAAAATTCTTGCAACAGTACCACGTGTATTTTTCATACGTCGTCCCACGATAGCAAGTAGTGCTATGCCATCTTCAATTTCTATCTGGTCGGGAGCTACTTCCTTTCTGATTTCTGCTATTACTTTTTCACGTACCAGATTAAGTTGTGAACTTTCAACAGTAATACTCATTGTATCAATACCAGATGGCATATGTTCAAAAGAAACTCCATTATCATAGAGAACTTTAAGAACTTTCATGCCGAAACCTTTTTCACTGTTCATCATAGCTTTTTCGATATTTATAGTGCTGAAGCCCTTACGTCCGGCAATACCCGTAATTGTATGGCTGAGACTTTCACGGCTGAAATCGAAATCGTCGGAAACTATCATAGTACCGGCATCTTCCGGACGGTTTGTGTTTCTTATATTAATCGGTATTCCGGCAGAACGTACAGGGAAAATAGCGTCCTCATGGAGTACAGATGCACCCATATAGGCAAGTTCACGGAGTTCACGGTAAGTTATTACTTCAATGACATCAGGATTTTCAACTATTCGTGGGTCTGCAACAAGAAAACCTGAAACGTCCGTCCAGTTTTCGTAAATTTCAGCCCTTACGGCGTTTGCAATGATAGAACCCGTAACATCCGAACCACCACGCGAAAAAGTTTTTATATAGCCCTCTGTAGTACGTCCGTAAAATCCAGGGATTACAGCGTTTTCAAGATTTTTTAATCTCTTGCGGACAGCCTTTACAGTATCATCAAGCATGAGTACACCCTTATTGTCAAAAATAATAACATCTCCGGCATCTACAAAGTTAAATCCGAGATATTCCGCAAGGATTTTACCATTGAGATATTCGCCACGGCTTGCTGAAAAATCCTTTGCCGGACGTGCCTTTAACTCCTTAACAATAGCTTCAAACTCATCATCAAGTGACATATTTATGCCAAGTTCCGCAATAATGCCGTTGTAACGGTCTTTTATAAGCTGAAAATCCTCTGAAAAATCCATACCACTTCCGGCAAGTTCACAGCACTTGTAAAGCATATCTGTTATCTTTATATCATCTGAAAAACGCTTACCGGGAGCCGACGGAACGACATATTTTCTTTTATCGTCGCTTTTTATGATTTCTGCAACTTTTCTGAACTGATTAGCGTCAGCAAGACTGCTTCCACCGAATTTAACTACTTTATTAGCCATAAAAAATACCATTCCTTTATATAAATTGTCCTTATACGGACGTTTTTTTCACCAATAAATATTATATTCCATTTTTCGCCGGAAATCAATTGATAGAAAATCCAAATTTCAGGAAATGTATTATGTATTTTTGGTGAATACGCTTGTACGTCAGTGACGGACATATTTTAATCAACTGCCAGTATATAATTATTGACATGGAAATCAATTTTTAAAGTTTTTTGTATTTCGCGTGTGACTTTTTTGGATTTGGCGTGTTATATTTACAATTATATATGTATAATAAAAATTATACGAATAATTTTTGTTTCCAAATACTCAAAATTATATTCTTATAAAAAAGTTATACTAACAATTTTTGTTCCAAAATGCCCGAAATATTATTCGTATAATATAAATTATACTAATAATATTTATTAAAATTACTTAATCATAAAAATCGATTTCCATGAATTATTGATTTTTTTCCTTGACATAAAGTCATAAAAGTTATATAATGAAAGTATATATATAACTTATTATTTTTGCCGTAATTCCGGCAGATTGGAGAATTATATGGAATATCTTGAAAACAGGGAACTTTCATGGCTTAAATTTAACAAGCGTGTTCTTGAAGAAGCTTCCGATAAAAATAATCCTTTACTTGAAAGACTTTCATTTTCGGCTATATATCAAAGTAATCTTGACGAATTTTTCATGGTACGTGTAGGCTCTATAACTGACGACGAAAAATCAGGCAGAAACAAAAAAGACAGCAAATCAGGCATGAACTCCTCACAGCAACTTGATGCGATTTTTACTGCTGTAAGACGTTTACAGCCTGTTGTTGAAGATACATACAGAAAAACCATGTCCGAACTCTCCGCATACGGTTTTGAACACGTTTCATTTGAAAATGCTACCAAAGATGAACAGATTTTTCTTGAATTGTATTTCAAACGTGAAATAAAACCATTTATTTCCGGACTTGTTGTAAATAATTCACTGCCATTTCCTTTCCTGAAAAACAAGGAATTATATGCAGTTGTACAGCTTAATGCAAAAAAAGGTGTATCTATAGGAATTGTTCCCATAAGCCACGACCAGAACGAAAGAGTTATACCACTCGGAGCAGGTGGAAAACGTTTTATTCTGGAAGAAGAAGTGGTTTTGCATTTTGCACATCTGCTTTTCAAGGGATATAAGGTTCTTGACAGGGCTATAATAAGAGTTACCCGTAATGCCGATATCATGGTATCCGGTAAGGGTTCTGATTTTCGTGACCGCATGGAAGAACTCGTTGACAAAAGAAAAAAACTCGCTCCGGTAAGGCTTGAAATATCCGATGATTTCAGCAGAGAAGCACTTGACTACATATGCAAGAAACTTAAAATAAAAAACGTCCGTGTTTTCACATCAAGAATACCACTTGACTTATCATATCTGTTTCAGTTGCAGGAACTTGATGAAAATCCGAAACTTCATTATGTACAGCGTTTGCCACGAAAACCAGCCATACTTGCCGATAACCGTTCTGTATTCTCACAGGTGAAACAGAAAGACATGATATTGAGTTATCCGTTTGAGTCAATGAATATGTCATTTATACGTCTGTTGCAAGAGTGTGCCATCGACCCTAAAGTAACATCTATAAAAATAACTCTTTATCGTCTTGCAAAGGGCAGTAAGGTAATTGACACATTATGTACCGCCTCCGAAAACGGAAAAGAAGTGCTTGTAATGATTGAATTACGTGCAAGATTTGATGAGAGCAATAATATTGAATGGTCTAAAGTTTTGCAGAAAGCCGGTGTGAAAGTAATTTATGGCATCAAGGATTACAAGACACATTCAAAACTTCTGCTTATAAAAAGAAAGTCCACAGGCAACAATTATGACTATCTCACACAGATAGGAACAGGCAACTACAACGAAAAAACTTCAACGCTTTATACAGACCTTATGTTCTTGACTACAAATAAGGAAATCGCACAGGACGCTGAAAAAGTATTTGAATGTCTCCAAAAAGGCACTTTTGTTGAGGAAACAAATAAATTACTTGTTGCACCACTATGTTTAAGAAATAAAATTCTTGCAATGATGGACGAACAGATTAATATTTCCCGAAACGGCGGTCAGGGCTATATAGGTGCAAAAATAAACGCCCTATGCGACGGCACTATAATTAAAAAACTTGCTGAGGCTTCACAGGCGGGTGTTAAGATAGAACTTGTTGTACGTGGCATATGCTGTCTTATTCCGGACGTTGCCGGCTATACCGAAAATATAACAGTCCGGAGCATTGTGGGGCGTTTCCTTGAACACAGCCGTATATATATTTTCGGCGATGAAAAGACAGAACAGAAAATATATATCGGTTCAGCGGACTATATGTCAAGAAATACTATCAGGCGTGTGGAAGTCGCCACGCCAATTGAAAATGAAAAGCTGAAAAAACGTCTGTGGGATATGTTCCGTACCCTTATGAGCGACAACGTAAAAGCCCGTATCATGCAGAATGACGGCACATATATACACGCTGTTCCCGACGAAAACGCCGAAATTATAAACGCACAGGAATTTTTCTATGAACAGGCATACAAGAATATTGAAGATAAACAGAACCGTCAGGAGCAACTCCGCACAAACCGTGAAAACTCCGCAAAAAAGAAAACTACTCCGAAAAAACGAAAAACTATTGAAAAAAACTGAAATTTATGATATAATATTCAGTATCGGAAATATACTCTATATTCCGGAAAATACGTTTTTTTAAGGATTAAAATAATATGATTGGTTACTATAACTATACAGTTATTCTTACATATATGAGCCTTGTATCGTCGGTGATGGGAATATTTTTCGCTATGGGCATAAACGGCAGTGTTCAGCCGGAATATGCCATAGCCTGCCTTATGATTTCAGGACTATGTGATATGTTTGATGGAAAAATAGCACGTACCAAAAAAGACCGCACCGAAAGTGAAAAACAGTTCGGTATACAGATAGATTCGCTATGCGACGCTATATGTTTCGGAGTTCTCCCGTCAGTGATAGGCTATTCAGTCGGCATGACAAGCTGGTGTGATGTTCCTGTACTGGTGGTATTTCCGCTATGTGCGGTGATAAGGCTTGCTTATTTCAACGTAAACGAGGAGGAACGGCAGAAAAATACATCAGATGTCCGGAAACTCTATGAGGGATTGCCAGTGACAAGCGTTGCACTCATACTGCCGGTTGTATATGCTTTCCATAGGGAAATAAGCCCTGAATGGTTTCCGACAGTTTACGGCACTACACTTCTTCTGATATCAATTGCTTTTATAACACCTTTCAAGCTTAAAAAACCTACCATGAAAACCATGCTTATATTTATAGTTTTAGGTGCTTTGGAACTTGCATTCATGCTTTACAAGACTAAAACAAGATAGGAACATTTCGGATTTCGCGTGTTAATTTTAAAGCCGTATACACTAAAATGTATACGGCTTTTTGTTATTCTTTAACGTAAACTGCTGTTATTTCTGAAATATATGCTCTGTGATAAGGGTCTGTGCTATAGAATTTTTCCTGTATTCCGTCATTTGTAGTGAAATTTTCGGCGGACTGGTCATATGTATAGAGCTTACGACATACAAAAACCATATCAGCTTCTTCAAAAGTCATACAGCCGTCGATTTCAACGGGTGTAAGTCCGGTTTCCTTGACCTTGTCGCAGTCTCTGCCGGAATGCGAACCACAAAAAGCTAAAGCCTTGCGGTGTTCCTCACTGAAAAACGATGCTGTGAAAAATTCACCATTATCAACAAATTCATATGTATAGCGGTTAGGACGGATATAACACGTGAAAACATTCTTATTCCAAAGTACACCTAACTGTCCCCATGAAGCAGTCATTGTATTGAATTTTTCAGCGTTTCCGCCTGTGAGCAGAGTCCATTCTTTGCCGATTTTTTCAAACGGATTGAATGAAAGTTCAGAAATTTCAGTTTTCTTAAAAGCCATCTGTAAAATTCCTCCTTATGTAAATTATTTATATATAATTCCGTAAGTTTACCGGCTATGCAGTTTCAGACCTTACGAAAAGCCGACTTAT
>CAMWQI010000160.1 GCA_947176345.1 uncultured Ruminococcus sp.
TATTGCTGAAAAAATGAGGGCAAAGGGTTATTCGGAACAGGAAATAGCAGAACTTCTTAACTGAATTTTCTTTTTCAGACAAGTAAATAAAACAACAAAAGGTGGTATTTCGGTACTGCCTTTCATATCGTTTCAAAGGTGCATGAGCCGGTGAAACGCCATACATTACAGACAGCATTAAATGAAAAGGAGGCGTATTATGGAGAGCGACTTTAGCCGATTTAGCAAGTTGAAGGACATCTGTGAAGTTGAGATTTCACAGGAATTGTGTCCGGCTGAAAAGAAAAGAGAGTACATCAGGCAGACCGGCAGCAGTACTGTCCACAAGGTCGGTAATGTTGAGGTGGAATGTGTTTACGGCAGCATGAAGCTCGAAAAAATGCTTGCGGATATAATCTGCGAATAAGTGTGATGCTTGCATATTCCTTGTGCTTTGGTGATACATATTTACAAGGAGTATTGATATGGACAAAATATACAAAACAGCGATTTATCTCAGGCTCTCACGTGATGAGGAGGGCGAAAAAGAAAGTGTAAGTATTTCAAATCAGCGTGAAATGCTTATGAGTTTTCTGAAAAGCAGAGATGACTTGAATTTTACCGCTGAATATTCCGACGACGGTTACAGTGGATATGATTTTGACCGTCCGGATTTTCAGCGAATGATTGAAAGTGCGAAAAACGGTGAAATTGACTGCATTGTGGTCAAAGATTTTTCACGTTTTGGTCGTAATTTTCAGAAAACAGAAGAATTTATGCAGCGTATTTTTCCAAAACTGGGAATACGTTTTATTTCTATAAACGACTTTTACGACAGCAATCGTGAACTGTCTGCAAGTGAACGTCTTGCAAATCCGATAATCAATCTGATGAACGAATATCATGTTATGGAAACGTCGCAGAAAGTGCGTAACGTTCTTGAACATTACCGTCAGAACGGAAAATTTATCGGAAATCGCACGGTTTACGGCTATGTTATAAAGGACAAGCAGCTTGAGGTTGACACTGAAGCTGCCAAAGTTGTACGAATGATTTTCAATCTGAAAATTGACGGAATGAACCATCAGGCTATCGGCGATTATCTGAATGAAATGGGCATAAATTGTCCTTTGGAATACAAAATTGAAAAAGGTATAAAAACTATTTCAACGCATTTCAGAACCGGTGAAAAAGCATTGTGGTCATCAATAAATGTCCGCAGAATACTTGAAAATCCTGTATATATCGGCACTCTGATACAGGGTAAAACGACATCTTTAAGTTACCGTGACCGCCGACGTTTCAAAAAAGACCCATCTGAACTAGTTGCATTTGAGAACGCACATGAAGCAATTATTTCCGAAACAACTTTTTTGATTGTGCAGGATTTGTTAAAAAGAGATACTTGCAGTGGAAGAAATATCAATAAAGTTCACCTTTTTGCAGGATTTTGTTATTGTGGAAACTGCGGAAAAATCATGTATCACTATCAAAGAAATAAGACAGATAGAGTATGGATATGTATGAATAAAGCGTGTCAAAGAAAAAGCCGGATAAAAGAACCTATTCTTACAGAAGCCGTTTTTGAAACGCTGAAGAAACATATGGAAGTAATCCTGAATCATTCCGAACCTGTAATTAAATCCGATTTTTTGCACAATCTTAATGTTACAAGTTTGGAACTGAAAGAACTTGAAAAGCAGTCTGAACAGTTAAAAAAATCACTGGAAAACTTACAGTTGCAGAAAGAAAACAGCATAATTTCCGCAAAAGACTATACTGAAATGTATGAATTTTATAGCAATAAAATCGCCAAAGTGGAATTTGATTCAAATGAAATACGTAGTCAAAAAATACGACTGTTAGAATGTGCCGACGAAATAAGAAGTCAATATGAAAAGTATTTTGATTTTTCGGAACTTACTCGTCGTATGGTTGTGACTTTCATTGAAAAAATAGAGGTTTTCAGCAAAACCAAAATTAAAATTTATTTCAGATATGAAGATATTTTCAGAACGGACGGTGAAATAAGTGGCACGTAAATCAAGAAAAAATCTGATTGACAGCACTGAAAAAATAAATTTCAGAGTCTATAAAACGGCGATATATGCACGCTTGTCAAAGGAAAATCAGCAGGGTGAAAAAATTGAAACTCAGATTGAGGAAATCAAAAATTACATAGAAAATCGTCGGATTTTTGAACTTGTTGACATTTATGCGGACAACGGTTACAGCGGTACGAATTTTCAGCGTCCTGAATTTGAACGGCTTATGGAAGACATTCGCAACCGAAAAATTAATTGCATAATCGTCCGTGATTTGAGCCGTTTTGCTCGTGAACATATCGGTGCAGAAGATTATCTGAATAATATATTTCCGTTTCTCGGAGTGCGGTTTATAGCCATAAACGACGGTTACGACAATTTAAACATCGAACCGCAGGAATATTTTATGACAGCGTTCAAAAATCTTGCCCATGAATATTTTGCAAGGGAAACTTCCCGAAAAGTTGGAATGGTTTAGAAAGAACTTCAAAAGCAAGGAAAATTTGCCGGTTCTACACCGGCTTTTGGTTATATGCGTGACCCTAATGACAAATATAAACTCGTGATAAATTAGGACGAAGCTGTAATTATTCGTGAAATTTTTAAGAGAGCAGCTGACGGTGAAACAACAAGGCAGATTGCCAAAGACCTTATTCAGCGTGAAATCAAAGGCTGTGCGTGGAGCGATTCACGGATAAGTGCTATTCTGAAAAAAGAAATTTACAAGGGAACTCTGATACAACGTCAAACTGAAACATCTTTTTACAATGATGAAAAAAGGCATAAAATAGCAGAAAATGAACAGATTAGAATTGAAAATTCTGTTCCGGCAATTGTAAGCTATGAGCTGTGGGAAAAAGCAAACGCTGTTGTTGCTGAAAGAGAAGCAGAACGTCATAGAAATTCGCCGGAAAATCCGTATAAAAACCTTGCATTTTGCGGAAAATGCGGTAAAAAAGTTATATGCGGATTTGTCAAGAAACGTGGTGACTTTGAGCTGAACTGTACGAAATGTAAAAGCGGTGTTTTTGCCAAAGGTAAGGCAATAAATGAAGTGGTGCGAATTCACCTTAAACTACCCGAAAATACAGAAATAACAAAGGATTTGCTTAATGAAAAATTTGAAAAAATTCTTATTTTTGACAGAAAAAATATCGTTCTGATTGACAGAGGTGATTTGTATTGACAATTGCTTGTTATGCCCGAAAATCAAACAACAAGGACAATGACAGCATTGAAAATCAACTTTCGATAATCAGGAATTACATAAGTCATCAAACAGATTTGAAGAGTGCGGAAATTCTGCAATTTTCGGATAATGGTGCAAGTGGGATTAATCTGAACCGTGATGCATTTCAGGAACTTTTATCAAAAGTAAGAATGCGTGAAATTGATGTTGTGGTTGTAAAAGATTTGTCACGTCTTGGGAGGAATTATCTTGATGTCTGCAAACTCACAGACAGTATTTTTCCGTTCATGAAAGTGCGTCTGATTGCAATTTCTGAAAATTATGACAGTAAGTACAGAATGATAAACTCAATAGATTTGCCAACAGCATTCAAGTCTGTTCTGAATGAATATTATGCTATGGAAACTTCCGAAAAAATACGGAATTCATACAGACAGCGAATAAAAAAGGCGAATTTACAGGGACTATCGCATATGGGTATTTCCTCAAAGACAGATATACGGCTGTGATTGATGAGGAAAAGGCTGAAATAGTCAGAAAAATATTCAGCTTGTACCTTGAAAAGAAAAGATACATTGATATCGTCAGATTTTTGAATGAAAATCAGATTTCCACGCCGTCGTCCAGAACTTCTAAATGGGTTTCCGGAACTGTGAGAGGAATTTTAAAAAATGAACAGTATATCGGAAAACGTGTTTCGCTTACCCACTATAAAGACCCGAAAACAAAAAAGAATATTCCGAATGACAAAAGTGAATGGTACATCAATGAAAACGCATTTCCGCCGATTATAAGCCGTGAAATGTTTGAAAAGGTTCAGAAAATTTTACCGAAAAGCAAAAAGGTATCTATATCTGGAAGTCAAATTATGGCACAGAAAATTTATTGTGCTGTCTGTGATAGAGCATTACACAAAAATAAAAACTTTTATTGCAGAAGTAGTTATCATACTGGAGAAAAGCCTTGTTTTCAGGGTTCGCTTAAATGTGAGGTTCTGTATAAAGATGTACTTAAAAAAGTAAAAGAGTTTATTTTGTCGGATATTCCGGACAGCAGATTACAATTTTCTTTTTCAGATATAGCCAGAATTGAGTCTGAAATTACTTTACTGAAAGAAAAAAAGGCAGAAATCTTTGAACATCTTTTCAACGGTGATATGAATCAGAAAGAGTTTGAAAAAAAGAATATAACCATTTCATCACAGATTGCTGAAAAGCAGAATGAATTGAAAATTTGTCGCAAAACCGTTGTTTTGAATACGAAGTGCGGTTCAGAACGTCCGCTTGATACACTGAAACGTCTTTATGGTTCTGATGAGCTGACCAGAGAGCATATGCATTTTGTAAAACGTATCAATGTGTTCGATTCAGAACACTTTGAAATAATCATGCAGTCAGAAAGTCCACTGGCTGTTTTGTGTAAAAATATGGACATTTATGAGGAGGTGTAATTTTGAAAAAAGTCGGAGATTTATTAACCGCACTGGGTGCTGTTGCATTTATTGCAGTTGTTTTGGAGATTATAATCGGTTGGAAGATGATACCTCAGTCATTGATTATGTGGTTCATAATTGGCGGAATTGTGTTTGTGATAGTCGGAATGATTATGAGAAATTCAGGCGTGGAAAAACCAGATGGCAGTGATATGAAACAGATTGGAATAGCTATGCTTATCTTCGGTGTGGCATTGCTCGGCATAACATTTGCAGGTATGTTTTCATCGGACACACAATCAACGTTATACAATTTTGTCAATGACCGTTTCTTTTTCACAGTTGTTTTTGGACTTGCATTTCTGTTGCTTGGGATTATTCTTAGAAGCATCGGAAAATCCAAAGAAACAAAGTCTGAAAAGAAAAATTAATCCGCTTATCGAATGTTATTGGTAGAACTATACAAATTCGTTGAAAAAACTTTGTGTAGTTTTCTACCAATAAAATTTGAAAAAACTATTGACATTATCCTCGCTTGCTAAAAGCATAGTGCAATGGTCGCCGTCGTCAATTATGTAGACTTTAGCTGTGACCGCTTTTGTCATTGTTGTCAGAATATATGTCATTTCATACTCAGGCTGTTCTGCTGTGTGGTGAATTATCTGCAAGCCGTTCTGTTCTGTCAGTCTGAAAACCTGCAAATAGTCTTTCGGCTCAGGCATTCTGTCAACTACTTCCCACAT
>CAMWQI010000161.1 GCA_947176345.1 uncultured Ruminococcus sp.
TGCAACGTTGACATCAGCGTCACCGTTCAGGTCGGACACCCTGCGTTCCGCATGGGATATTTTATTATTTAAAATGGTCTTTTTCATAAGTACCAAATCAAATACATCTACTATGCCATCATTATTCAAATCACCTGAAATTACTTCTTCAGCAGATGTCACAACATTATCAATAAACCATGTCTGACAGGTGTGGTTGTTGCATTCCCATTCCTGAATGTTTTCACCGCTCACATTAGAAGCATTTTTCACTTCAATAGCACTCTTGTCGCCGGAGGCTTTTGTTGTAATAACATAACTGCCGTTTTCCTGATGTATGAATTTATAAAGCTGTGCATCTGATTTTGTATTCTCCCATATACCAATATTTGTACCGTTATCAGCACGCCCATAATCAACATCTAAAAGCTTGCTTTCGTCCGCCATATTATATATGTAGTAATATCCGTCTGTAGCCGGAACAGCTTTCCAGACAGCATATTTACTGTCAATAACAGGACTGGCGAGCTGTACAACATTTGTACCATTTGCTGGTACGTTCGCTAATGATAAATATTGTCCTGAATTACCGTTCCTGAGCATGAATGTTTCTGGAAGTCCGTCAAGTGTGTCGCCCTGCTCCCTGAATATAAGTTCTGAAACAAATTTAGCAAGTTTAACAGAACCTTTTTTACTTTGGTGTAAGTCGTCATCTGTAGCATAATAGTCTTTCATTGTGTCCGCACCGACAGAAATTCCGAAATTCTGCCATTCTGTGAATAAATCCACAACTTCTACATTTTCTGCAGTACCTATTGAATCCATCTGACTGCCAAACCATCTGCCGTTTAAAAGAGGAGTTCTTGTCAAATCACTCAATCTTCCCTGCTGTTTGACAAGAATTACTTCCATACCCTTTTTCTTTGCTCGCTTTACCATATCAGTTACGACTTCTGTATATTCGGTTGCATTAGAATAGTTTGTGTCATTAATTCCGATAGAAATAATATAATAGTCACCGGCTGTACCGTATGTTTCTATTGCATCAAACTGTCCGGCATCTACAAAGCCTTTCGCATACTGACCGCTTGCCGCCATATTTCTAATCTGATAATTTTTTACCGGAGTATTTCCCAGAAAGTTCCCCAGATACTGTCCCCAGCCGTGCTGTGATGTATCAGGTGTATTATAGTAATTGGCAACTGTAGAATCTCCGCAAAGCCATATTGTAGGATTGGTTTTTCCGGTGTCGTTAAGCTGTACGATTTCCAATGCACTTATTGAAAATGCTGTACCTTCACGACCTGCAACTGCCTGTAAATTCAGTTGTCCGTCCGTGACAGGTATCTGAAATGTTTCAACAGCATTGTTTCCTGTGAGATTGATTAATTGTAACTTACCTTCCGCACGAATACTTGTTCTGCTGGTGTCTCCTGTGGTAACTGTTATCTGATAAAGTCCTTTCGGGAGGTCAACATTAAAAGTATTTCCAGTGTCTCCGGAAGTAAACTGTACTGCATCACTTAAAGCTCCTTTGCCGGAAGAACTTACATTCTTTACTCCCGAAGTATTCGCAAAACCATATCCGGCGGACTTACTGTAATTGTCTGTGGCGGTTATGCCTGTATAACCCGATTCTGTACCGCTTCCGCCTAAATCGAACTTCCATTCCGATTGAACTGCGGACGCATTTAGACTTTTTTTGGGAAGTATTGCTGTTGACATTGCCGGAACAGCCATTGTACAGGCAAGCAAAGCTCCCATAATTTTTTTGACAGATTTCATATATTCCTCCTTTTTGTTGAAATAGATATATTTTTTTGATTTGTTTATATTAGTGGAAGTTCATTTTCATTAAGACTGAAACTGCCTTTAGTTATTATGTCCTCGTACTCAAACCCGATTACTTCCATTTGGGGTGTTGTGTAAATATGCGAATTTTTCTATGCAGATAAGTTCTGATAAACAATCACTTATTACTTACTATTAACCCAGATGTCCTGTTCTTCCGGTCGTGTGTATTCCACGGAATCGATATAGTAGTCCGTATGTGGCGGCTGATTATATCCGTTGTTCTGAGACGCAACCTGTACTCTGTACTGCGGATTCTGCATAAGACAATAGAGATTGTATTCATTGGTATAAGTTGTAGTAAACACTCTTATTGTGTCAGAACCTACACGGAAAAGCATTTCTTCACGCCAATCGCCCATAAGGTCGCAGGTCAGGCAGGCATTCGACTTTGAAGCATTATTATATCCTGCATCATCGCCGGTAAATACACGACCTTTGCCGTACTGGTCAATCATTGTACGGTCGAGAACTGCTCTTTCCAGAGTATCAGTCCAATACACTGCTGAATTCTGTCCCCATTTGGTAATTTCAGCCCATGTAAGCACCTGCTGATGCTCACCCGTAGCAGAATACACTATGCCGTTATGCGAACCTACCATTTCAGCTCCACCGTTTCCGGCAATGAGGTTGTCTGCGAGACATCTTCCAGTATCGTCATCGGCATCTTCCTTAAACAGAATCTTTCCTGTTTTTCCATCAC
Organism: uncultured Ruminococcus sp.; assembly: GCA_947176345.1. Taxonomy (GTDB): domain Bacteria; phylum Bacillota; class Clostridia; order Oscillospirales; family Ruminococcaceae; genus Ruminococcus. Next base: position 2,534 of record CAMWQI010000161.1, read on the forward strand.
GAAGCGATACTCCGTAATTAGCCGATTCTTCTTCATGGCACTGGAATATCTCAAGACCCGAATTTGTCGGGTCAAAATCGCCGATATGAATAGCGTCGCCGTGACCTAATCCGCTTGTATAGAGGAGCTTGCCATTATCATCAATAACTGCTGAACCAACTACAACTTCCTGTTTTCCGTCGCCATCAACATCAGCACCCATAATATGATGATTTCCGTCGCCGTATCCCTTTACACTCTCATCATGTCCCGTATCGAATGCCCAGTATTCTTTAAGTTTGCCGTTTGATACTGAGTATGCAGTAACAGCCGAACGGGTATAATATCCTCGACCGAAGCAGGCATAGGCATTCACGCCGTCAAGATATGCAACACAGGCAGTAAACCTGTCAACACGGTTTCCGTAATTATCTCCCCATGCGGTATAATCGCCTCTGCCCGGCTTATAGTCGATAGTATCAAGAGCCTTTCCAGTTGCGCCGTCAAAGAGAGTGAGATATTCAAGACCTGAGAGGATTCTTCCTGCATCTGAACGGTAATCCTTTGAACCATCACCGACAACATTTCCCATACCGTCAACAGTTCCGTCAGCAGTCTTGCATATGAGTTCTGCCTTTCCGTCACCGTCAAAATCATAAACCGTGAACGGATTATAATGTGCACCTGCACGTATATTTTGTCCTAAATCAATTCTCCAAAGTTGTGTGCCGTCAAGCTTATAGCAGTCTATATATACATTTCCGGTATATCCGTTCTTTGAGTTATCCTGTGAGTTTGATGGATCCCACTTAACAAATAATTCGTATTCTCCGTCGCCGTCAACATCACCTACAGAACAGTCATTAGCAGAATATGAGCAGGTTGTGCCATCGGGCATAGTCATATCTGCCGGCTGTTTCAGCTTGATGTCGAAATATGCACCACTTTGTCCGCTGTTAGTATTGGTGAAATTCGTTGATACCTGAGCAAATTCCGTACATTCACCGTTTACGTACACATCAACAGTATACCAGTCTGTAGCCGTTCCGCCATTGTCGAAATAGTTGGAAGCCTGTTCCATCGTGAACTCGCCAAGTTTGGTTTCGCCGTTTTTCCAGAGGTGGAAAACAGTCTCCTCGTTATCCGTAGCAAGGATTCTCCAGCTTACCAGATTACCATTTTTAGCGTGTGCAGAAACAACACCACGATTGAGATTTTCCATATGTTTACCACGAACCGCTTTTTCATGAGGTGCTGTCTGGTCAGTTGACGAAACAGCGATATAATCTATATTAGGACCGCCGTTGAGTGTTGTGGCATATGCCTTGATAGTATTCGTACCCTTTCTGAGAGTTACAGTAACGTTCTGGTCATTCCATGAAGTCCACGCACCTGTACCCTCAAAATCAACATACTGACCATATTCCCTGTCTCCGTTCACAATAAGCTTGACAGGGCGGTTTACATCTGTACCGTTTGCATAGCGGAAATCTATATTATAGTTTCCGTCAGCCGGAGCTTCTATTGTCCATTCAATAAAACTTCCTATTTCATTATCGAAATTAACATAAGATTCTCCTTCAAAGCCTTCGTTTGACATTTCAGTTGATGCATTTTGGTATACAGCATCTGCCGCATAATATTTCATTGTTTCAACTGTAGGCTCAGTCGGCGGTACGTATGGTTCTGCAAATTCCACGTCCTTGCCTAAAATATAGTCCGAAAGAATCTGCAAATCTTCCTTGTCAATGCTTCCGTTTCCGTTCACATCTCCGGCAGTATGAGCAGATGTATACACCGTTTCAGTACTGATTTAAAGCTGTCTCAGTAACACAAGGTCATAGCTGTCGATTCTGCCGTCGGAATTGACATCGCCCATAATTATGCCGGCTCCGGAAACATCACCAATCTGCTGAACCATCGGAACAGCACTTACTGCAAGAGCAGCGCACATGATGCCGGAAGCAATCCGCATATGTTTTGATTTAAGTTTCATGTAATCACACTCCCAGTTATAAATTTAGAACTCGTTATTCTGAAATTTCAGAACAAGTTCTTAACTGACAAGTAAATTATACCAAAATTTTGAACTATTGTAAAGATAAAGTGATATGTTATAATAAAGCTTGACACAATCCAAACAAAGTACAATAAAAATAAAGAAAAGTGTCAAAAATGGGAACAGGAAGACAGTATGATGAAAAATTCAAGGTGGAGGCAGTAAAGCTTACGAAAGAGATAGGAACTAAACAGGCAGCAGAAGAGCTGGGAATACCGAAAGGAACGCTAGGAGGCTGGTTAAAAAAAGCGAGAGAAGGAAAAATTGATACAGGAAGCAGAAGCAGAAAACCGGAAGAATCGCTCAGTCTTGTACAGCAGCCGCAGGAAGCGCGCCGACAGTTAAAAGAGCAGGAAAAGGAAATAAAGAGATTGAAAGAACTGAATGAATTTCTGGAGGAAGCGTCGGCTTTTTTCGCAGCGAGCCGTCAGAAGTATGCAAAAAAGAAAGAATGAAATTCATAGCCCTGAAGACTGAGAATGGCAAAATAACGGGAAAGATTGCATTCTGTTGCAAGGCACTGGAGGTATCAAGACAGGGATTTTACGAATATCTGTGTGAATTAACAGGCAAAACGTCAAAAATGAAAAAAGCCGGATAAAGCCGTGAAAATGCGTACAATGTGCGAAAAACTGCGGTATATAGCTAAATATTCGGTGGGATAAAGTGGTAAAACTTGAAATTAAAATTTTTAACGTGTGAAAATAAAAACCTCGATTTTGGGGATAAAATCCGATTTCGAGGCTTTTTAAATTTTTCTTTAAAAAGTATTTAAATAATGTTTAAAAAGTGTTTTAAGA
>CAMWQI010000162.1 GCA_947176345.1 uncultured Ruminococcus sp.
ACCATTGGTTTTCTGCATGCGGCTATTATTAATCTAAAGTGGAATTGCTGTAACTATTTTCAGATTTCAGGTACAACATTCGCATATACTTGTCAATCTCTATTTTATTATGGTGTCGCATTGCCGCACTTTTTTCTTACAGAGAGATATACGGAATTTTGGACATAAAATACGGCATGATTTTTGCATCATGGCTTTAAACCCGTAAACTTTTTCTTAAAAAAGGAATCCCATATACTGCTATTTTACGGTATATGGGACTTTTCGTAACTCTTCCGAGTACGCATTTTCAATTGGTGGAGGCGATGCGTGACTCTTTGATTCTGCGTACTTTTAACATTTGCAAATCCGGGCATGGCTATTTTTCGGGGATTTTGAGTTCAAAACTGTTTATTAATTATCATTGTGTATGTTACTTTCGCCCGAATACCCGACTTTTTATAGGATATACATTCACATTCTACACTTTTTCATATTTTCTAATATCCTAACTTTTTCACATATTCTCTGAGATATTTGAAAGGAAACGGAATAACAGTCAGTTTTCCATTACTTACAAAACTAATGTCCATTAAAGATAACAGCTTACTGAATAATTCCGTCGAATCGCCGTATATACCAATTTCACGTATATTTACAGCGGTTGAAATATTATATTTCATATTATTTTGCAAAACTCCTGCAAAATAATATACTGAATTATTATGATTAAACTGTTTTATATCAATTACAGACGGGAATAATTCATTTCTTTTTTCTTTGTTTCGTATAGCAGTATTACCATTCTCTAATTCTTTGCGTATTTTGAAAATTTCAGGAATTGCTACAAGATGAGTATCTTTTATAATATTTATATTGCCGTATTCATCACGGATAATTCCTTTAATAACTTCCGGATTGTCTTCAAAAATTTCAATACATTCATTGTATTCAGCTTCTTCAAAAAAAGTGAGTTCCAGTTTACTGATTTCAAAAGCCCCGTCAGGTTTAACCGTCATAAAAAAGTAATGTATCTTATTATTTTTTTCCACTCTGATTCCGAAAGAAATTTTACAGTTAAATTCCATATCCGACCAGTTGAATAATGTTATCTTATTATTAAGCAAATCAGCTTTTATCATAAGTTCATGCATGGCCTGAGCAACATCGTCATGCATTTCAATTGTTACTGTACCGTTTTTATGTTTTGTTGTTTTTGTAATTTCAAAATCTTCAAAAGTTATATGCTGGACGATTGTATCTGAATATTGCTTATGTGGGTCTTCCTGACCTATATAATAATCCGCATTATGAATAAGACATAAATTCATACCGTTTTTTGCTATTCTTTTTCTGATTTCTGCCTGAATCTGATACTCCTTAAAAAGCAACTCCTTTAAATTTGTACAAAATTCAGTAGAATCATTATCATTGATTTTATCCACTATATAAAATTTCGGCGACTGTAATTTTTCTTTGATAAAGTCTTTGTCTGCATCTTTGTCATGTTTCATACAATCATGAGAAATATAATCTGTAATATCCTGAAAATCAATTTTTGTAATATCTGAAAACTTTTCATTAAACCTGAGAATTACAGAAGATACAACACCCATTTTACTTTTTTCAAATGCATCAAAATTTATAACATTCATAAATTGAATGGTGCTTTTTTTGCCGTCTTTTTGTCGCAAAATAAATGACATACCAGTATCTGTTTTAAGTCTGCATCTTAATGTTTTGTGAGCAGATATTACATACTGCGGATAATCTTTAAATTTCTTTTTGCCGAATTTAATTTTACTTTTCAGTAACTCAGAAGTAAACGTCCTTACATTAAATTGAAGTCTGTAATCCGGCGATATACCTATTTCAAGACTTTTTATCTGCAAAACAGCATTATCTTTTTTACTATGAATTATCCAGTCTTTATGAAAACAATATAAATGTCCTGTTATATTATTGAAATTTATTTCAGAATTTTCAACGCTTCCCAGACTGTTAAGTAATAATTGTAATATTGTTCTGTCTTCCAATTCACAATCATCTGCACGATTAATAGTTATAAATTCTGCTCCCTCTACATCAGAAACAGCTTTATGCAGAAGTCGTTTATTGTTTGAATTTTTGTGCATCATGACATAAAATTTACTGCCCTTTTCAAACTGAACCGCACATACATTTTTTTCCAGAACTGGTGCGTCAATTATATATGCACCGGTTCTGAAGTATTTTTCTGTTGTATTTACAGCGAAAACATCATATTTTTCATAAAATTTATCACGGTTTATTTTGTTGTAAAAAATCTGATTTGTTTTAATTGGTGTATTCATTTAAACATCTCCATATCTGATTTACAGCACTTTCATCAATAGTTATTTCATCATTATTATATTGCAGAAGTGACGGAACAACAAGAACTTTGACACCATTTTTTTCATATAATCTTATTATATGCTTTTCAGTTGCCAGTACATTAGCTATAATGGCAAGTTTACAGTTACACGTTTTGATTTTTGTGAATATCTTATCAAGAGTTGATTGAAGTTCTGTATCATAATTTTCATACCAGTTTTTAAAGTCAACAAATATCTGTTTATCAGGTATTTTAAAGTCAAAAAGTTCAAATATTTCTGAATTATTCAATTCTTCAAGATTAATTTCAAGAATTTCCGAAAACCAAAATTTTCCGATTTCTTCACCCAATGCACCCTTATATATATTGTTCCATACGGCAGGCGACATAATATATTCATTAGATTTAAATTCTGTGGTGTAACCTTTTTTGATAAAATATTCTCTGAATGCTTCCCATTTCATAAACAGATTTAACCTGGTCTTTGATTCGTCCGCTATGCTATAATTCTGCTTCGGAGTAAATGAAACACTTATTTTATGAAAATCATTACTCTGCGAATAATACAACTTATTATCAGCAACAGGCAACTGAATAAAATAATTACTCCGTATCATATACGGCTCTTCTTCCTGACCCGACATTGTAGGATATTTCAACACAAAATGACGCAATGTCTTCCAAAAATACATTGTTTTATCAGTCCATACATTATTAAGCATACTATCAATATGAAGACTGGCTCTTTTTGAAATTGTATCAGCTTTAATCATAAAATTATCAGGTTTGGAATAACTTTTCTTTAATTTCCTTATCTTGTCGCATAAAGATACAAACTCAAAATTAAATATTCTGCCTTTGGTTACATCGGGATTAATTATATTTACAAGTCTGTCATCGGCAAAAATGTAAATATTTTTATTTTTCATATTTGTACGGCATATACGTCCTATTGCCTGAATAATAATTGCCGTTGCATATAATTTTACACTTTCCAATTCGTATATATTTACAGGGTCATAATTACCGCCGGAATAGTTCAAGCCTGTAAAATAACTCCTGAAAGCCTTTTTTATTTTATTCCGTGTATCAGTCATAGAAAGTTCGTATCTTTCCTGTAAAAATTCCATCTGGAACATATATTCAGCAAAATTTTCCTCTGTTAAATCGTCTGTTATATTGACAATAAGGTGAGTAGGTCTTTCAAGATATACAGCGTCAAAATCTTTTTCATTTCTTGAGTTTCGATTATTTGAATGAATAAGTTTATCTTTCAAATCTTCCGGCACAGGATACTGCAAATTCTGTCCTGCTCCTATAGTCTTATAAGTTGATATAACAAAAAGTTTTTCACCGTCTGCAAGCCTTTTAATAATATCAGCCTTTTGTTTGTCATAGTTTTCACCTGTAAGAATTTCTATGTCATATATGACATCAGGCAAATCTTTGCTTATATACACAAAAATATTTTCAAGCATTTTTTTATCAAGTTTATCATTATTATCAACGGGGTACGCTGTAAGAAAACACAGAAAAGAGCGTATATCATCATGTTCAAGAAAACGTCTGAACGCTATAGCAATTCTTGCGTATCTTTCCTTGAAATAACTTCCCTGCTCATTTATGTGAATATCAAGGTCATCATAAATTTTTTCGGCAATTTCTTTATCACTGACAATACTTTCCCACGTCCTGACAGAATAACCGGAAGCTCCGATTAACTCAGAATGAATTTTTATTTTATCATAACCCGACTGCGATTTTTGAAAATCATTTTTCAGCCTTGAAAAATCTTCATCAGAAACAGTACAGTAACGATTTCCCATTTTGTTTTGAAGATATTCAAGGTCAAAATTCCCGATTACTGTAGGAATCGTCGCAGTAGCAGACATACCTATTACCTTTGATTTTTCACAGAAACAGAGCAACATTTTTTCAGGTGTATTATTAAAAGACTGCATCATGATTTTAGTCTGCATATCGTGTGAGACATCATCTTCAAAGCAATAATAACGGAATCCTTTTTCATATACGCTTCTGTCAAATAACGAATCCGCAAACCAGTTATTTTTTTGTCTGTAAGAATTAAACAAAATCTGCGATACAAGATATTTTTCATAATTACTGTCCAGTTGAAATTCAGAAATAACGCTCCTTACTGCCTGCTCCAATGGAAATTCCATCTCTTCTTTATGTTTATACTGTTTATCTTTCAACTGTTTATAGTTAATTGCAAGTATATGAACTGTTCCCTGAAACCAGCTAATAAAACCTCTTACTTCACTTATAAGCGAATTTATATTATGACTTCTATCAGGTTTTTCAGCAGAGAATTTTATATTATTCAGTTTCTTCTTTTTGTTGGTTTCAATACAGATATATTTTTCATTTCCATCAACTATATAATGAAACTGATAATCCTGAAACATGAATTTTTTTTCTGAATTTTCTGTATTATCAAGAGTACGATAATTAAAATATATCGCATATTTATTGTAGATTTCTTCAGCTTTTTTTCTTGTATCATCAACTATTTGTCTTAAAGTTTTACTGCTGTTTTTTCTTTGATTTGATGGTGTAATATAAATTGTCGGAAGTACGTTTGTATTCATTGATGAATAAATTGACTTGAACATTTCTATAAAATCAATTTTGCCGTTAAGATTGTTTTTTATAATATTATCCAGCATAGTTTTTTTTGCAGAATCAAACTCATCAATAAATATTACTGCATTGTCAAGAAGTTCAGAGTTAATAAAAGTATACGATGGGTCAACTATAGGCGAATTTTTCATCATAAACTTATCCATACTCATAATATAAATCTGATAATCTTCTGTAAAAACAGTTGGATAAAGTTTGCCAAGCCATTGCCACTTTTTATCTGTTTTAATGGCATCAAGTTTACCATTTTTATTATTGATTCCAAACTCACCCGAAAGTTTTCCCTGCAACATTTTCCTGAAAGCAGGTTCAATATTTAATCTAAAATCATATTTAGTTTTTTCGTATAT
>CAMWQI010000163.1 GCA_947176345.1 uncultured Ruminococcus sp.
GCAGGTGGGCTTTTTATGTCTGCTTAACTGATTTTTTCTGTCGAATTCACGTTAACATATATGAAAATATTTGTATTGCACGTTTGTCATTGAAATGGTATTTTTGTAATGTTATATTTTAATGCGGCGTTGAAATTTTTCAGGACGTGTAGTATAATATGAATATATAATACTTTAAGGAGGTCAATTATGGACTATGAAAAAATTCCTGACATCATGCAGGAAGAACTTATTTACATAAGCCGGCAGTTTGCGAATATGTTCGGATTTCCTGTAAGGCTTTATAATAAAAATGAACTTATATTCTTTCACTCAACTGCCAATCTGATTGCTGACCCTGTTTCGTTGTGTTTCGACGAAATAGTCCGGAAACACGAACAAATTAGCTACTATGTCTATGAAAGTGCTTTTTATTACGGTATCGTCAACTGCGGACAGTATAAATTTGTAACCGGTCCTGTAAGCGAACTACGATTATCAGACCATGAGTTTAACAGGCTCGGATTTATTCTTGGAATAGAAAACAATGATATTCCGCTTTTTACTTCGTCCATGAAAAGCCTTTCCGGAATACATCTTGACACGCTTATTCAGGCAATTATCCTGTATAACTTTTCCGTAAACAAAACTATGTACAACATATCAGACATCAGAATAAAAAGTGTGGAACAGAATAATATATCCACCGACATCAAGGAAAATGAAATTTCCGGCATAGGTGAAAGTCTTTTTATGAATAACTCACGTTCCTATGCAATAGAAAGGGATATGATTAAAAAAGTCATGAACGGCGACGTTGAGGGACTGATTGACGGTGCAACAAAAATCCCGTCTGTAAGTTCCGGCAATCTCGCTCCGCACCTGCTACGCCATAACAAGAACTTTTTCATAAAACTTGAGACTATTATGGCACGTACCGCAATTGAAGCAGGTCTGGACGTTGACGAGGTCTTTTCCATTGAAGAAATGTATATCAGAAAATGCGAATCACTTTGCAATATTGACCGCATAAAAAACCTCCAGTATCACATGATAGTAGACTATGCGGACAGAGTAAAAAAACTTAAGCAATACAACGGACAAAATTCAAAAATGGTTACTGAGATTTCCCGATATATCCGCAGTCATATTTCTGAACCTATTAAGACTTCCGACATTGCCGACCACTTCGGAAAGAGCAGGGGAGGGATTACAACAGAGTTCAAAAAGCAGACCGGAATGAACCTTTCAGACTTTATCAAGCTGAAAAAAATTCAGGAGGCTCAGGAACTTCTTTATGAGACAAATAAAAGTCTTGTTCTGATAAGCGACTATCTTGGATTTTCGTCACAAAGCCATTTCACAAGGGTATTCAAGGAAATTACCGGAATCACTCCGAAAGAATACAGAGATAAAAACCATATCGGCAAATAAAAAACTGCGGATATTCACCACAGTTTTTTACGATTGTCACCAACAAAGGTACAATCCCCCAAGATTATTTATTAAATGACTGATTTACTTTTTGTGCAGATAAGTTAATCAGTAGATTTAATTTGCCTTAAAGATAAATCTGAGATAATTATAGAAGTGTGGCTGGACACTTGAAGCGTCATGTCCACCGGAAGTTACCGAGTGCCATATATGATTAACACCATTGTCAGTAAGAATGTTGTGATACAATGATGGCTGATTTCCTACTGTACCGTCGTTTCCTCCGCCTGTAATCATGAGAAGATATGGCATATCATAAGTGGGTTTAAGCTGGCTTTCCTGAAGCTGACCGGGGTGCATACTTAAATCAGCACCGGGAGTAAGTCCGGGAGCAGGGCAGGAAGCTCCCACATATCCGAACAAATCAGAACGTGTAAGACCTATGAAAAGCGATTCACGTCCGCCCATTGAAAAACCTGTTATAGCAGTATTTCCACGACCGGTTTTAACTGAAAAATGACTGTTGATATATGGCATAAGGTCAGTGGTAAGGTCGTTTATGAAGTTGTCATAATTCAGGGAGTTTGCAAGGTCAAGACCGGAGCAGGCTTCCTGAGTTTTGCTTGTGTATATGTACGGGAAAACAACAATCATTTTTTCAGCGTCTCCTGTTGAGATAAGATTTCCGAGCATATTGCGGACTTTGCCCATTGAAGCAAGTGAGTCTTCGTCTTCCCAGTAGCCGTGCATAGCATAAAGTACTGGATACGTTTCATTTTCGGAGTATCCTGGAGGAAGAAGAACATTTACGTTTGTCATTCTTTCTCTGGTCGTTGAATAATATTGATATTTTGTAAGCGTACCATATTCAACCCATGAATATTGCTCTGTACAGCCTTCGAGAGCGTACTCAGAAAGTGACTTTTCAGCGTTTTTCATATATTGGGATGGGTCAACAGAAGAAGCTGTTTTTTCAGCTACTGGAAAACTGCTTATCTGTCCGAGAATAAACTTCTGAATAAGAACAGCGTCATTGATATTATATTCGCCGTTCTGGTCAACATCTGCCGAGAGTTTTTCTGCTGAATCGCTGAAACCGTTGACAAGTCCTTTTCTTGCAAGAACCATGTCAAAAGAATTAATTACGCCGTCTGAATTTATGTCGCCGAGAATAACATTTTTTGATTCTCCTGCTCCGATAATTGTAGTTCCGGCAACCGCACCTATAACTTCGTCGATATAGAAATTATTTGTAGATTCAGCAGTTTCAACATATATCTGCATATTCTTTGTGTCTGCCGGAATTTTATAATTTCTGTTTGCAAGCTGTACCCATTCGCCTTTTATGGCTGTTGCCTCTGCGATAGTGTCGTATTGTGTATCGCCGTTTGTGTCGGTGTACTGGAGTTTGAGATAAAATTTATCTGTTGAATCGCCGTCAAAGTACACCACATTTGCACTGAAACTGTATTCATTTCCGGCAACAAACGCCCTGTTAAGAGTTTTTGAAGCACCATTCCATGCATTTGTCCTGTCCTTTACTAACAGCGATTCACTACCGACGTATGCAGTTCTTCCGCTTGTGAGGACTTCCCCTGAACCTCTTGTATTCCAGTCACAAGTACTTCCTTCAAAGCCGTCTGCAAAATACCAGCCATAGTCATTAGGTTCAATTGGCTTTACTTCTCCGCTACCCTGATAATTGTTTCCGTCGCCCCATTCGGATTGCGGAATCATTGAAGTAAGTGTTGTATAAGCAAGTTTCGGCTGATTGTTTTTGTCATAAAGAAGTGCATCACTTCCTTCTGGAAGCCATGAATTAGCATCATTAGGTCCCCATATAGCAACAAGCGTTACACGTCCGTCAGATTGAGGATTTTTGTTCCAGTCCATAGCAGCCTGAAAAATTGCTTTATATTTGTCTGCCTGTTCCTGTAAGGTATATTTACCGCTGTCAAGTGATATATCAAGTTCCGAAATCTGAACGTCACAGCCGATTGAGAGATATTTTTTCATAGCCTCAATATACGAATCAGTTCCGGCAAAACCTGTAGCGTTTGCAGGCACGTGCGACTGCATTCCCACGCCGTCAAGAAGTCCTTTTTCGTACAGGGATTTACACATATTATATATAGTGTCTCTTTTGTGGTCCCAGTATTCGTTATAGTCGTTGTAGTAGAGGTCACAGCCTTCAGGAGCATACCTTCTTGCATAAGTAAAGGCTTTTTCAACAAAGCTGTTGTCGCCGTAAACCTGTACCCAGCCGGATTTACCACCCTCAGCGTAATTGTCACCGGGTTCTCTCGCTCCACCAAAATTAGCTGTTCTATTTGAGTCGTCGCTTATACACTCATTGGCAACATCATAAGCATAGAGGTTAAGTTGCGGGTACTGCTGTTCTATGGCAGAAAACATATTCTTTATGTAACTTTCCATGCGCTTATCCATTACATCGGCGGAAACCCAGTTACCATTAGCGTCGAAATTTTCCTTGAAAAACCACACCGGAGTCTGACTGTGCCACACAAAAGTATGACCTCTCATGGCTATGTTATTCTGCACACAGAAGTCCATAATTGCCGCCGCATTGTTAAGGGAAACAGCAATATTTGTACCACTGCACTGTGACTGTACAAGAGTAGAATCAGGTTTCATTTCGTTTTCACACTCAATGCTGTTGAAGTCCTTAATCATGTTTGCGGTAATTGCAGAATTTTTTACAGTTCCGCCGTTGAGAATGTTTCCTACTCTGAAATAGTCCACAAACTCGTCTTTAAGACCCTTTTCGCCTGCTGCGTATGCGGAAAGTCCACTTTTTGAAGTAATTTTCACGTTGTCAAAAGTGAAATCGTCTGTACTGTCAGTTGTTATAGTAAGTTTGAATTCATAGCTGTTTGCCGGAGCTTTATAATTTGCAGAAAGTTCAGTCCAATGTCCTGCCTTTACCTTTTTTTCAGCAAGTTCAACAACCGTTTCAACACCTGTTTCTTCGTCTATGCATAGTAAATTCAGACGGAAATTTTCGTCTGACTCGCTGTAGACATGAACACTATAATTATATTCGACAGCACCGGAAAGATAAAATCCCTTTGAAGAACTTGCACCGTCGCTTACAGAAGTACGTCCGGAAACGTTCATACCCCTCGAACAGTTATAACCTTTACTGTTTCTGGCTGTAAGCTGAACTGTATCGCCGTTACCGTACCAACCGTCATAATTCACCTCGAAGTCATTGCATACAACATCAGTCGCATATGTGGTATCGCATACTTCAGGAAAAAGCGACACCATTCCGGTACAACAAGCCATAACCGTCAAGCTTGCCAGAACTTTTTTAAAATTCATTTTATGTTCCTCCTTATAAACTTTATTTCAATGTTGACTATATTATTCGTTTTTTCTTATGATATTGATTTTACCATGTCTTGTAAGATTTGTATTGCATTTTTGTCACGCAATTAACATATTTGTCATGAAACTTTTTGTACTTACTATTCAATATAAAACTAAAAACCTCGAATTCGGAAGTATATTCCGGATTTGAGGTTTTTATTTCAGCATTAAGAACTTGTCCATATAGAAAAAATGTGTTATAATAGCAAGTGACTTGACAGACACCCAATGGGAAACCATAAAGGACTGCTTTCCGGCAGGCAATAAAAGCAAATACGAAAAGAGTGAGATGGTAAATGCAGTACGGTATCTGGTGAAAACTGGGTGACAATTGAGAAATTTGCCTAAGGATTTTCCAACCCGGAAAGCAGTGTCAATGTTCTATTACTGTGCACAAAAGAAAGGTGTCTGGGACGAAATTCTGAAAATGCTTGTCAAAAAGAGCAGAAGAGCAAAAGGTATAACAATTGTTATGGACAATGCATCTTTTCACCGAAAAAAGCAGCTT
>CAMWQI010000164.1 GCA_947176345.1 uncultured Ruminococcus sp.
GGTGGTATCGGTCAGGCTATATGCCGGAAACTTTCAGCAGACGGATATTATGTTCTGATTAATTATTTAAATTCAAAGGAAAAAGCCAAAATTTTAGCAGAAAAAATTTCCGGAAAAGCCGTTAAATTTGACGTTTCAGATATAAATGAAGTTGAAAGAATTTCCCGTGAAACCGGAAAAGTTGACTTGCTTGTGAATAATGCCGGAATATCCGAAATTGATTTATTCACGGGAATTTCACATGAAAAATCCTCACGGATTATGGATATAAATTTAGGTGGTACGCTGAACTGTTCACGGGTATTTCTTCCGGCTATGATACGAGAAAAATCCGGCTGTATAATAAATATATCGTCCATGTGGGGACAGGTCGGAGCATCATGCGAAGTAGACTATTCAACCACAAAAGCCGGTATAATAGGCTTTACAAAGGCACTTGCCAAAGAAGTCGCCCCCTCCGGAATACGTGTAAATTGTGTTTCCCCTGGATTTATCATGACAGAAATGAATAGTAAATTTTCCGGTGAGGAACTTTCAGCCATAAAAGATGAAATACCATTAGGATTTTTCGGCACACCGGAACACGTCGCTGATGCTGTAAGTTTTCTGGCTTCAGGAAATGCAGAATACATAACCGGACAAGTTTTAGCCGTAAACGGCGGTATGGTAATTTGATTTAAGGAGTGATTTTTTTATGATTGACGAAAGACTTAAAAAACAAATTGAATTTATGATTGAACTGGACAAAATGAAAAATCTTTACAGACAGACTTATGTACTTCACGAAAACCGCAAGGAAAATGATGCCGAACATAGCTGGCATATAGCTTTAATGGCTTTTCTGCTTGCGGAATACGCAAAACCGGAAACGGATATTTTCAGAGTAATGAAAATGTTGCTCATTCATGATGTTGTTGAAATCGATGCTGGCGACACTTACTGTTACGATTATGAGGGCTATAAAACAAAAGCCGACCGTGAAGAAAAAGCCTCACAAAGAATTTTCGGTATGCTTCCCGACGAACAGAAAAATGAATTTTATTCATTATGGCGTGAGTTTGAGGACGGCAAAACCAATGATGCAAAATTCGCCGGATTACTTGACAGGCTACAGCCTATTATACTTAATTATTCAAAAAACGGAATTTCATGGAAAGAACACACCGTAAAAGCAGTACAGGTAAAAGAACGTACAAAGAATTTTTCTGAAATTTCTGAAGAACTTTCACAACTGATAAATGCTATTATAAATGATGCCACTGGAAAAGGCTATCTCAATACATAGACATATTCTACAAAAACGGTTTTGTTTTTTCGTGCAAAATTACAAAACCGCTGAATTGAGTGATAAAAAGATGATATTTTTTTAATAACTCTTGAAATTTTTTATCAATTATGATATATTAGTTTTAATAAATATAGGGAGGATATTAAATGACTACAGATTCAAATGCTGAAAAAAAGACTTTTAAAGAATACTATAAGACATTCAAAGAAAAACGTAATCAGCAGACAGATTTGCACCCTAAAATAAATCTGGCAATAATGCTGATTTTTCCGTTTTTCATATCCAGTATGGCGGAAATAAATCAGTTTAAAGGAATTATGCCCTATCTGGAATTTATTGTCACAAGACCGTCGGTTATATTATTTGACGTTTTGATGACATCTGTTGTATTTATATTTTTACTTGCCCTTTTCCGTTCCGGCTGGATTTCAATAGCAGTACAAAGTTTTGTATTCATGGCACTAAGTATCACGGAGCTTTTCAAATATGGCACTAACGGCAATCATCTTATTCTTTCGGATATGAAACTCTTCCGGAGCGTCAAGAGCCTTAAATCATTCGCCTATATAAAGATAACTCCACGGCTTATTATATACTGCATTATAGTAATTGCTTTTATTGCGGTTGCTTATTATTTCAATCCTAAATTCCGGATAAAGCCCATAAGACGTGTAATTACAGCGTGTGCCTGTGTCGTTCCATGTGCGTCGCTTATTTTAATTCCGGCATTCTATTCACCGGTCTACAAGATTTTCGGTCTTGATACAACAAAAGCAACGAATACATTTAAACTTAACGAAAAATTTCAAAGTAATAGTTTCCTTGCGTTTATTATACAGACTGCATCTGAAAGTTATGCAAATCGTCTTACAGAACCTGAAAACTATGACGACCAGCACGTCAGTGAAATTATTGAGGAAGAACCGACAGAAAATAATGACTTCAATGGTGGCAACAAACCTAATGTTATAGTCGTAATGAGTGAATCCTATGCGGATTTCAGGGTATTTGACGAACTCAAAATAGATGACAAATATTATGAAGGTTTCGATAAGGCACGTGAAGAAGGTTACGCCGGAACTACCATTACACCTACTTATGCCAGCTGGACTGTACGTTCAGAATTTGAACTGCTTTTCGGTCTGCCCGTGCGTGGCATAAATACACCTAATATGCCACAGCGTGAACTAGCCTCCCGTGAACAGCCTGCACTTGCACAGTACTATAAAAACTGGGGCTATTCAACAGCTTATGTACACCCATTCCAAAGTACTTTCTACAGTCGTTCAAGAATTTACGGAAGATTTGGTTTTGATACAATGATTTTCCACAACGACCAAACCGGTGAATCTGATTTTACTGTACCTGTAGAACATTTCGGCACTTATGTTGACGACAAGACAGTGTACAATCAGCTTATTGACCTTGTGAAAACTACGAACGACCCGATTTATATTCATACAACTACTATGCAGAATCATCAGCCATATGACCAGGGAGACGGTGACGAAATCACAAACTATCTCACATGGGTTCAGCATACAAATGAAGGCTTGACTGCTTTTCTTGACGAACTGGAAACAATTGACGAACCCACACTTGTATTATTTGTCGGTGACCATTTCCCGTCACTTCGTGGTGAGACAAGCGTATATAATCAGCTCGGTTTGAATGGTTCAAACTGCAATGCACTTTATCAGCAACATTATTTCATATGGAGTAATTATGATGCTGATTACTCATCAGTACCCGAAAATGAAGTATCATTTTTCTATATGCCTTATGTTCTCATGAATATAATTAATGCTCCCCGTGATGCATTTATTGATACAATGAATGATTATATGCAGACTACACCCGTATATTCTGAGGAGTACGCAAGCGACATACCACGCGATGAAGAACTGGATATGCTTACTTATGACCGTGTAATAGGTGATGTATATTCACCTTGTCCGATACCGGAAGAACTGCTTGTCCCGACAGAAGAGGAGGATTAATTTATGAAAAATATACAGACAGGAATTTCCGGCAATGCTGAAATAATTGTATCAGAAAATGAACTTGCTGTTAACGTCGGCAGTGGCAGTCTGAAAGTTTTTGCCACACCATGCATGGTGGCACTTATGGAAAAATCCGCCTGTGCTTGCCTTTCTGAATACATGGCAAACGACGAAACAACAGTGGGTACAGAAATTAATGTAAAGCATATTTCCGCCACACCTATGAGAATGACAATAACCGCTGAATCGGTACTTACGGAAATAAACGGACGTGAATTTGTTTTCAGCGTCAAGGCTTACGACGAAACGGGTCTTATAGGTGAGGGAACACATAAACGTTTCCTTGTTAAGAGTGAAAAATTTACACAGAAAACATATTCCAAAATTAAATAATTTATCAAAGAACAGGTGCAAAAAACCTGTTCTTTTTTAATATTTCACATTAAACACCGTTTTTTTCTGTAAGCTGTCATAATTTTATCACATAAATGTTTATAATAATAATTACAGAAAAAAATCAAATCCGGAAAGGAAGTCTCTTATCATGTCAGATAATTACCCATTCAATGATGAAAATAATCCACAGGAAAATAATAATTCATCATCTTTTATTTATGAGAATAATTCCAGTCCGAAACAACCTAAAAAACACACCGGTCTTAAAGCAGTAGCTTTTGTACTTTGCATGGCAATAGTCGGTGGTGGTTCTATACAGATTTATAAGTATATGAATGATGATAAAATACAGGTTTCGGATTTTAACGAAAAATCAACCGAAACTTCCAGAGCTTCAATACAGCAAAGTCTTCCCGATTCGTCAATTTCTGAAAATCGGGAAAATCAGGATATGCCAAGCCTTATAGAAATAGCATCACGTTCAGATGCAAAATATCTCCCCGATATAGTTGATTCAATTATGCCGTCCGTCGTGGGTGTTGCCTCAACTTTTGAGTATACGCCTGATATGAGTTACAATCCATGGGGAATGTGGGGCGGATATTCCGAACCTGAAACCCGTGAATTGCCAGCTACCGGCACAGGAATTGTAATGTCTGAAGATGGATATATTATCACTAATGCCCATGTTATTTATGACGACAGCGAATATAAATGCGGTGAGGCAACGGAAGTATCCGTTGTTTTCAGCGATGAGACAGAACATGATGCTAAAATTATTGCATATGATACTGAAACTGATATTGCTGTACTCAAAGTAGACGAAACCGGTCTTACACCGGCTGAATTTGGAAGCAGTGACGATTTGAGAGTAGGCGAACTTGTTATAGCTGTCGGAAATCCGCTTGGCTTTGAACTTTTCGGCTCTGTAACAAGCGGTATCGTCTCCGCAAAAAACAGACAAATTGACATAAACGAAAAAAGCATGACACTTATTCAGACCGACGCCGCTATAAATTCCGGTAACTCCGGTGGTCCTCTCCTTAATAGTGCCGGTCAGGTTATTGGCATAAATTCTGCAAAAATCTCATCAAGCTATGGTTCAACAAGCGTTGAGGGACTTTGTTTTGCAATACCAATAAATGAAGCAAAAGTTATTATTGATGACCTTATAAATTACAAATACGTCAAGGGCAGACCACAAATTGGCATTTCTACTGTTGATGTAACTGAATCTGTTTCACGCTACTATGATATACCACTGGGTGTATATGTCCAGAACGTTCAGGAAGGTGGTGCAGCCGACCTCGCCGGTATACAGAAAGGCGATGTTATTATTGAAATTGATGGTGAAGCTGTCACTACAGCCGACGAACTCAACAAGATAAAAAACAATCATAAAGCCGGTGATACTATTTCGCTTACTATCACAAGAGCTGGTGAGGATATTAAAATTGAGTTAATCCTACAGGAAGCTAACTCCAATAAGGGCATACCATTCGGCGACGAAACAAGCGTTGACGATAATTAATAAGTTTTTTCCAAAATTCTATACTTCTCCTTGTTATAG
>CAMWQI010000165.1 GCA_947176345.1 uncultured Ruminococcus sp.
ATTCAGTACAGATGAATTTGAATTTACAGGTTACAAACAAATCAATATTGACGGCTACTATTTTGATGGTTTTCTTGATGAATCAGGCGGAAAGATGTGCGTTTACAGAAGTTGTGACGATAGAGAAGATGTAAAATTTCTTACCAAAGATGAGGCTACTGACAAAATAAATTTCAAAGTTGGCGGAGTTATTACTGAAATGCCATTCTGGTACAATTACGGGGGATATTTTCCGAATTTAATTTATCCATACAGCTTTATTGAGAAAATCGTTCCTGATGGTCTTGATGGTCATAATTTACACTATTATATGACTTCTGATAATCATAGTAAGTCATATGAAAACATAAAGAATAAACTTTCAGAAAATTCTTTTGATACTTCATCGTTATATGATGCAAGTGCTGAAACCGAAAAGGAACAAAATGTAGTTATTATAATAAGAGTATTTGCATATGGATTTATTATACTGATTTCGCTTATCGCCTGTGCCAACGTATTCAATACGATTTCAACGAATGTCAATTTAAGACGGCGTGAATTTGCTATGTTGCGTTCTATCGGCATGACTAACAAGGAACTTCACCGAATGATGAATTATGAATGTCTTATGTATGGTACTAAATCGCTTATTTTTGGACTGCCTGTATCTTTCGGAATGACATTTCTTATTCACATAGCACTGCATAGTGGCATTGAAAATGATTTCTTTATTCCGTGGGACGCTGTAGCGATTGCGGTATTCAGTGTATTTGCGGTAGTTTTCGCAACAATGCTTTACTCAATGAGCAAGATAAAATCAGATAATCTTATTGAGACTCTCAAAAACGAAAATATATAATAAAAAAATCCCTCTGAATAAAATCAGGGGGAATTTTTTTATTTTCATGTCAGCCAAAAGCCTAAAGCATTTTTGTAAGTTTCTGCACTGTATTCATTAATTTCAATCCATGCAACCGGAAACTGTATATATTCTCGCGATTTATCAAGCATTCGAAAACTATACCCGTTATTTTCGGGAAGCGTTTCAATTATATGTGATATGAATTTTGATTCGTCATATTTATCCGGACATCTCAATGTATTAAAACTATTTAATTTTGAATACTGATAAATCTGTGCTGTTTTTTCATCGTCATTTGGGTCATACGCTCCTATACCTACAGCCCAGTTTTCTATCACTGAACAGTAGCAGTCTGTGTGTTCGTCAGAATCTTCAAATTCCCATTCACCGCACGAAAAAGCAACTCTATATACCGAACCGATTTCAAGGTCAGACGTACTTATTAATATATAATACGTATCAGAAATATTTATTTCACCATATGGAATGTCAAAATTATTTCTGATTACGGAAAAAGGAATTTTTTTGTCCGCATAATATACGTTGAAATTTCCGACAGGCGTTATAAGGTCTTCAATATCGCGGAAGATATATTCCATTCAAAATTCCTCCTTTCTTAATTAAACAGTTACTTTATAAAATCGTATTGTGAAAACTGCACCAGAGTTATTTTCTGCTTTAATAGTGCCGTTCTGTCGGGTGATAATCATTCTTGCCAAAGCAAGTCCTATTCCGAAACTATTTTCATCGGAATCTTCACCCTTATAGAAACGTTCAAATATATGTGGCAAATCTTTTTCTGAAATTCCGTCACCGGTATCAGAAATAATAATTTCCGTGTAAAGCGGATTGTCTATGGCATTGATAGTTATAGTTCCGCCGGAATGTGTATGTTCCATGCAGTTCTTGACAATATTTCCAATAGCCTCACAAGTCCACGATATATCACCGGAAAAATTTCCATTGGCATTTATTATAAGTTTCTGTTCGCGTAATTCTATGGGAATATTCAGTGGTGAACATGACCGCCGTATAAGTTCAGAAAGTGATATATTTTCCTTATGAAATTGTACTGTTCCGGCATCAAGACGTGATATTTTCAGGAGCGTTGTAATAAGCCAGTCTATTCTTGACAACATTTCATAGAGTTTATGAGTTATGGTAAATTTCTTTTCGTCCGTTAAATTAGGGTCGGAAAGCATTGTCAGCAGTAAATTCATTGAAGTCATTGGTGTCCGGAGCTGGTGAGATATATCAGCTATTGAGTCGGAAAGATATATTTTGTCGTCCTGTAGTGACTGTTGCTGATGTCGCAAGCGGTTTACCATTTTGTATAGTTCGTTTTGAAGTATGGCAAGTTCTCCCTCATCATATTTTTCAAGCATAATATCATTTTCACTGTGGAGAATCCTATCTATATCAAGTGCCAGCTCTGAAAAAAGTTTATATCTTTTCTTTACGGAAACAATATATATTATTATAAACAATATACATACAAGTAGTGTTATAAGACCATATTTTATATCAAGCAGGGCGGTAAGTAGCGTTGCAATTACTGCAACAATACATTGTATCATAAAAGCCCTGTGTACTTCCGTGTTACGCATAATCATAAGTCAAGCCTATAGCCCATTCCACGAATTGTCTTTATTATTTCGGGGTTCTGTGGGTCTTTTTCGATTTTTTCACGGAGACGTTTTATATATACAGTAAGTGTATTGTCGTTGACAAATTCACCGGCAACGTCCCATATAGTTTCAAGCAGACATGTCCGTGTAAGGATTGTATTTTTATTATTTATGAAAACAAGCAACAAACGGTATTCAAGGGCTGATAAAAATAAATCCTTTCCATCACGGCTGGCAGTTCCACGAACTGTATCAACTGAAATATCACCAATCTGTGTTATTCCGCCGGAATTTCCAGTAAGTCTTAAAATATTCTTTATCCGTGAAACTAATTCACGTGGTCGGAAAGGCTTTGAAATATAGTCGTCCGCACCCAGTTCAAATCCCGTCACCGTGCTGTATTCGTCACCAGAGGCAGTAAGAAAAATAACCGGTATATTATATTCGGACTTTATAGCGGAGCAGGTTGTAAAACCGTTTCCGTCCGCAAGCATTATATCCAGTAATACAAGGTCAAATTTATTTCCTGAAAGCAGTTCAAGGGCTGTAGATTGTCCAGTAGCATTTTTTACATCAAAGCCCTCATGGCGTAAAAATTCTGTAAGATTTTCTATAATATTCTTATCGTCCTCAACAAGTAAAATTCTGTTCATAATAAGCTCCTTATTCGGTTATTGACTCCGACCAGTATTCCTGATTATATATATCCGTGAAACGATACATTAATTTAACTTCTCCTTCACCGACATCAACGTTGCTTATGGTTATATTTTCCGGAACTGTCATAGTTTCACCAATATAGTAACTATCCTGATATGTGCCATCATAGCTGTAAAAATCACACACGAAATCCAAAGTATCGCCTACATTAATTTCAGTTAGGCTTTTCGGAATGGTATCAGTTTCGTTGCCGACATAATCAGTTGATGCACCGGCAATATATCCATTTGGATTTTCGTTATCAAAAACAAGAATTAAATTAACTCTGTCGCCGTTCAGCATAGCCGGAACATATCCCGAAATAGTGTAATTATCACCGATTTCCGTTGTGTCCGTATGATAGTACGCCACCGGCTGACCGTTTATGGCAAGCCAGTTTCTGTCGGTATCGGGAATTAAGTTCCCATCGCTGTCGAAATCATATATATTGTCAAGTCCTAAATCTATATAACCACTTCCGTCATCATAGAACATATT
The DNA here is from genome assembly GCA_947176345.1 of uncultured Ruminococcus sp. Lineage (GTDB taxonomy): Bacteria > Bacillota > Clostridia > Oscillospirales > Ruminococcaceae > Ruminococcus. The sequence continues at coordinate 3,670 of CAMWQI010000165.1, forward strand.
GAGGTCTATTTTATGGACAAGTTCCCATTGACTTTCCGGCAGTGACATGAAATAACCATTTTCATTCTGTTCCCACACAAGATTGCTTGAATCAAAGAATTTCTGTGAAACATATTCATTAACGCTTTCCTGTGATATGGAAGTATCATTCATATAGTCAATACTTTTTTCGGCTGAATTTCCCATAAAAGTATTTATCAAACCACCTATAATGTCAATGTTTCCGGAAGACACTGTATCACTTACCATGCCGAAAAGCGACGATAACGGAGAATTATTACCACTATTTGCAACCTGTCCGCTTGTTTCAAGTTTCGCAAACTGTCTTATGCAGTTTCCGTAATCGGAGTCCATGCCAATAGTATTATATATGTTACAAGCCGAATCAACATATGATGTCCGCTGATATGGAAAGTATATTGATACACCATAAGCATTTGTGATACTGGACGACGTGCGATTATATTTCACAGAATTTTTAAGTGCCTTGCTTAGTTCGCTTGCTTCCGGAGTGCCAACGTTTTCCGCAAAATTAACAAGGTCTATCTGGTCAATTTTTGAACTTTGTGCAAATTCCCTTGTCTTGTAACGTGCATCGGAAATGCCTTGATAGTCCTGATTGATAATCTTATTGCTTACAGACTGTGCAAAACTATTCAGTTTTTCGGGTATCGTATGTGAAAATTCCGCCAAATCAATAATAGAAAGTGTAGTTTTCTGCCCCTTGCATTTCTGGTCACAGCGTGTTACAAAATCGTCAATAATATTTTTTCCTATGTCAACAGTAGGCATTGAAGTATTTGCACCTAATTTACTAAGCCATTCTGTATAGTACCAGCCAATTCCTGGTTCAGTTTCCTCTGATGCTATGAGATAATCCGCATAGTCATCAAGCATGAATGCAGTTTCAGCGGTTGCCATAAGACAAGCATCAAATCCGATAAAATCAAAACTTATGCCACCGTCCTTGAGTGCCTGACTTATTCCGCCTAAATTCATAGAGCCACTGGATTTATATTTTTCGTCATATCCGTAACCGCTTACAGAGCCACCACCGTGGTCCCATAAAATTAATTCGTTTCTGTTTGCCGGAAAATTACTGTTGCAATACTTTATAAATCCGGAAAGAGTTTTCGGGTCTGTCATGGGCTTTGCACCGTCATCGGAAACAAGGTTTATAAGCTGTCCGTTTTTAATCTGATAAATCTGATTGACCGCCGAACTTATGCCGTTTGAGTGCCAGTCCGAACAGCCACCGGTATATATTATAATGTCAATATTATTTCCGATAGTGGCAGATTTCATTTCCTCAATGTCGGAAGATGCCATTTTGTATTTTGATTCAAGGTCTGTACCGCACATATAGACCATTATTGTTATTTTGTCCTGATTGTTACCAAGTATTTTGGTACGCTTTTCACGTGAACCTTTAGCAACGGTATTATCAACTTTTGTTTCAGTGCTTGCCGAATGACCGGAAGTATCGGGGGTATTGGTGTTTCCGCCAAGAAGTCCACCTGCTCCGCCTTTGAAAAGCAACAAAAGCAGTAATAATAAAGCACCGCCACCACCTCCGGCGAC
>CAMWQI010000166.1 GCA_947176345.1 uncultured Ruminococcus sp.
ATATGTTTCATTGATTATAACAGCGATAATATTTTCATTAAGTCATTTGCTAAATTCTAATTACTCATTGTTATCTTTAGTGTATTTAACTATAGGAGGAATACTTTTAGGATTAATGAGAATGGCAACAAAAAACATCTGGTTTCCAATAGGGTTTCACATTGCTTGGAACTGGACAGAAATAAGAATTTTTGGATTAGGAAATGACACGCATAGTCATTGGTTCTCCACTGATATAATGCAAAATACAATTTGGAACGGTGGAGAAAGCGGGTCAGGAATAATTGTTGTTTTAGTAGAATTAATTCTTATAGCGATTTTTGCATATTTATACAGGAAAGAAAATGAAATTAAAAATTTAAAATACAAATTATGATTTATGCGAGTAATAGAATATTAATAATAAGCCCCGAAACAGTTATCAATAATTGCTACGGGGCTTAAACTTCTTTATAAGTATCAAAATAAAGACGGGGGCTTTTTCTGCTGTCATGAACAGAATATCTCCTGAATATGCATGAATAACTTGTTGACAATGGAATATTATAGTGGTATAATAATATTTAATAAGAAAACAGGAGGTAATTTTTATGGCAATCAAACAGACAGCAGGTAGAAATCAATTAGGCGATTTTGCACCGAAATTCGCTGAACTTAATGATGATGTACTTTTCGGTGAGGTATGGAGCAGAGAAGATAAACTATCGCTCCGTGACAGAAGTCTTGTGACAGTTGTTGCACTCATGTCGCAGGGCTTGACGGATTCGTCATTGGTTTATCATTTGCAGTCCGCAAAGGCAAATGGCATTACTAAAACTGAAATTGCGGAAATTATCACTCATGCGGCTTTTTACTGTGGCTGGAGCAAGGCGTGGGCAGTTTTAAAAATGGCAAAAGAAGTCTGGACTGAAGATGTGACTGATGAAAAGTCTGCACACGCAAATAACATGATTTTTCCTATAGGACAGCCAAATGATGCTTTTGCACAATATTTTATCGGTCAAAGTTATCTTGCACCACTTTCAACGGAGCAGGTTGGCATTTTCAATGTCACATTCGAGCCGAAATGTCGTAATAACTGGCACATTCACAATGCCGACAAGGGTGGCGGACAGATTCTTGTATGTGTTGCTGGTCGTGGCTATTATCAAGAGTGGGGTAAAGAAGCACAGGAACTCCATGCAGGTGATGTAGTAAATATTCCAGTCGGTGTAAAACACTGGCACGGGGCATCTCCGGACAGTTGGTTCTCACATCTTGCGATTGAAGTTCCGGCTGAAAACGGTTCTAATGAATGGCTTGAAGCCGTTTCTGATGACGAATACAATAAATTAAAATAATATTGAAAAGTCTGCAAAATGAAAATGGATATGGAGAAAATTTAATGTCTAATAATATATTTAGTATTGATGACAGAAATAAATATACTTTTCGCATAGACAGTATTACATCATGTTTTTATTTCCGAAGCAAAAAAAATATTGCTGCCGCAGAGGAACTTTTTAGAAAAAATTGTGTTTCGGTAAAGTCTGCAAAACTGCTGAAAGAAAAATACAATATATTACTTTTTGAAGCTGAAATAACAGATTTTGATAAAAGCGTTCATACTGTGAAAATCAAGGTGAATGAATATAAAATGTTGTATATTGACTGCAATCCAAGTCATGATGGACATGGACATTATGATAAAACAAATTTTCATCGTTCGCCTTGCAAATTTGAAATAGCGGCAATGATGGCTCTGAATGAATATATACAGAAATATAATCCGGGAGATACAACGGATTATTCTGCCTTATTACTTATTGATTCCTTTAAAAAAATTCATTCCGCCGAAAAAAAAGTTGTTGAAAAAACAAATGATATAATTTTTGAAATTTCCTTGAAAACCGTTGAAAATTATTCCTATTACAGCGATAGAGAATGCGAATCAATATATGCATCATTCAAAATAGGAAACAGCCGAAAAATGTATGTTGCCAAGGATTTTCATAACATTATTGAGAAATACAGAAAAGGCGAAACTTTAAAGATGGGTAAAATGCTTGAATTGGATTTTTCAAAAAGTGATTTTACTCCTGAATCGAAAATGATTTTTAAATTGCTTGAACAATGGTTTGATGAAGAGGAGAGAATTGCCGAAAGGATATCAAATAGATACAGCTATAATAACGTAAGCAATATTACTAAGGACAGCATAAGGCTTGATTCGTTCATGCTCGATACACTATATGATTGCCTGTATGACATGATTAAAATTGAAGGATATCCAATTCACAAAACCGAAAAAAATATTAAGCTTAGTATGAAAATTTCTCCATCATTCCGCGGAAAATTCAAAGAATTTGATGGAATAGACATCTTAATTGAGTTTCCGAAGATATACAAGGGAGAAAAATATTTTTATACGATAGAAAAAAAACAGGAATGGTATATCTTCAACAGGATTCCGATTAAACAGTCTCATCTTTTGAGAAATCTGAAAACTGACAAGCTGTTTTGCAGTCCAAAAAAACAGAGTAAAATGCATATCGGAGCAAAGCGTGTTTCTGAATTTATCCATAATACTTTGCCGAATATGACTAAATATATGTTTGTCAGCGATATCGAAATTGACAACATTTTGCAGTATCTTCCACCGTCAGCCGAGATACATTTTTATCTTGATGCAGCGGACGGGATTCCAGCCTGCTATCCGAGAGCAGTATATAACGGAACAGAATTTGATTTCACAGACCACCTGAAAAGTATCGGAACTATTGACAGCATCAGAGATACTGACAGGGAGCAGTCTGCACTCGAAATGGCAATGAAATATTTCAATATTCCTGACACCGAAAATAAGCGTATTATCTGCGAAATGTCCGACAGCGACAGGATATATGAACTTCTGACAAATGGTCTTGACGAACTTATGCAGATTGGACAGGTTCATTCGACTGACAGCTTTGATTCAATACATATCAAGAAAAATTACAACTTCTCAATGGGTATTTCCCTCGAAAATGACCTGCTAAATCTGGAAATTACCTCAACAGATTTCACTTCAAAGGAACTTCTTGACATCATTAAAAGCTATCGTAAAAAGAAAAAATATCATCTGTTGAAAAATGGCAGTTTTATTCCGATTGATGAAAGAATCAACGAACTTAGTCTCATGCTGGAAGCAATGAATATAAATGCAAAGGATTTCACAAAGGGAAAAATGCGGATTCCTGCGTACAGGGCATTATATCTGGACAAGATGCTTGAGGAGTGTCATGAGCTTTACGCGAACAGGGACAGCCATTACAAAAAGCTGATACGAAATTTCAAGACAGTAAACGACTCCGATTTTGAAGTCCCTGAAGAATTGCAGGGAATCATGCGTGAATATCAGAAATACGGCTACAGATGGCTGAAAACTCTTGAAACTTACCAATTCGGAGGCATACTTGCTGATGACATGGGACTTGGAAAGACCTTGCAGATTATTTCCGTCCTCTTGTCAGCTAAAAAAGAAAGTAGCAGAAAAAATCCTCCGTCCCTGATAGTCTGCCCTTCATCGCTTATCTATAACTGGTACGAGGAGTTTAAGAAATTTGCTCCCGATATGAAGATTTTAACCATTTCGGGAATTGCTTCCGAACGAAAAAAGCTGATAACTCAGGTTACGGATTATGATGCTGTGGTTACGTCATATGACTTGCTAAAGCGTGATATTGCCGAATATGATGATAAAAAATTCCTTTATCAGATAATCGACGAGGCACAGTATATAAAGAATCACTCCACCGCTGCATCAAAATCTGTTAAACTGATTCACAGTAAATACCGTTTTGCTTTGACTGGTACACCAATTGAGAATCGTCTCAGTGAACTTTGGAGTATTTTCGACTATCTGATGCCGAATTTTCTCTATGGATATGAAACTTTCAGAAAAGATATAGAAACTCCCATAGTCAAACGAAATGATGAAGAAGCCTCCCGTAGACTTCGCCGAATCGTATCGCCGTTCATTCTCAGAAGACTTAAAACCGATGTTTTAAAGGATTTGCCCGATAAATTGGAAAAGACGCAGTATTCAAAATTTGAACCGGAGCAACGGAAAATTTATGATGGTCAGGTGTTAAGAATACAGCAGATGCTTAACAATGAAAATGATGATGAGTTTCAGAAAAATAAATTACAATTACTTGCTGAACTTACGAAAATCCGCCAGATTTGTTGCGACCCGTCGCTCATATACGAAAATTATTATGAAGTTTCAGCTAAGAGAGTATCTTGTTTGGAACTTGTGAAAAACGCAATAGACGGAAAACATCGTGTACTGATTTTCTCACAGTTTACATCAATGCTTGAAATAATTTCCGATGATTTGAGAAATGAGAATATTTCGTTTTATACCATTGTCGGAAGCACTCCGAAAGAGAAAAGAATTGAACTTGTAAATGAGTTCAACGATGGTGATGTTCCTGTGTTTCTTATTTCCTTGAAAGCAGGAGGTACGGGACTTAATCTGACGGGTGCGGATGTGGTAATTCACTTTGACCCGTGGTGGAATTACGCTACCCAAAATCAAGCTACTGACAGAGCTCACCGAATCGGTCAGACCAAAACTGTAACTGTCTACAAACTAATAATCAAGAACACCATAGAAGAAAAAATTCAGCTGATGCAGGAGCAAAAGAAATCACTTGCTGAGTCCATTCTAACCAGTGATTCCATAAACATTTCTTCTCTAAGCCGTAAGGAACTGCTTGAACTTTTTGAATTGTAATAACAATTTGTGCAAAGCGACCGAAATAAATTCGGTCGCTTTTGTTATGCAGATAATAGAAAAAAATCCCTCTCACCGAAATGAGAGGGATTAATTTTAATTATTCGTTTTCATTCTTTTTAGAACGTGCAAGAAATGCTGTTACTGTGGCAATAGTCATAAGGAAGAATATTGTAGTCATGTCTTCTACGCCTGTTTTTGGAGCATTGTTCTTGCTGCTGCTTGAAGATTTATTACTGCTTGATGAAGTATTTGAAGATTTATTGCTGCTTGAAGAATTGTTAGAATTTGTATTAGAAGTAGATTTCTTTTCATCAACCATAACAACTGTATCTCCGTCAACAACTGCATCACCGGTCAAAACACCGTTTACGATTGTAAATGTGATGTCTGTTGCGACTTTATAACCGTTCGGAGCTGACACTTCGTGAAGTGTATATGTTCCGTCAGGGAGATTTTTTACATATGTTGCTTCACTGCCTGAA
>CAMWQI010000167.1 GCA_947176345.1 uncultured Ruminococcus sp.
TTCAGTGGTGGCTCACAGAATGAAACACCCATTGAAGAATTTGATTTCAGCGGTGGCTTACAGAATGAAACTCCCATTGAAGATTTCGATTTAGGCGGAAAAACAGAAGAAAACGTTATTACAAATGAACTTAAACAGGAAAATGAAGAAGTTTTGTCACCACAGCCCTATTCAGAATATGCCAATAATTCCGTACCATTGCAGGCAAAACCATATACCGATATGTACGGAACACCCCCACAAATTATAGGATATGACCAGAATGGTATGCCGGTTTACGCACAGCCACAAATGTATCCGCAGTCGCAGTTTATAGGATATGACCAAAACGGTATGCCGATTTATGCACAGTCACAAATGTATCCGCAGTCGCAGTTTATGGGATATGACCAGAATGGTATGCCGATTTACAGTCAGCCGATGGTCTTCCAGCCACAGATAATAGGATATGACCAGAACGGTATGCCGGTTTACAGCCAGCCTGTATCATATCCACAGTCACAGGTCATGAACTATGCTCCCCCGTCCGTGAATGCTGAAAAAGTACAGCAACAACCTGTTGATGAGGAAATGGAAAAATTCAGGGATTTTCTGGACGACGGAAAAAATGAAACCGCTACCATACAGAAAGAAGAAGATTTTTTCGGAAAGTCGTCTGATATGGGTGATGTTGCCTTGCCCGACCTTGACATAGGTGGTCTTAAAAAACGCGAAAAAAAGAAAAAAGTCTACATGACAGATGTGGAAATTCAGGACGCTGAAAATCTTGTTCCGAATAATGCAAGCAAATTTAATCAGAAATATATGCGTAAGGCTAATGAAGCCGGTTCAGGTGATTTAGGCGAAAAAACAACTCATAAAAAACGCGTTGAAATGAGTGAAACAAAAACCGCTGACCCACGCTTGCTTAACCCGAAATTCCAGTATAAAAGCCGTATAAAAATGGGTGACACAACCACCGCACAAACCGATAACTTCAATACAAAGACCTTAAGACAACGTAAAGTCTCTATGGCAGAGGCAGACCACGCTGTTGAGGCTATGCCGAAAAAGAAAAAATACGTTGATGAACTTGACCTTATCGAACTTCCGGAATATATGCAGGCACGAAAGAAATCCAAAAAAGATAAACCAGATTTTCCAAGTATGTCGGATTTGTAATAAATCAGCAGATTAATTACAGAACTCTTGTTATTGCTGGCACTTCACCGTCCTTAAGCATGACAAGCATATGTTGTAATTCCATGAGACGTGCATAACTTTCGTCATTGTCGTTTTCAATAAGGAAAGGTATTCCGGAACTGATACAGTCAATTTCTGTAAGTTCGTTGTTTTTCAGCAAAATAGTTGCTTTTTTTCTGAAATTATTCCATTCATTATCAAGGAACTCCGCACGCTCTACTGCCTGTGAAGTTTTCCCCTCATCAAGAAAACTGCATATTACTGTTATTTCGTCAAGCATATGACTGCATTTGCTGTTTATCCATACAGCAGAAAAAATACTCATTCCAATCATTATAGATAATATTCCTATGCTTATTTTTATACGTGTCATTTGTTTTCCCCCTTGTTTTTGGCTATATGTGGAGAATTTCCGTCTTTATCAACAATAAAGAAATTCCCCTGTGTATCGGCTGTCATTATGAATACTTCATCAAGTTTCAGGTTTATTGAGTCAAGGATTTTTTCAATACTTCCTTCAATACCCATGACTTTAACAGCCTGTGTGATAATTTTTCCGTCTGAAACTATTACTTGCGGAGGGTCGGAATTTTTCATTTTCAGACCTAAATCATTTCTGTCAGGTGTATCAACGGACTGTTTTTTCATCACAGAAATATTGCCTGTAGTTTCAACTATAGCAAACTGAACATCTTCAAGATTGAATACTTCCTTTTCGCGTAATGACATCATTAAGTCATCAACCGAAAAACGTAATTCACGGAGGGTGTTAGGGTCTGTCTTGCCGTTCCGGATAATTATTTTAGGACTTCCGGAAATCATTTTCCGGAATTTCGGGAAAACAAGATTAATCCATGAAACTATCACTTCAAAGCATACAAGGGCAAGTATAGGAGTTACGCCCAGTAAAAGCGGTATATCAGTATCTTCCAGCGGGAGTGTGGCTATATTTGATATGAGAATAGTTATGACAAGTTCGGAGGGCTGGAGTTCTCCGAGCTGACGTTTTCCCATAAGTCTTACCGAAAATATAACCAGAATGTATAGTATAAGTGAACGTATAAGAACAATACTCATTTAAGAAAAAACATCTCCTTTTTATTTTTGATTTTTATTTATTGTTTCCTATAATTCTTTCAGTATACAAAACAAAAAAGCTCCGCACAAAATTGCAGAGCTTTTCTGAAAAAAAGAGAGATATTTTCAGTGAGTATCTGAAAAACCGTTATAACAAGGAACAGCTTTTCAGATACCCACAGTCCCTTTAATAAACAAAATAAATATTATTTTTCAAATCTTTTATTGTATTCTTTGTAAGCCTTTACTATAATTTCAGCACATAATTCATCACCGAGTTCAGCACTGTTCAGACATAAAGAATACTGGTCTTTATCCTGCCATATTTTTCCGGTATTGACATTATAGAAAGTTTCACGACGTTTGTCGGCTTTTTTCATAATGCTTTCGGCTTTATTTTCGGGTATATTGTATTCTTTTATAGCACGCTTTATGCGGTCTTCAACAGGTGCGTATATATAGACATTGAAACAGCCTCTTTCCGCAAGGACATAACTTCCACATCTGCCGACAAGTACAAAACTGTTTTCGCTGTCGGCAAGTTCGTTGATTATACGGCTTTCCATAAGGAAAACTTTATCTGAAAGTGGCAGATTATCTTCTATTGAACGTGCGGGATTAGCGGACATAAGCAAAGAATAAAGAAAACTTGTAGGCACACTTTCTTCAGCGGTTTCAAGGTGTTCCGGAGCTATACCGCATTTTTCAGCGGTCATTTCAAGAATTTGCCTGTTATAATAGTTTATACCAAGCTTTTCAGCGGTGAGTTTTCCAATGATACTACCGCCACTTCCGTACTGACGTTCTATAGTTATTATTTTTTTCTGCATTGGAATTTACCTCCCCGACATTTTTATTACAACTATATTATACCATATTATGAACAAATTTCAAGAGAAAACAGGAATTTTTTTGTAAGAAAACTTAATTTCTATGTTTTGAACAATATTAATACAACGGTTTTGTACAGAATGACTATTAATTATCATTACTGATAATTTCAAGTATAACCTTTTCAACGGTCTGTTCATTTACCTGTGAGGCAGTAAGACGGAATATACCTGTTTCAGCGGTTTCATTTTTTTCAGGGATATGCTCCATTACTTCCGTGACCCAACCACCAACGGAATTATATTCGGTCTGTATAAGATTTTCATCAATATTAAGCTGTTCAATCATATCATTTATGCTCATATCACCGGCAATTTCAAATTTATCCGGTGCAATTTTTACTATCCGTGTAACAATTTCGTCGTCTTCGTCGTAAATTTCGCCTACAAGTTCTTCTATAATGTCTTCAAGTGTAACAATTCCCTTTGTACCGCCATACTGGTCAACAACAACGGCAAGATGTACCTTTGAACGTTGCATATCACGCATAGCCTCACTTATAAGTTTGCAGTCGGCTATATGTGGTACTTCCTGAATGATATTGTTAATATCTTTTCCGCCCTCAACAAGCATTTTGAAAAAAGCCTTATTTGTTATAATTCCCACAATATCATCAAGACTTTTTTCATAAACCGGCATACGTGAATACATTTCAGTTGTAAAAGTTTCCTTTATTTCGTCTATAGTGGAATTTATTTCAATTCCGGTAACCTTTACACGTGGAATAAGTATCTCATCGACTGTTATTTCGTCAAATTCCAACGCACTTTTAACAAGTTCGCTTTCCTGTTCTTCGATTACGCCCTGTTCTTCGATTTCATCAATCATGTATTTTAGTTCGTCTTCCGTGACACTTGGTGCGTCCTCACCCGACGAAAGAAGTGATGATATTTTATTCAGGACGAATACAGCCGGTTTAAGAACCGTTACAAGTACCGAAAGTGGCTTTGCAAAAAGTAAAGCTAATTTTTCAGCATTTCTTTTGGCATAAGATTTCGGGAGTACCTCACAGAATACAAGCACAAGTACCGTTATAACTGCTGTTGAAATGCCAGCACCGCTTTTTCCGAAAATGCTTACAAATAAAAGCGTACTCACTGACGACGTGGCAATATTTACTATATTGTTTCCGATAAGCACGGCAGTAAGTACTTCGTCGAATTTATTGGCAAGTTTTAAAGCTGTTCCGGCTCTTTTGTCGCCTTGTGCCTCATAGTTTTTAAGTCTAAGTTTATTTACGCTTGAATATGCTGTTTCTGTACTTGAAAAGAGTGCTGAAAAAATCATCATGACGACTACCAGTACAATTTTCCATAAATCTGAATTATCCATTATTAATCCTTTCTTAAATTATTGTTATAGACTATATTTTAACATATTCTTTCCAATAATGCAAGAGCGATTTTAATATTATATTATTCGTATAAATCAGAATTTATTGAAATAATCTGATAAACTGTCCGCATAGTATTCTTCACACAAATCAAAATACTCATATATATAGATTTTTCCGTTCGGTTTGAGAATAAAAAAGCCACCTGCTCCGTTACCGGCGAAAACAACACCATCACTACCGTATTCGTTTGAATAACAATTTGTCTGTGACTTTATTTCATCTAATGAGTATATAATTCTGTCAATAACTTCAATCTTCATAGTATCAGGATTAGTCATTATTTCGTTTATTCCGTTGCTAACCTTTAAGATTTCTAACAGCTCACGAGGAAGAAACGTTTTTGCTTTATTATATTGCCTTTTATTCAGCGGAGAACGTAACTGACAAGAAGCCCCATACTTTTGTTGAATTAAATTTATAATATCCAAGAATAATAACACCTCCTGAAAATTATATCATAAACAAAATAATATGTCAAACTTTTAATAAATTCTTCCCAATAATGCAAGAGTGATTTTTTATATTGTATTATTCGCATAAATCAGAATTTACAGGAAGTTACTATTGTACTGTATCGTTGAAAATTAATCTAATACAGGATAAAGTGAAACAAGCTTGAT
>CAMWQI010000168.1 GCA_947176345.1 uncultured Ruminococcus sp.
TTTAATTGATTCCTCGTCAATTTTAAGAGTGATTGGGCAAAATTGATTTGCGTGAAAAAATTCAAAAAGCTCTTGACAAAATCTACGAAATAGTATAAAATAAAATAAACAGAAATTTTTTTATCCGCAAATTCTACAATATTTAGGAAATCCATTAAAAAATAATACGTCCGCAAAAACGCATTATTTTTCGGGAGTTTCCCATACCAAAACGGAAAAATTGCCAAATCAACAGCTTTGTGTTCCGGTGACTTTCGCATGTTTCCCCGAACACAAATATAGTATAACATTAAATTTCTTGTTTGTTAATACAAAAACCACAAATTTAATGTTTTTGTAAGATTATCCAAAACAACGGAGGTGTTTTTATGTACAATTCACAAACATTAGTCGAAAATATAAAAGCACTTGCAAAATCTAAAAACATTTTAGTAAAAGAAATGTTAGTAGATTGCGATTTGAACGTAAATGCATTAAATCAGATGTCCGACAAAAAAGGAATTTCTTCTTTTAGTCTCGCAAAAATAGCTGACTATTTAGGCGTATCTGTTGACTATCTCTTAGGACGTACTGAAACACCTGAAATAGACCCAGCAAACAAGTTGCAGGCAGAATTTTTTAAGATTTTTCAAAAGCTCCCGTTTGAAGAACAGGTGGCTTTAATGAACATCGCTATACAAAAAGCAGGATAATGGGGTAAATATGAAAAGACAAAAAACAAAATTAACTGTAAGTCAAGAAATAAAAGGGTTTTTAAAAAAATATGATTATATTATATCTGACGATAGACTTAGCGAAAAAGCAGTTGGATTAATGATACGTATTTTAGTAAGTCTGCATTATGAAGTTTTTACAATAGAATATTTAAAAGAATTGACATCTGATAACGAAAATGATATTAAAAATGAATTAAAAGAACTCATAAATGTTGGTTATATTAAGCCAATTATATCTCCATTTAATCAGTCTGTATATGCTTGCAATATTGATTAACTTGAAGTGATGGAAAAATATGCATAATTTTAAAAGGATTTAAAAATGAAAAGACGAAAAACGAAAATTAAAAATATTCAGCCTGTTCAATCAGAAGAATTTGAAGAAAATTTTGATGAATCTACAGAATTTATATTAAAAACACATGTAAGCCAGGAAACAAAAGATTTTCTGAAAAAATATTACATTTGATAAAAGCCTTAGTTTAGAGGCACGTGTAACGATGTTTATTATTCTATCTTTTCCCAGAGATATTGCTATAAATGCCAGTCTAATCAAAACCGCCACTCCTGAAAGTGAAGATGAAATTCAAGAGTCATTAGATGAACTTGCAAATATTGGTTATATTAAGCAAATAGATTCTTCATCAGAGCAACCAGCATATATTGGCAATGTAGACTAATTTGAAAGTAAAGTACTTTACATTAAGCCATAACTGCTATAATATAAGCTATAGAACCACCGTATACTAAATGCGGAGGTGATATTTATAAACAGAGAGGGAATACTTATGCACGGAAAAGAAATAACAAATTTTTATGAAAATGATTTGTCATCAAGAATCAATGATATCGAAAATAATCGAAATATTTCAGAAACTTTTGAATCTTTTGATGATTTTTTGGAAGATTTAAATGCTGAAAATTCAAAAAATAGTCAGGTGCAACCCGACTAAAAATCGGGTTATACCTGTCCTGAATAAAAAGGAGTACTTTGAAAGAAAATCAGCACATTCAGTGTGTGAGCCTGCCGGAACTCTGTTAACCTTATCAAAACAAAGCTCCGGACAGACACACAATCATACCAAAGGGATTCTTACTTATGCAAGAATCATGGTGACGACAGCCGGATTCGAACCGATATCTCCAAGTCCTGTAACCTGGCGAGTTCCATACTCTATGTCGCCGTGTGTGTGCCTTGTCGGGATTTCAGAACGTGAACCCGACAAGACTGCTAAGAGAGAGTTATTAGATTTGTCTCCGTGGTTGCGGAGGCTGAACTTGAACCAACGACCTCAAGGTTATGAGCCTTGCGAGCTACCGACTGCTCCACTCCGCTATATGTCGAAATTCCTGCTCCGGAATAATGCAGGAACTCCGACGGAAAGAAAAAGGTATATGGAAAACCTTTCATCACTCTTGCTCTATCTCAAAGCAAGAGTGTAATCGTATTATATCACTTAAAATAGAAGTTGTCAACTATTTTTAATTAAAAAATTCTGAATTAAATGGAAAATTGCCGTTTTACATAAAATAAGGAGGTTTATTTTGTGAACAACTCACAAGAAATTGCAGAAGCTATCCGCTTTCAAGTATCTGTTCAGAGACTTACGATTTCAAAAATGCTGACCGATATTGGTCTGGCAAAAAATACACTTCAAAATATGGACAACGGCTCTATGATAAAAGCTGACAGTTTAGGTAAAATTGCTGATTATCTTAATGTTTCTGTTGATTATCTTCTTGGAAGAACATCTAATTCACAAAATATGTCAAATAATCATCTAAATGCAGTAGATATTAAAGGCTACAATGTTCAAACTATTGGTGGAAGTGAAGTAATATCCAAAAGAGATAAAGAACTACTTCAGAAGATAAACAGCCTCAGCTTTGATGATTACGCCGATATTATCAGTTACATCAATTCAAAATTCAGAAGTAACATTTAGAAAATAATTGTGGTATAATATAAATAAAGGAGATGATTTTTATGGGAGCATATGCAGTACCGTCTAATCAGCCGTTTGTAGCCAAAGGTGAAATAAAAACAAAAAGAAAGCGTGGGCGGATTGACGAACTTATGAAACTTCTGAACGAAACGGATATATATTTTGACTCTGTAACCGGAAACGCAGTTGTGATGCGTGGTGACGAGGTAGTTGGTGTATTTAAAGATGAAGATGAGGACGAAAACAATGTCAGATAGTTTGAAAACTGTTAAATTTACAAAATCAATTCAGGCGGGATTGTCAAAAAATTTTGACTGTGGCAATCCCGCACTGACTTTGTTTCTGAAAAATCATATTGCACTTGATATATCATATGGTACAACCTATGTTATGATGGCTGACAACACAATTGTCGGCTATTATAATATAAGTACAGGCTGTATTGTTACAGAAGACAATATACGCATGGGCGGTTCGGTTTACATAAACTGCCTTGCTGTTGACATTAAATATCAGAAGAAAAAATTTATGGGAAATTATTATTCTGATATTCTTCTTGCTGATTGTCTGAACCATGATATAAATTTAAGAGAAGAAATAGGTTTCGGATTTATAACTCTCTCATCAACCGAAGAGGGCGATTATCTTTATGAACGCAACGGATTTTTTCAGCTTGAGGAAGATATGTCAATAGCAAAAAATCAGGGGGAAGATAAGTGTTCGCCTATGTATCTGCCGTTGGACTATGAATAAAAATACATAAATAAAAACAAACCGCCTGCAATATGGGCGGTTTTTGATAAGGAGGATAAAATATGGATGAATATTGTATGTATCTGCGTAAATCCCGTATGGATTTGGACGCTGAGGCTCGTGGCGAAGGTGAAACACTCGCACGTCATCAGGCAATGCTTATGGAACTTGCCAAACGTCAGGGGCTGAATATCGTGAAAATTTATAAGGAAATAGTCAGCGGTGACAGCATTTCCGCACGTCCGCAGATGCAAATGCTCTTATCAGACCTCGCACAGAATAAGTACGCCGGTGTGCTTGTCGTTGAGGTGGAACGTCTTGCACGTGGCGATACAATAGACCAGGGAATAGTTGCACAGGCTTTCAAGCAGTCAGAGACTAAAATTATAACGCCCGTCAAGACTTACGACCCGAACAATGAATATGATGAGGAATATTTTGAGTTTTCGCTTTTCATGTCACGCAGAGAGTACAAGACAACAAAAAGACGACTTGAGGCAGGTCGGCTGTTGGCAGTAAAGGAAGGCAACTATATAGGCACTAATTCACCTTACGGCTATAACAAAATCAGTCCTGACCCTAAAACACATACTTTGGAAATCATACCGGAAGAGGCTGAAACAGTAAAGCTTATTTACAAGCTATATCTTGAAAATCATGGCTCTGCATATATATCTGCCGAACTGAATCGTATGGGAATACCTACCAAACGTGGAAGTCAATGGGAGCAGTCCAGTATAAATAAAATTCTCACTAATCCGTTGTATTGTGGCAAAATCAGCTGGAAAACAAAATCAGGAGTTTCAGTATATCAGGGCAAGCATAAACCGATAATTTCAGAACAATTATTCAATGAAGTACAGACAAAAAGAAAAACAAATCCTGTAGCACAGTTTCATCCGCATGACGAACTCCGTAATTATTATCATGGTATACTTTTCTGTAAAAACTGCGGACATCAGATGAGACGCAAATTTGACAGAGCTGTCCGTGGAGAATTTATTTTCTGTGCATATCATCAATGCAGAGGGAAAACAGTAAGTACTTCAATAATGGATATCGACAGAGCCGTATTGTCAGCACTTAGATACAGAATAGAAAAACTCAGTGAACTTTCAGATACTCCGCAGAAAGATCATAAATCAATAAATATTGACCAGCGTAAGCCGATTGAAGCAGAACTGACAAAAGCAAAAAAGCAGAAAACAAAACTATATGACTTTCTGGAGCAGGGAATATATGATACAGATACTTTTCTTGAACGTTCAAAGATTATAGGTGAAAAGATAAAAACCCTTGAAGACGCACTGAAAGAAATAGATAATTCAACTGAATCTGAAAAACTTCCCCCTAAAGAACTGGTTATAAAACTTCAGTATGTGATTGACCATTTTGAAAATGCAACTCCGGAAGAAAAAAACACTTTGTTGAAAAGTATTGTCAGAAAAATATATTATACTAAAACACAAAGAATGTGCTATCGCAAACCAATATCTGACCTGACCCTTGAGGTTGATTTTTTATAATCAATAATGACAACATCTATACGGAAATGCTGTCTCCTGTACTGTCAGAAGAGATTTCATTTCTTCATAATGAAAATAATACATTATATGTCTCTTATACCCATCTCCGAGCCCACGAGACAAGAGGCAATATAGTATTCCGTATTATGCTTGAAAAAAAAATTGGGGGTGGGGTGGGGGGGGGGG
>CAMWQI010000169.1 GCA_947176345.1 uncultured Ruminococcus sp.
ATTCCATTATACCACTTTTTTCTCTCTTTGAAAAGATACTGAACAGGCTCTAAAATCATGCTTGAACTTTCTGAAATCGGCTATGATGTTATCGAAGTCAACCAGTCGCACAAGTCGCTGAACGAACCGACAACGGCATTCAGAGAACAGGTTTATTGCGGAAATGTAGTATTCCTTGATAATCCGCTACTCAATTACGCCATGGGAAACGCTGTAGTGCGTGTTAATAACGGCTTGATTAAGGTTGATAAAGATATGTCACGCAAACGCATAGACCCCGTAGACGCTACTATATGTGCGTTTAAAATGGCTATGTATCATGATTTTGCCGTTACAACAGATACTGATGAGTGGCTTGCACATGAAGGGTGGTGAAGATATTGAAATTTTTCAGACGAAAAATAAAAAACAGTGCGGAATATTCAGGTTTTAATGGTCTTATGCAGTATTTTGACAATACCGGAATACTTGACGCAGTACGTCAGGCAGACTTAACGGCGTCGACATATTACGCCTGTATGCAGATAAGGTGCAACGCTATTGCTAAAATTCCGTTCAAAGTTTATCAGAAAGACGGCGACGGTGCAGAGCCGTTTGAACATAGTCTTTCTGAATTGCTGAAATTCCGCCCAAATATGTTTACAACACCGCATGACTTTCTATGGGCGACGGAGTTTCAGCGTCTTGAATATGGCAATGCTTACTGGTGCTATGACTTTTCAGGTGGCAGAATAAACGGAATTTACTTGTTAAATTCGCCGTCCGTGCAGATTATAATTGACAACACAAAATTATTAAGTGACCATTATTCTGTCTACTATGTATACAGCGACAGCAGAAGCGGTCAGATTATTTATCCGGCAGAGCAGATTGTACATTTCAGAAACTTCTCAGCAGACGGCATCAGAGGCACACCCATAAAAAAATATATAAGAGATGTAATTTCCCAGGAAAAATCCGCCCAGCAGGTTGTAAGAGAGAAGTACGAAAACGGCTTGCAAGACCCTTTAATCGTCACTTATACCGGAGATTTGAGCGATGCAAAAAGCATTCAGATTAAAAAGAAATTCGCCAATATGGGCGGTATTCAGAATGCCGGAAAAGTAATTCCAATTCCAGCCGATTTCACTATACAACAGCTTGAAACAAAACTTGTCAACTCGCAGTTCTTTGAACTTAACGGACTTACAACATGTCATATAGCAAATGCCTTTGGTGTAAAGTCATTTCAGCTGAATGACATGGAAAAATCTACTTATTCCAATATCGAACAGCAGAACAGGGCATTTTACTCTGATACTTTGCAGAACGTCCTGACAGCATACGAACAGGAAATGACCTATAAACTGCTTTCAAAGGCAGACAAGGCAAGCGGTGTATATATCAAAGGCAATGCCGACGTTATACTTCGTTCGGACATTGAAACACGTTACAGGGCATATGGCGAGGCTATTTCTTCAGGTTTCCTGAAAATTTCAGAAGTAAGAAAAAAAGAAGAACTGCCATTCGTGAATGGCACAGATAAGCTTATTATCGGCAATGGTGCAAGCATTCCGCTTGAAAAGTTAGGTAGTCAGTACGGAGGTGAATAATGAGATATAATTTTACAAAAAAAGACCGAAAAACAGGAAAAATAAATAATTGTGGCTTTATGAACCTTGAAACGTCCGGCGAACGTGCGGAGCTTTACTTTTACGGCGATATATGTGGTGACTCATGGCGGTCTGAATGGTTTCAGGAAGATAAAGCACCACAGGACGTTATCAACTTTCTGAAAGAACTTGATGGCAAAAACAAGCCGATTGATATTTTTGTTAACTCTCCAGGCGGTGATGTTTTCGGCGGTATTGCCATTTATAATATCCTGAAACGCTATCAGGGCGCAAAAACAGCCCATATTGACGGAATAGCCGCCAGTATTGCCGGAATTATTCCGTTTGCGTGCGACAAGGTAAAAGCTCCTGAATCGGCTCAGATTATGATGCATAAGCCGTATACTTACTGTGAGGGCAATGCAGATGATTTGCAGAAATGCATTGAAACTCTTGATATATGCGAAAATTCAATAATTGATATATACATGGAGAACGTCAGGAACGGCATAACAAGGGAAAAAATCAAAGAAATGATTGACCGTGAAACATGGATGACGTGCAAAGAAGCAACGGAATTTTTCAATATCGAGATTGAAGACACCGTACCGATTTCCGCATGTTTTCGGGGCAGTAAGGACAAAAAAAGAAAATTACAGCTTGAAAATGACTTATTCAGGCTGAGAAATGAGGTTTTTTATGACTAAATTTGAAGAAATGCAGGCACGACTTGCAACACTTATTGACAAAATGCAGAAACATCTTGATGATGATGAACTTGACGAGGCAGAAAATACAAAAAACGATATTGATGCACTCAGAAACAAAATTGAAAAGCAGACGTTTCTTGACAGCATTGAAATGCCTGCAAAGTCGTCAGTACCATCTCCGCCATCAGACAGCACAGACAGAAAAAATGTAAACTTTATCCGTGCTTGCATCAAGAAATTTGCCGGTAAAAAGCTGACAGAAGCCGAAAACGCTCTTTTACTCCCGACATACACAGGCAGTACTCCCGACGGCGAACACAACGAGGGATATATACTTCCGCAGGATATTCAAACAAAAATTCATAAAAGAGTACTTGAATACAAGTCGCTCCGTACGGTTTGCGGACATCTCACAACAACGGCTCTTACCGGTTCATTCCCTGTTGAAAATCTTGACAGCCTCACGGGTCTGACCGACTTCACGGACGGCACAGACGGTACGGAAGCGGACGACATAAAATTCAGCAAGCTGTCTTTCAGTCTCAAGGAAAAAGGTGCATTAATTCAGCTTTCGAACACTCTCCTTGCCCTTACCGACAATGATTTAATGTCCTATATTGTGGATATTTTCGCTAAAAAAGCGGTTATCACCGAAAATACAATGGCTATTGAGGCACTCAACAAGGGCAAGACAATAAAGAGCCTTGCAGGCTGGCAGTCACTTAAATCTTCAATCAACAAGGATTTAGACCCTGCATCACTTTATAATACCGTAATTGTCACCAATCAGGACGGTTTCGACTTTTTAGACCTTGCACTTGATACCAACGGCAGACCGATTTTACAGCCTGACCCCACAAATCCCACTGCTAAGCGTTTTGCCGGCTATCCGGTACACGTTTTCAGCAATGCAATGTTACCCACAAAAAACGGAAAAGCTCCTATATATTATGGCAATATTGAAGAGGGTGTTAAATTCGTTGAGCTTAATCTCATGAGTTTTGCAACATCAAGTGAGGCTGGCTTTACACGAAATACAACATATGCACGTCTTATAGAGTTCCTTGATGTTGTACAGAATGATGCTTCCGACAAGTGCTACATTGCAGGACAGCTCAGTCTCACAACAACAGAAAAAACTTGATTTTGAGGTGATTTCATGTCTCTTGACCTGATAAAAGAGTATCTGAAAATCGACTTTGACGACGACGACAGAATACTTGAAATTCTTTTAGGTTCGGCACGGCGTTATGTTCTGGATGCCATCGGCTATCAGCCCGACGAAAACGATGAACGTGTAAAACTGTTATTGCTTGTGTTGATTTCCGACTGGTACGAACACAGGGAATATACAGACATCAGCATAAAGACACAGAACATTTCACAGAAAGTACGATATACAGTGCGTTCAATCGTGCTACAGCTACAGTACAGTGAGGCGGAAAGCAATGAAAATCAGTACTGATACAGGCAAACTCAATCAGCGGATAACTTTTCAGAAACGGATGCATCACAGCGACGGAATAGGAAACCAACTCACAGAAACTGTTGATTTTTATTCGTGCTGGTCGTCCGTTCAGGGCGTTTCAGGTCGTGAATACTGGGCGGCACGTGAACACCATGAAGAAAACACACTTAGCTTTAAAGTGAGATTTTGCCGTAAACTTGCGGAAATAAACAAGATTGACTATTTCATAAAATACAAAAACAAGATTTACGATATAACCGACATCAATAATTTACAGGCATCTGACAGCGTTCTGATAATAAAAGCTGTGGAAAGGACTTGACAATGGCTGATACAACCGTAACTGTTGAAGAATTTGCAGCTGTTCTTGCTGAATTTGCAAAATTCGGACTTGATGAAAAGAAACAGGCTGTAAATGACGGCATGAAAAAAATCGCACGTGAGGCAAAAGAGAAAGTTGAAAGTAAGTCACAGGTAAGCGATAAGGAATACAGCGGAAATATTGACGATTACAAGGGCAGTAAAAGATTTGCAAAGGACAATTCAAAGCATTACAAAGACAGCTGGACGACTTCCACCACCGAAGAAAACGGCGATTTGACGGTAACTGTACATAACAAGAAGTTTCAGCTTGTGCATCTGCTTGAAAATGGTCATCTGACCCGTAAAGGCACAGGACGTACTGCCGGAACAGGTAAGGAAAGGACAAAAGAATTTAAGCACGTTGAACCAGTTCAACAGCACGTCGAAGAAAAAATTGATGCACTTCTGGAGGGACTATAATGGAACTTACAGAAATCTATGAAAAGCTCTGCACCCTTGATATTCCCGTTGCTTATCTTAAATTCGACAAGCCACAGAAACTGCCGTTTATAGCCTATCTTGAGGCAGGAACAGAAATTCAGGGTGCGGACAATTACAACTTATACCGCCGTACCGAAATAAGAATAGAACTCTATTCCGAAAAGAAAAATCCCGCACTGGAGCGGAAAATTGAAAATCTTTTCCGTTCCGTTGAGATTGAAAAAGACGGCGACACATACTTAGAAGATGAAAATATGTTCATGACAGTATTTTCTTTTGAAACTATTCAGAAAATGGAGGATTAACTTATGTCACACACACAGACAAAAGAATTGAACAAAATTGTAATGCTGTATGCAAAAAGTGAAAATACTGCACGCAAAAAGTGAAAAAAACCGAACAAAACCGAATAAAGCCGTGAAATACATGGGAAATTATGATACACAACCGAATATTAAGTGGGAAAAAATGAAAAAACTTGAA
>CAMWQI010000170.1 GCA_947176345.1 uncultured Ruminococcus sp.
CTGTTTATATTAACTTTTAATAATTTCATACAATGTATATTTTATCATATTCAGGGCATTTTCCTTTAATTTTAATTTTTTCTGTTGAATCAAGTCGTGTTGATGTGAAACGTTTTTTTTCAGGACAATATACCATTAAATATCGTCTGCCGGTCTGCACGGACGACAGAATTTTCATGGGAATAACATTATTTATTTCGTTGTTTTTACTGTGAAATTTAATAATGGATATATATTTTTTCTGTTCAATAGCGGTAAGAATATTCGGAATAATTATATCTTCAAGGGTATGTACTATATAATTGTGTTTTATCCGGAATATATCATTTTTCAATCCCACTGATTTAAGGATACTGTTTCCGACAATTCCGAATTTCTGTGTTTCCGAAAAGAATTTTACTGCATCAGCAAGACCTTGATAATTTTCTAAAAATTCGTCTGCCATATCTGTGGACAGCTTATAATTATATTTTTTATTTTCTTTATCAGCAATTATAATTCCTTCTTTTTCGTATTCTGAAAGTTTTTTTCTTATAATCTGCTCATCAAGTTCCATATAGTCTCTGTTTATTATGTCTGTTATTTCCTTTAAAGTGAGAATTTCGCCATTGTAAAGAATATCAATTATAAAAAAATGAAGATTTACGTCTTTTTCAGTAAAACTTTTTGAATAATAAGCTTTATACAACGGATTTTCGGAAATGCTTCCGCTGTCTACTGAAATAGATACAGATTTTCCTTTTTTGGAATTATCCTCTTGTATGTAATCAACAAGCCAGCTTTTAATACGTCTTTTTTCGTCGTCATAAGTACGTTTACTTTTATGCTGAAAATCCCCACGTCTTTTAAAACCATAGATAAAAAAATCATAAATATAAATTCTGGTCTTGTCAAAATTTTTGACCAGTTCTGAAAAACCACCCATATAAAATCACTTCCTTTCATTATATAATTATACCACAGAAAAAAATTTCTTGCAAGTGCTGATAAAAAATTTAAGTTCGCAGATTTTTTTATATGATTTTTTTAGAAATGTGTGATATACTTAAAACATACCAAACAAACGGCTTATACAGCATATACTTACAAATTTTATTTATTATATGTGAAGGCTGTACATAGTTCGCAACAGCGACAACAGCCATGTCATTACAATGACCACTGAAAATGAATAAACTTTTTAGTGTTATCGGGTTGTTGCAGGATTTTTAATCGAATATATTCAAGCCGTGAAAATGGAACGGGCATATAGGGGTATATGCCCACCTTATAACGATTCTAACAGCATAATTTTCAGGGGCATAGTGACCGGCGTAAAAGCACGGGCTATGAAAAAAATGAATCGTGTAAAAAGCAAAAGCTGAAAGGTTCTTACAGCAATATTTTCGTTTACTAACCATAAGTAAGTATAAATGAACCTTGAAAACTTTTAGCCTCAAAGACACATACAGCAATTTTTTTACATATTGACTGAAAATCAATCTATAGTGTCTTGTCAAAAAATATTTAACGATTCCAACAGCAGATTTTTTTCTTACAACCACGACAGAGGGCTTGGGCGGAAACGTCTTTAAGTGCTGTATAAGAATAATGGAATCGTGTAAAACAAAAGCTGAAAGGTTCGTACAGCAGTATTTTCACTTATATTTTAAATAAGATTGAAATGAACCTTGAAAGTTTTTGTTCCGAAAGGCACGTACAGCGTTTTTTTACATAAAAAATCCCGTGTCTTGTAACCAAAATGGCTTTTTAGCCGTGAGCAGAAAAGAGGTATTTTATGCTTAATTTTTTAAAAAAAGAAAGTGCCATTACATACACTGAAAATGGTGCTTTAGCCTACTCAACAACCGGAAATGAATGTCTTGACCTGTTTTTCAGGGCTGGTGCTATGCGTGATGCGGACGAAAAGGATATTTCAAATGTAGTAATCCGTGCATATGTCGAAAATCCCGAAAAAACCATGAAAATACTTTTTTATGTAAGAGATGTAAGGCAGGGGCTTGGTGAAAGGCGTTTTTTCAGGACAGCAATAAAAGCCCTCTTGAGATATTATCCCGACGCGGTAGAAAGAAATATCCCGTTTTTTGCAGAATACGGACGATACGACGATTTAATGACAGTTATCGGAAGTTCATGTGAGAGTACAGCAATTGACGAAATAAAGAAACAACTCAATGCTGATATTGAAGCAATGCAGAAAAATGAAAATGTTTCACTGCTTGCAAAATGGCTTCCGTCCGTGAACGCCTCATCAGTGGAAACTAAAACTCTTGGAAAGAAAACGGCTAAACTTCTTGGCATGAATGAAAAAAAATATCGTCAGACACTTTCTGCTTTAAGAAAATATATTGATATAATTGAAAACCGTCTTAGAGTTTCAGATTATACATTTGATTACTCTAAAGCAACATCATGTTCGATGTTCAAGTACCGTAAGGCTTTTTTAAGAAACGACGAAGAACGTTATACTCAATATCTTGAA
Source organism: uncultured Ruminococcus sp. (assembly GCA_947176345.1). Classification (GTDB taxonomy): domain Bacteria; phylum Bacillota; class Clostridia; order Oscillospirales; family Ruminococcaceae; genus Ruminococcus. The sequence continues at coordinate 2,483 of CAMWQI010000170.1, forward strand.
TCGGTAATGAACGGAAAAGAAAAACTTAATGCATCTGTTCTTTATCCATATGAAATAATACGCAGATGCTTATTAATGCAGGATAAAAACGAAATACTCTCATTAGATGCAACATGGAAAAATCTTCCTAATTATGCAGATAATAACGAAAATGCCATAGCAGTCATAGATACTTCCGGCTCTATGACATGGGGATGTTCAGGCGTAAGACCTATAGATGTGGCACTTTCGCTAGGTATATACTTTGCGGAACATAACAAAGGTACTTTTTCAAATCACTTTATAACATTTTCCGAAAAACCAAAACTTATAGAAATAAAAGGAAAAAATATATATAACAAAGTCAAATACTGCCTGAAATTTACAGAATATGCAAATACCAATCTTGAAAGAGTATTCGACCTTGTTTTGAATACTGCCGTGAAAAATAAAGTTCCGGCTGAGGAAATGCCATCAAAAATCTATATAATATCAGATATGGAATTTGACGGTTGCATAGAGGGCGGAAATAATTCAACGCTTTTCAATGCAATGCAAAGAAAATATAAAAATAATGGTTATAAACTCCCTGATATTGTTTTCTGGAATGTCAACAGCCGTCAGGAAAATATGCCCGTGAGTATGTCAAATACAGGTGCTACACTTGTTTCAGGATTTTCCCCTGTTGTATTTGATATGACCATATCCGGTGATATATCACCGTCTTCCATTATGGAAAAAGTCATTTCGTCTGAACGTTACGCAAAAATAAAGTAAATTCTCCCCCACCTGTACAGGTGGGGGTATGTTGTTTCACGTTATACTTTCAAGTTTGACGCGGAGTTTATGGATAATCTTTTTTTCAAGGCGTGATATATATGATTGTGAAATTCCTATTTGTTCAGCGACTTCTTTCTGAGTTTTTTCCTTGCCGTCAATAAGTCCGAAACGCATTTCCATAATTTCGCGTTCACGGTCTCCAAGTTCAGCAACAGCATTAAGTAGTATTTCACGTTCTGCCTCTGTTTCTATGCCCTTGTTCACAATATCGTCATCAGTTCCGAGAACATCAGACAAAAGTAATTCGTTTCCGTCATAATCTATATTGAGTGGCTCATCAATGGAAAGGTCATTCCGGTACTGTGAAGATTTTCTTAAAAACATAAGTATTTCATTTTCTATGCACCGTGAGGCATATGTAGCGAGCTTTATATTTTTTGTCGGACAGAAAGTATTTACAGCTTTTATAAGCCCTATAGTGCCTATTGAAACGAGGTCTTCAAGACCTATGCCGGTTGACTCGAATTTTTTGGCTATGTAAACAACAAGCCTTAAATTATGTACAATAAGTCTGTCACGTGCGGAGGGGTCATTTTCTATAAGAGCCTTGAAAACTTCTTCTTCCTCTTGACGTGAAAGCGGTGGCGGTAATGTATCCGAACCGTTTATGTAAAAAATGTCACTGCTGAAAATGTCCTTGAATTTTTCAAGGATTATCTGTAGAATTTTCATAATATACTCTCCTGTTCTGTATATTTTTTATATTTTAAGAATTTTAGGATTAAAAATCGCATTTCCTGAATTTTCGCCTAAACCTATTACAGCGTCTACTTTTTTATTTTCACCGGAGAGAATATTTTTTATAAGAACCTCGTCCGGTCTGAAAATTTCTATAAAACCACTGTCGGATATTGTTGAACACGGGAGCAAGCGGAAACCTTTAGGAATTTTTCCGTTGTCTGTTATTCCGCTGAATTTTTTTTTATCACATACTATAACCGGAGAACCGGAAAAAAAATCTGTCAGCGAATTTCCTGTATCAGCAAGACCGTCCAAAGTAACAACTGAATTATTGTATTTTATTATCACATCATAACAATCTGTGCTGTCAGGGGTACGGCATAGAAAGTTTTCAGCGGTATATACTAAAAAATACATGACAGCTGTTGTCACGACAAGCAGAAGAAGTGAAAAATCTATATAAAAATATGAATTGTTGAAATGCATAAATTCAGGTTTAAGCCATGAATATACTGCATAAACCGTGCCGGCAAGAATGAAATTTGATGAAAAAAAAGCGGTTGTATTTATCAGAAGACGTTTTTTTCCCTGAAATCCGAAAGCAATAATAACAATAGTCACGGCTGCAAATATTTTAATTAAAATATTTATATATGAATGTAATTCCGGAGCAAGTATAAGTAATGAATATAGACTCCCATAAACAGCGGTTATTATGCACCTCCGGAAACTTAGCGGTGAATGTGTAATCCTTGCTGTTATCCGGAGCAGAAAATAATTAACATATATATTAAGAACGATTAAAACATCAATATAAATGGTCTGCAAATCGCACCTCCTGATATTTCTTTGCCTGTCTGTATATATTATAATGTGTCGGACGTGCGGAATATGTCGAAAACGCAGACCTGAAACAAAAAAAGATACAGATAAATAGTGGTGTTTATAAAGAAGTTTAAGCCATAGCACTTATGATTTCTATTCAAAAGTGATATGCACGCAAATCAATTTTCAAAAGTTGACAGGATATGATATAATAAAAATATGA
>CAMWQI010000171.1 GCA_947176345.1 uncultured Ruminococcus sp.
GGAGAAATCTTGGATTCCCCATCATTTCACCGCCTAAAAAAGCGTCTTTTACAATGCCTGCAACTTCAAAAGTAATTTCTGTTTCGCCAAAACTGAAATCAAAAGTATCACCTGTTTCAAGTCCTGCATTTTTCGCAAACGAACCCGAAATATATACCTTTCCTTTTTCTACTTCTGTAATCATATCATTGTTGCTATCAAAATAATTAATTTTGGCATTATCAATCGATGTCATAGCCGCTGAAGTCGAAAAATCTGCAAGTTTTTTATTGTCTTTCAGAAAATTGTCCTCTGTACAAAAGACAACCAGTTCTTTCCGGTACTCTGTAACTGAATTTTCATTTTCAAGAATATTAGACAGCTTATCTTCTCCGTCCGCTTCCATTGTAATGAAATAATAGTCTGTCATTCCTGCCTTGTCAAAATAATAGTCAAGACCGCCTGTCACTGTTATAATGTTATTCACACTACTTGCCGAAAACATAGCCGACAGTATCACAAACAGCAACAGTATGAAGTTCATGGTCTTTTTTCGTTTCAAGTCCTTTTTGAGTATTTTAAGATACATTTTCATTCCTCGCTTTCTGTATTTCCATTATAGCATAGAAATTATTAAATAATCCTTAAATAAAAAAAAAGCTCAGAGAAAGTTTCCGAGCCGTTTTTACTATTCGTGAATTGCTTGTTTTACCAAACGATAAACCACTTCAGAGTAGACTATTGATATAATTATCATGACTGCAATTATTATGATAACAGCAATATAATTATTCACAAGAGAAAATGGTATCATTACAATTCCGCATATGAAAAATAAAACACCTGAAAAGCGATGAGTTTTATCCCAGATTTCTTGATTTCGCAGTGTATGAGGTGTTCTGATGCCTAAAAACATATTCCGACGTATTTTAGGCATATAATTTCCCATAATTACAAACAGAACAGCCGTAAATGTACAGATTACAGATGTGGGATTTTTTATTTGTCCAAGCGAATAAAGCAGGATAGATAATTGCGCAAAACAGAGGACAGCAGGAGAAATAAAACGGACAGCTCTGTTTATAAAATCCCGTTTATCTGTCTGATGAAATAAATTCGTAATAAGACATAGTATCAACTGTATTCCGGTCATTACAAGTGGGATACCGAATACTGCAAAATTTTTTGAAGAATATTTATTAGGTTGACCGTATACATCGAAATTTGTGACTATTCTGTCTGGAAGTTTGCTATATACTGAAATTTCTGGAATTATGACTACTGTACATAGCAGGGCAGAAATCAGGTCAGCTTTGCTCAATCGTATTTTTTTCATAGCTCATCGACCTTTTTCTTTCAGTATTTTCAGTAAATTGTGATATCCACATCATGATTTCCTCAAATACAGATGTATTCAGAGAATAAAAAATGAAATTCTTTTCTTTTGTTTCATATATCAGTCCTGCTTTTTTTAACTGCTTCAGATGATAGGAAACAGTAGCAGCCGTCATATCAAACTGCGACGAAATGTCTCCTGCGGATTTTCGTCCATCTCGCAGCATGGTAAGAATTTCACGTCTTGCAGGGTCTGAGAGTGCCTTAAAAGTTTCAGGAAAGCCCATAATATTAATTCCTTTCTGCGAATATGTTATAGTTGTCTTTTATGAGTAATCGGCAGCGAGACAAGCATGGATAATACAGATAATGCAATTGTTATTATTATTGCGGTGGAGTATTCACTCGGCTTGTTCTGTGCTGTCATCAGTGAAGAACTGTTCAGAATGAAAGTCGGAAGATATTCCTTGATTTTGCCGAACATACCGAGGATATACATTACTGCATAAACTCCGCCCACACCTGCCATAACCTGCGGAGAGGAATTTGAAAATGCCGAAAACAGTGTTAATACACAAATCAGGAATATTCCCATAATCCACCAGCAAAATGCCATAAATGCAATATTATTTACCACTGAATTATTCCAGTAATACGCAGTATAGCCGTAGGTTATCCCGAAACAAAGCCCAAAACCAATACTCCATGTAACAATCATTACAACTGCCTTTGAAATAACAATACTATTTCGGGAAAGTCCTTTTGTGATGATTGGAATAAACGTTCCTTTAGAGTATTCGCCTGTAAATGTACCGCTGAACATAATCAGCATAACAATCATTGCCATTGGAATATTCTTTACAAACTGTAGCCATGAATCCATAGCCGTAACAGTTATTTCGCCGATAATAAGACCTTGACTTTTAAAGGTATCAGCAGACTGCTCCAGAATCCACGGAGTAATTTTTGCAACAGCAGGGTTCATTATTCCAAACAGAATAAAGAGGAAACTCAAAATCATCAGTTTTCCTGAACGTGAAAGTTCAAAAAACTCTTTTTTCAGAAAAGCGAAAAAACCATTCATTTTCCGATTACCTCCATAAATAAATCTTCAAGATTTGGCTCGTGACGCTCAAAACGTATTATCGGAATATGCTGTACAGCAACAAAACTAAGTATCTGTTCAGCCTGATTGTCGGAGGCATTTTTAAATATAAGTTTTCCCTCCTGCATTTCGGCAGACGGAAAGGCTTTTACTACTTTTGAGGCATCATCAGGATTTTGCAGGAATAATTCTATATCCGGCTCTGAACGCATATGTTTTATTTCGTCTATTGTTCCTGATATGACAATATTTCCATTTTCCAAAAGGGCAATATGATTGCATATTTTTTCTACATCAGAAAGTATATGTGTTGAAAAAAGCACTGATGATTGTTCTTTTGCAGCAGAAAGAATATCCAGTATTTCCTTTCTTCCGACGGGGTCAAGTGCAGATGTCGGCTCATCGCAAATTAACAGCTTTGGTCTGTTTATCAATGCCTGAGCGATACCCAAACGTTGTTTCATACCTCTTGAAAATCCTTTGATTCTGTGTTTTTCGTTTGCAAGTCCCACAAGCTCAAGCAATTCATCGCTTCGAGTTTTTATATCGGACGACTTCATTCCCGTAACATCTCCGCATAGTCTGAGATATTCACAAGCAGTCATATAAGAGTAAAATTCGGGTACATCAGGCAGATAACCGATATGCTTGTTAGTCAGGTTTTGACCATATGTAACTTTATCGCCACATATTGTTATTTCTCCGCTGTCAATCTTAATCAATCCGAGAATAGACTTCATAGTCGTAGTTTTACCTGCCCCGTTGCGACCGATAAAGCCGAAAATGCATTTTTCGGGAACAGAAAATGTCACGTCCTGCAAAACCTTTTTGTCTCCGAAATGTTTGGAAACGTGGGACAATTCAAGAATATTCATTCCGACTTTAATCCTCCTCTTTTTCAAGAATAAAATATAGTATCGGACCTATAAAACTCATTCCGATAATTGTAATGATAAGCCATAAAGTGCGGTTGCCACGTTTATAGTGATTGTGCTTGAGAATATGGACGATTGTATATACAAGTAATCTGAACTGAATCACAACAAGTGGAATCAAAAAAGGCAGAAATTCGTTCAAGTTTTCCATAATAATATCCTCCCTTTTAAAACAATGTGAATTTAGAATCACTTCTGATTTGAAGTTTATCTAAATAGATTGTAACACACATCAATCAATTTGTCAAGAGGAATTTAGATTTTTTTCTAAATACTTATAATTATTCAATCTGATAAATTAATCAGTATAAGGTCACTTCGGATTTGTTCATTGTGCACTCTCTGACAAACAATACGCACAATATCAAGTTCATTGAAAGCCGACAGTTATCAGTACATATGGGTGATACATTATGAGCCGAGAATAGAAGAATCAGATATGTATGCCTGTTGTCATGCATATATTATGATAAATTCAGTATCCTATACAAATGGAAAGATGTATTCTGAAAGTCCGGAAAACATTCGCTCGTTTGCTCAGCATATTCTGAGACTACCTGTTGTGGTAGTCTCAGAACTTTTTTGATGCAAAACAATTCTCATATCAAGGAAAAAAACGAACTATTTTAAGTTGACAAAAAGCTGATTTTGTGGTAGTCTAAAAAAGAAAGGAGAGTTTTGTTATGAATGAATATGAAGAATTACACCGCTGGCTTGACGAGGAAGCGGAGAACGATATTTCAACGGAAGAACTTTTACAGGAGTACGGACTGACAATAGAAAATGCTTCGGAGCAGGCGGACTTGTACAGGGAAAAATTTTTTGAATTACTGCGGAAATATGGGATTTGTAGTGATAATATAAGTGTGATGATTGCAGAACTGGACAGACTGATTTATAAGAATCAGAATGAAGATTTGCTGTTTGTCTATACGGCTTTGGCAACGGAAAAAGGCTTATTATTTGGCAACATGGAAGACGAAGAACAGGAAATATTGTGTTGGTTAAAGCAATCCGGCCATGCAGAAAAATTCTCTAAAGCAGTTAGAATGGAAAAAATATATCAGAAACGTCTGTAAAGTTTATCCGGATTTTCTGAAATTCCGGAAGCAGGAGAAACAGATACAGAAGAACAGGCATTGTTATATCAGATGTCTTTACAGCATGATTTTCTGTATAAAGGCAGAAAAAGTAATTTCTTTCTGGAAAATACCGGAGAACTTGTCCGAAAAGTCAACACCTGTCCGGAACTGAAAGTTATCAAGCCGTATGTATACAGTGCGGTACTCAGCAGAAAACATAAGCTGATGACAGACCGGAAAAATTACAGTCCGAATTTTGCGAATATTTTTGAAAAAAAGGATTACAAAATAAAAACAGATAACGGCAAGAATTTTGATACTTATCAGTCCTATTTGGAATTATACTATCCTCTATTTCAATTTATACATTTATTTGGATCAAGGCATTGGAAATTGAGAGCAAGTAAAGAATTGAGAGAACTTGAATAATCAATATAGGCACGAGAAAGGAAATCATGTACTTTTTCAAAAAAACACTTAGAGCCTGTTCAGTATCTTTTCAAAGAGAGAAAAAAGTGGTATAATGGAATA
>CAMWQI010000172.1 GCA_947176345.1 uncultured Ruminococcus sp.
TACACGACACGGCATATATCCAAAAAATAAATGAATAAAATTTTTCGCATTTTTTCAGTACGGAAAAATTTTTAGTAAAATCTTTTCTGTTCATTATTTATTCCTCCGGTTAAAATTTTTTTGAAAAAGCGGTCACTTTTTCGCCGTCCCCTGAATATACTATCTAAGAGGGGTGACATCAGCGATATTCATGACAACACCGTACAGCGATATATCAATATGTCCGAAAGATGCCGGTTTGCCGTCGCGTGGACATGACGCACTGCCAGGGTTCATTATGTAAAGCCCGTCTTCCTCATGCATAAACCGTGAGTGCATATGCCCGTAAAGAACGATATTACAGCCGTTTTTCTTTGCGGTGGCTTTGAGATGTTCAAGAGAACTTTTCACGCCGTAATGATGCCCGTGTGTAGCGAAAATTTTACAGTAAGCTACCGGAAGTATAAAATCATTGTGTTTCATGCTGTGATAGTCGCAGTTGCCAGCAACACTGATAATCTTACGTTCAAAGGCTGGATTTTCCATGATAAAGCGGTCTAATTCACGCTCCCCATCTCCGAGATGTATAAACCAGTCAGCGTCTGCATTACGCAGTAAAATATTTTCAAGAGCAGAATAATTTCCGTGAGTATCTGAAAGAACGATTATTCGCACAAAAAAACCCCCTTATTGTATTGTTATTTTATTATAACACATAAAAACAGGAATTGCAAGCAATAAAATGAATTTTTGGAGGTAATTATGAATACAAATAATATTGACCCTAAAAAAGTAAATGGTCTTCTGGAGGCTGTCAGCAAAAAAATAGGCATTCCGGCTGAAAAGCTGAAAAAAGAACTGGAAGCCGGAAAATTTGACAGTGCTATTTCGTCTATGAACAAAAATGATGCTGTTAAATTTCAGCAGGCTGTGAATAATCCTAAACTTATTGAAAAAATGATGAGTACACCTCAGGCACAGGCACTCTATAAAAAACTTTCCGGAGAGTAAGGCGGTATTTCTGTGGACGATACAATGGGAAAAATTGGGAAAATACTTTCAGACGAGGAGAGCATGAAACAGCTTTCTGAATTGGCACAGATACTTATGAATGAAAATAAAACGTCTGAAAGTGTTTCGGAAGAAAATAGTTGCAATAATGAAAATAATAATTTGCCGGATATATCTAAAATAATGCAGATTACTGAACTTATGGGTACTTTTTCGCAGAGTGACAGGAACACGGAACTGCTCCTTGCTTTGAAACCACATCTTAAAGAGGAAAGACAGTTGAAAGTTGACAAGGCTGTGAAGATGCTGAAACTGATGGCAGTGTATAATGTAGCCAAAGAAAGCGGATTGCTGAATGATATTTTGTAACAGAACGGGGGCGAGCTGATATGTCAGTATTCAATAATCGGGAATACAATACCGGACGTTTCGGAAAAAATGCGGATATTCCGCCTGCCATGAATAATAATAAAAATATCAGCCCGCCCGTCCGGTCTGCCGGAAATTCGATAAACAGTCTGCTTGAAATTTTTTCCGGAGATAATCAGGACAGCGACAAGCTCCTTATACTTGCCCTGATGTTTCTGCTTATAAAAGATGGTGCGGATATGAAACTTATTCTTGCTTTAGCCTACATATTACTGTAAAATATATATTATACTATATAACTATGAACCATAAAGTTAGGAGGACAAAAAATGAATGCAGATTTGATTTTTCTGCTTATATGCGGTGCGGTTGTCCTTGTTATGCTTATTTATTATATGAGACGAGAACGGAAAATACTTTCATTTGTTTTCGGGGCATTCACAGGCATGACGGCATTATTTATACTGAACAAGTACGGTGGGGCATTCGGGGCTGATATTCCGCTGAATATATTCAATTTAAGTGGCAGTGCGGTGCTGGGAGTGCCTTTTGTAGCCGGACTTGTTTTACTTAAATATATATGAAAATTTTACAGATTTATTAAAAAAATACTTGCATTTCTGTAAAAGATATGTTAAAATATATACAGGAGGTGGAAAACTCATGAATATTATTGATATTATCAACAAGACAAAAAACAAGAACGAACTTTCTGAAAACGAAATAAACTGGCTCGTAAAAAGCTACACGGAGGGTGAAATACCGGATTATCAGATGTCGGCATGGCTTATGGCAGTACGCCTGAATGGTTTTACGGAGCGTGAGACGCTTTTTCTTACACTCGCTATGCGTGACAGCGGAGATATTCTTGACCTGAACAGTATCGACGGCGTGACGGTTGACAAGCACAGCACGGGCGGTGTAGGCGACAAAACAAGCCTTGTAATCGCTCCGGTGGTGGCATCATGCGGAGCGTATGTTCCGAAAATGTCCGGTCGTGGTCTCGGTCATACCGGCGGAACGATTGATAAACTCGAAAGTATTTCGGGCTATAGAACGGAACTCGCATTCAGTGAATTTATCGATATAGTAGGTCGGACAGGCTTTTCAATAATATCTCAGAGCGGAAATCTCTGTCCGGCGGACAAGAAAATATATTCCCTCCGCAACGCCACCGGCACTACAGACAGTCTTCCTTTGATTTGTGCAAGCATAATGAGCAAAAAACTTGCTCTCAATGCGGACTGCATTCTGCTTGATGTGAAATACGGTTCGGGGGCATTCATGAAGACACCGGAGGAGGCACGGAAATTAGCTGATTTAATGCAGAATATCGGGGAAAAATCAGGAAAAAAATGTCGTGCTGTCGTCACGGATATGAATAATCCGCTCGGAAACAATATCGGCAACGCACTTGAAATAAAAGAGGTAATTGAAATTCTGCAAGGTAAATGCAGAAATAAACTATATGAATTATGCATGGAACTAAGTGCAAATATGCTCTCTCTCGCCGGAATGGGAAGTTACGAAAAATGCCGTGAAACTGCCGAAAATGCCATATCGTCCGGCAAGGCTCTCGAAACTTTCAGGGAGACAGTAAAACTCCACGGTGGTGACAGCCGGATATGTGATGATGTTTCACTGCTCCCGACAGCACGTTACAGCTATGAAGTCCGTGCCGTGCATGATATGAAAATTGAGAGCATTGACAGTCAGGAAATCGGCATGGTATCGCTGATTTTAGGGGCTGGCAGATTTGCTCAGAACGACAGCATAGATATGACCGCCGGCATCGTCATGAATTGCACCGCTGGTGACAGCGTTTCTGTTGACGATACCATAATGACGCTTTATTCCACGAAAATCAGCGATTTTTCGGAGGCTTCGTTCCGTGCAGTCAATGCACTGAAATTTTACAGAATTTAACCGGATTTTCTATTGACATTCCGAAAAATATATGATAAAATATACTTAAATAATTTTTTGGAGGTAATCGCTATGGGTTTTTTTGACCAAATGAAAGATATTGCCGGAAAAGTCGGAAATACTGTTGAAAAAGGTGCTAAAAGCATCACAGACAATTCTAAAAAATTCGCTGAAAAGTCAAAATTAAAAAGCGAAATTTCACAGCTTGAGGAGGAAGTTAATTCCGCCTATATCAGCATAGGAAAAGTTTATTTTGAAAAACTTCGTGAAAATCCTGAACCGGAGTGTTCAAATGCTGTTGATATTATAACAAAAAACGGGGCAAGACTGGAACAGCTCCGTAATCAATTGAACAGTCTTGAGGATAAAATACCATGTGCAAACTGCGGGGCAAGTCTCTCAAAGGAACAGAAATTCTGCGACAAGTGCGGTGCTAAGGTAATTGTGCCGTCCTATTCAGAAACAGCAGAGCCTATTATACAGCCTGCTCCGGCTGAAAAGCCTTCAGGCAAAGTATGTTCCGAATGCGGTACTCCGGCAGACGAAGACCAGCTATTCTGCCAGCAGTGCGGAAAGAAATTTTGAATTTCAAAAACTGCCGAATGATAAATCCGGCAGTTTTTTTGTTTAATCTATTTACTTTTTATGGATTTTATGGTAAAATAATTAAAACAGCCGATTAAGAAAGGAATTTTGAAAATGCCAATAACAGAATTATTAAAAAAAAATGCTGAACTTTACGCCGATGACGTGGCACTTGTTGAAGTAAATCCGGCTATAACCGAAATCAGACGTGTGACATGGAAAGAATATGAACTTATTGAACCGAACCCCCGTTGTCATTACAGGCGTGAGATAACGTGGAAAGTCTTTGACGAAAAAGCTAACCGTTTCGCAAATCTGTTGCTTGAAAGAGGTGTCCGCAAAGGCGATAAGGTCGGCATACTCCTCATGAACTGTCTTGAATGGCTACCGGTTTATTTCGGTATTCTGAAAACAGGTGCATTGGCAGTACCGCTGAATTTCCGCTATACTGCCGAAGAAATCAAGTATTGCCTTAATCTTGCAGAAGTGGACGTGCTTGTTTTCGGTTCTGAATTTATCGGGCGTGTTGAGGAAATAGCAGAGGAAATCAGCAGAAACAGACTGCTTTTTTATGTGGGTGAGGGCTGTCCGTCTTTCGCTGAACATTATGACAGCCTCACGGCAAACTGCCACAGTTCCGACCCTGATATAGAAATCAAGGACTCCGATTATTCGGCTATTTATTTTTCGTCCGGCACAACGGGTTTCCCTAAGGCTATTCTCCATAACCATGAAAGTCTCATGCATTCCGCAAAAGTCGAACAGAACCACCACGGACAAACCAAAGACGACGTATTTTTGTGCATTCCTCCGCTTTATCATACCGGAGCAAAAATGCACTGGTTCGGAAGTCTTCTCTCCGGCGGAAAAGCTGTACTATTAAAAGGCGTAAAACCGGAAACTATTCTCAGCACAGTTTCAGACGAAGGCTGTACAATCGTATGGCTTTTAGTGCCGTGGGCTCAGGATATTCTTGATGCCGTCGAAAGAGGCGATATAAATATTGAAAAATACAATCTCTCTCAATGGCGACTTATGCATATCGGCGCAC
>CAMWQI010000173.1 GCA_947176345.1 uncultured Ruminococcus sp.
TAGTATTTTGACTTATAATCAAAATACTATGGCTAAAAATTTCTATATGAGTATCGATTTTATAGGTGTGTTTTTTTGTTGTATTTGATTATTTGTTGTATGTCACCCACTGATAACGTGCTGTAAGCGGTGTTTTGCCATCAAATGGTTTCAGCCATTCGTCAACGCCTATACCGTTCCATACATTCATCATGATTTTTCCGGAAGTAGACGGGATATTTTCTGTAGCAGTATAAACTGCCTTTCCGTCAACGTACCATGTGATGTGGTCGGGTTGCCAGTCAAAGCCGTATGTATGGAAGCCTTCCGAAGCATCAAAACCAAGGTCATACATATATTCATGATTGCCTGTGCCATTTGTATAATAATTGAACTGTACTTTAGTAGTATCCTTACCAAGAATTTCAATGTCTATTTCGTCCCATGGGTTATTGTCAGAAGGACCTGTATAGGTAAAGAACGATGAAACAACACCATCATTCTTTATAGCCTGCATAGAAGTCTCATAGTAGCCGTAACTATAAAAATCAGCCGTTCTGTATTCTGCACCGGAATAATTATATTTTCCGGATTTATCCTCATCAATTGTGAGATTAAGTACTCCGCCGTCAAATGAAGTATTTTTCTTATACCAGCCACAATCAAAACAGCTTCCGTTAGTCCAGCCGTCTGAGGCAAAGAATACAGGAGTTTCGCCCTTTCTGAAATCTGCCACAATTGTTGCATTTTCATTCATAGGTGTGCCGTAATCCTTTAATGTAGGAGCTTCAGGGACTGATGTTATTAATGTAGTGGTAGTTGTGGTTTTTTCGGTTGTAGTAGTTGTTGTTTGAGTTGTAACAGTTGGCTGTGGTGGTGCGTCCATATATGACTCCGGCAAATCAGACTGTTTCAGCAAATTAATGCCGATTTTCTGAATGGAAAGAGCATCGGAGGCGGTTACGCCGTCGCCGTGATTGCAGACATCAGCGTTTATTTTTCCCTGCTCCGTTAATTTATAGTCATCAGGATTTGAAAGGCACTGCATGATAAATACGGCATCGGAAACATTTACAGCGTTGTCACAGTTTGCATCACCCCATAGAATATCATCATTTCCGGAAGAAATTTCAGTAAGTGAAATGAGATATGTTAACGGAGAGTTCCAGTAGATAGTTATTTCATTCGTTGAATAGCTTTCGGAATTATCAACATAGCATTTTGCTGCCGGTAAGCCATTGCAGTATGCTTTAGCTGCACTGTCTTCCAATGCGGAGTTTACACCGCCGACAAGCATTCCTTTCATTGCCTGACCTTGTGCCATTGAGGGTCGGTGATGAGGATTTTCCGGCGATACTGTACCATGTCCGGTAACGAAACACTCTCCCACTGGATTTACGCCAAGGAGATAATTAAGCTGTCCGCACGCACCGTCAAGATACTTGCTGTCTCCGGTGAGCTTATATGCAAGCCCCAGAACAACACCGGAATTTGCTATAGTCATATTACTGCCCCAGTTGAATTTCGTCTGTGATACACCATAGGCTGTTAATTCTGCGTTGCTGACAAATTTATTCGCCTGATTGATTATATTTTGCTGTGCGGTCTTGTATATTTTGGACTCCTTGTCAATGCCCGTCATGGTAATAATGGCTATATTTCCGTAGTCGCCTACAGTTGACCAGTCAAGACCGGTATAGTCAGAAACTCCCTCCATATAGCTTTCGTCGCCAGTAGCACGGTACATCTGTGCTGCTGCCCAATAACGTTCATCAACATCGCGTCTGTCTCCATAGTCACCAGTAACAATATCTTCCGGATTTTTAAAGATAAATTCAGGGTGTTCTTTCAGGAATGCCCATGCCTTTTCGGCACATTCAAGGCATTTTTCGGCAAAATCACTGTCAACGTCCTTGTAATATTCATAGGCAAGAGCCATAGATGCACAGAAATCCGCTGTAGCAGTCGTTGAAATATCCGTAACGATAAGGAGAGCGGTTTCCTTTTCAGGCATAACATATCCCGGGAACGTCTCACACGATACTTTATGATGCACTCCGCCGTTTTCGTTCTGCATTTTCATCATCCATTCAAGTTCAAAGCGTGCCTCATCAAGAATATCCGGAACACCGTTATTACTTTCAGGAATACCGATATTATCGCTGTAAAGAGACGGATTTTCGCCGTATGCTAAAAGTAAATCAGCCACTGCTTTAGCAGCGGGAACAACGTAACGACCATAGTCACCGGCATCATGCCACCCACCTGAAACATCTATTTTTTCGTCCGTGCCGTATACGGTAGCAAGAGTATCATGACAGGCTTTATGACTGAAAGTATCGTCTTCAACCTCAACACCGCAACGCTGTAAATAAAGCATTCTCACGCTGTCGTCAAGAAGATTTGTATAGACATTATCTGAAATACTAAATGTATACGAATCGTCAAGATTTCCGCACTTTATGAAATAATTTCCCGTTTCTGTCACGGCTGAAAAATCACCAGTCCAGTCAGTTTCATCAGCAGTGGCATTACTCATTGGCTCACTAAGAGTGCCAGTATAGACTACTTTTTCAGTATCGGCATTTATAACCTGAAATTCCGTTTCGTTGTCAACGTTACGGAAAACAGCGGTTTTTTTACTGTCTGGCTTATAACCAACCTGATTGGTCATAATATCGGGTTCATAGGGGCGTGTTGCACTGTAATCAACATTGCTGTCGTCGATTAATTCAAGTGAAACATTGTCAAGATATATGGTATGTTCAGGGAGTTCAGTCTCACCCTCAGCCGGTACACCACAATTGAAAACCATTTTAGCCATGATGTCAGTTTCTTCTTCCATGGTAAATTCATAATCTATTGTCTGTGGTTCGGAAGTGAGTGAAAGACCTTTCCACGTATAAGCCTGATATGTACCGCCGTTCTGCTGTATCATGCCCTCAACGTATCTGTCCACGCTTGACGAAATGTCATATTTAAGGCGATATACGCCATTTTGATAAAGCGGTATGATGTCATAGCATACCTGCACGGCATAATTTACCTTGCCGGTACTGCTTACTTTAAGGGCAAGTTTTCCGTTTTCCGTGCTAAGAGTGCAACTTCCTCCGCTTTCCTTGTATGTACTCCAGCCGGAAACACCGCTGTCAAAAGTTGAGTTGCTTATAATATTTGATTCGGCATAAACCGGCACTGAAACCAACGGCATAGCCGACGCCATAACACCGCACATTGCAAGTACAGCAGTACAGCGTTTCAAAAGATTTTTTTTCATGGTATTAACCCTCCGTAAATTCGTTGAAATTATTATACTGTATTTTTTCAGAAAAATATATAATTTTAATGACAAAAATAGTAAAATCATGACATCAAAGTATTTTATATTGTGTTTTGTATTTTTTAGGCGTTATGCCAGTATACTTCCGGAAAACCTTTATAAAATAACTCTGTGAGCTGTATGCAAGCATATTGCTTATTTCAAGGTCACTGTACTCCGTATATAATAACAGAGTTGATGCCTCCTCAATTTTCAGCCTGTTGACATATTCGCTGAAAGTCTCTCCCGTCTCCTTGCGGAAAAGTCTTGAAAGATAAGCCGGACTTAATTTAAGGTTTTCCGCCACATCATTCAGCAGAATACGACTGTTTATATGACATATTATATAATTCACGGCACGAACAATCTGCTTTGAAAAAATACCGTTCAGCTTTATGCGACGCATTTTTTTCGTATAGCCCTCTATCATTTCAAGATGCACCGCACGGACTTCATCTTCTGTAAGGCTTTTATCGGTCTTCATTATGTAAAAATCACTCATGCTGTATGACTCTTCTGGCGACATACCGCCTTTTATGCAGTAGCGTGCTATCATTGCAGCAAGCACCACCATATGATATTTCAGATTACGCAACGGGTCTTCACTGAGAATGCCACAGCCCTCACAGCAAAGAGGTTTCATGAATACACGGACAAGCTCCATATTTCCGGAACATATACTCTCATAAAATGCAATTTCTCTGTCAAATGACGTGTGGCGAAAACCCTCTTCACGCGGAATAAAAAGATTTTCAGCAAGAATTTTTTCTGTTTCCTCATTCATAATGCCACCTCCGTTTTTTGAATAATTATAGCACATAATTTACATTTGTGCAACAATTAATTTACTTTTATGCTTGTAAAATCATTCAAAATATGCTATAATTCTGTATAATATAATTGATTGGTGGTGTATGATATGAAAAAATTTGCAGTATATAAATCAGAAACGGGCTTTTATTGTTACCGGTATTTCGATAAAATGGAACAGCTTGACGGCACGGGGCTTGAAAATATAGTCACGCCCGATAAACTGCCGGTTGTTGCCGATGATAAAGGGGGATTTTTCCGCTTTAATCCGAATGATTATAATTTTGCGGAATTAATCGAAACAGACAAGGAATTTCCGCTTTCACTTGAAAAAATGTTCTTCAAAAACCATGAAAATTTCAAGCTTGGCTGGATTTCTCCCGATGGCGATACTTATTCATGCGATTATACCGGACACCAAAAATGTGCCGGAATGATTGCACGGAAATTTTTCCCCAATGCTAAATATCCGGAACGCACTTTAGGAAAAGCCGGCTGGCTGAAAGTCATTGACTCATGGGACGGCACTGAACGCGAACACGGACAGTTTGTCTATTCCATGAATGGTAAAATCACGAACAAACAGATAAATACACTTTTTGACCTTGGATTATATGATAATCCGGAAGTAAAGGAGCTTTTACATGATTAAAGATTTAACTGAAACTTTCAGAAAAGGCATTGAAAATTCTGCTGGCTATAATGCTGAAAATATCAGTAAGGAACTTGAAAAATTCCCGTGCATAGATTGCAGATTTGATGAGGACGGCAATTTCTTATGGTATTATATATATTTG
>CAMWQI010000174.1 GCA_947176345.1 uncultured Ruminococcus sp.
ATTACGTTTTTCGCTATCCTTGATATTCCATTTTAAAATAGGATTACTATATTCTGTACCGAGTGCGTTGTTAAGCTCGTTTAGGATATATTCCGCACGTGCTTTGTCCTTGTCCTGAACATTTCCGTATTGGTCAGCGAGTTTGTCAAGTTCGTTCCATAAGTCACGGGTACGGTCTGTCTGATTCTGAATACCGTCGACATTTTCATAAAAAGTGTCATTTAGGTCTTCAATTGCACGACGCTTGTCATGGAGAGCTTCTATTTCTGCATTATGCTGTTCTATGAGAAGTTCGCCCTCTGATTTCACATCAAGCTGTGCTTCACGATAACTTAAAATACCTTTAGTAATTGCAGTAGCGGCTATTGCAGTGGCGGAAATTATTGCTCCAATAGGGTGAGCCGCAACAACAGTCCATAAAGATGTAATTGCTGGTATAAGACTTGTTTTTATGCTTTTTGCGATTTGAGCAGCTTTTATTCCAGCAAAAAGCCCTAAAACTGTAGTACTGATACCCGAAATCACTGGTGTAATTTTTTGTAAATTTTCAACAAGGTCCGGAACGACTTTTATGCCTTTTATTACTAAATCTGCAACAGGTTCAATAGCTTGCTGAATCTTCGGAATTTGTGTGGTTGCATATTGTGTCAGGTCACGTAATGCAGGATTAAGTTCTTTGGAAATGGCAATTTTCATGCCATCAAAAGCGCTGTCAAGAAGCGTTTTGTCACCCTGCAAGTTGTCCATCATAGTTGATGCCATGCCTTTAGCCGCACCGTCGGCATTGTCAATAGCCTCAGCAAGCTTGTTGTAGTCTTCGGTTCTAGCATTGACGATTGACAGCATTCCAGCCATTGAGCTTTTGCCGAAAAGTGCCGATGCAGCTTCTGCCTGTTGGACTTCGGAAAGTCCTGAAAATGCATCTTTTAAAGTTTCAATAGTTTCACGCAAAGATTTCAGATTACCGTTTTCGTCGGTAAGCAGAAGATTTTTGTCAATGATAGAAACAGTTTCACCGTTCTGTAAGTCTGCAAGTGCTTCCTGAGCTTCTTCAAGACTGTTCTGTGCTTTTGTTAAATTATTAGTTGCCGTAAGAGCTTGAGCGGAATTTTCGCCGTATTTTTCAATCGCCTGATTAAGCTTTATCTGAGCGTTTTCAGCAGAAAGCGTTCTGCCTTCGACTATTCGCATAGCCTTTTCGATAGCTTTAGGGTCTGCTGACTGGTCAAATGTCTGCATAGTCACAAGACCTAAATCCTGCATATAGCCTTTCATTTCCTTAGTAGGCTTTGCCATGCGTGACAACGCCGCATTGAGAGTTGTACCTGCCTGACTTGCCTTTATACCGAAATTAGCCATAAGTCCGGTTGCAAGTGCCATATCCTCGATAGAATATTTAAGAGTTCCGGCAAGTGGTGCGGCATATTTGAAAGTTTCGCCCATCATAGCGACATTAGTATTTGCATTGGACGATGCTGCCGCTAAAACGTCCGCAAAGTGTGCGGAGTCTCCGGCAGTAAGTCCGAAAGCTGTAAGAGCATCTGTCACAATATCGGAAACGCTTGCAAGACTTTCACCGGAGGCGGCGGATAAGTCCATAATGCCATCAAGACCGGACACCATGTCGTTGACTTTCCATCCAGCCATAGCCATATATCCCATAGCTTCGGCAGACTCAGCAGCGGTGAATTTGGTAGTCGCTCCCATTTCTTCGGATTTGGACTGCAATAATTCAACTTCTTCCGCCATAGCTCCGGAAATTGCCACAACGTTTGAAATCGCTGCTTCATATTCCTCACCTGTTACAACAACGTCCTGAGTGAAGTTTTTCAAGGCAGTTCCGGCAAGCTCTATGCCCTTTGTGATGACGTTTGCGAAAACGTTTCCTAAAACCGTATAACCACCGTTTGCGGAGTTTTCCGCCTGATTTCCGGCTTCCTGCATTTCGTCGCTGAGTTCGTCGATGTGTTCCGTTGTATCGTCTGACTGATTGCCTAACCGCTGTAATTCCTGATTTGCTTCCGCAAGCTGACTTTCAAGACGGCTTGTTTCGTCCCGTGTGTTTACGAGTTCACGCTGAAAAGCCCTGTATTGTCCGCCATCAATTTCTTTGTTTTCAAACTGTCGCTTTACTTGTTCCTGTGCGTTTTCAAGCAAGGTTAATTTCTGTCGGCTACTTTCAATAGCCGTTGTTAAAAGCTCCTGTTTCTGTTGCCAGAGTACCACAGAATCGCTGTTATTTTTCAGCGAGCTATTAACTGTGCGGAGTTCTGATGAGGCTTTTTTTCCGGAGGACTCAATTTTTAACAGTGCGGTATCAAGTCCAGTAGTGTCCGCACCGATTTTGATATTAATGCCCTTGATTTTACTGCTTGCCATGTGTACCACCTCCGAAAAATTTCTTTAAAGCCGATTTGTCGGGTTTATCAAGGCTGTAATAGTAGGCATTTTCAAGATATTCCCGACCGTGTTCGGTCTGATTGCAGTTATAAATCCATGCATCATGAAGATAGCCCCAGAAACTGAAAATATCAAGGTTTTCAGCCTCCGGAACTGTCATATTCGTGTAATCGGCGACGATTTTTGAATCCCGTGAATTATTGAAAAAATATACCTTACTACTTTGGGTCGGGTAGTAAGGTATTTTCAGTTTGGGTCGCTGTCATGTGTTTCATTAATCCATTTTGGAAATTCCGCTGTAAACCGCTGTAAATCAATTACAGTGAAGTTATCAAGCAGATAGTCCGCAGTAATGGGGATTTTTTCGTCGTTGTTGTTGCAAATTTCAGCGATTGCCTCAAAAAGTGCGTTATCGTTCTTTGCGATGGCGTATTTTTTGTAGTAAAGACGTGCCAACGGCGGATTGACAGTCAAGGTTGTGCCGTTATCAAGAGTAAATTTAAATTTTCGCATTATTCGTCCTCCTGAGTTGTAGACTCAATAATTTCTTCCTCATATATGAGAAGCGTTCCGGTATCGTCGATTGACGGTTCAAGCTCAAAAGTCGGTGTGATGACGGTTTCACTGTCAGGTTTGAAAACACCCTCCCAGCCACCAGTATTTACACCTACACCTGTCACTCTGATATCGCCGTCTACTTTGTCACGATGAATGCCACGAATAAGATAACGCTTGCCATTATCGTTCTGGACACCGCCGATTTTTGTCCTACGTTTACCGTCCTTTTCCTCAACTCGTGCGGTTGCGATGTACTTTTCAAGGGTATTGCCGTTCCATGTGATGTTACCATAACTGATTGATGCCGTTTCACCAACAAGACGGCGTTTTTTAGCTTTGCCGTCATCCGACTCTGCTGTGTACCAGTTAGCTGAATAGTTGATTGTTGCACCGTTTTTGGTACGTGCTATCATGTTATTTTCCACTTCGAGTTCCTCATCAGACGGAATAGTTCCCGTCCATTCTGTAACATAAAAGTCCATAGAACCGAGCGGAATTTTTGTAATACTGCACGCAAAAAGTGTAAAAGTTCCTTAGTCCGTAAAAAGTAAAATGACGGATTATAGCCATTTTCAAATTACGACTAAGGAACCAAAAAGTGAAAAACATAAGACTAAGGAACTAATTTTTTAATATAAGTTCCTTAGTCTATTTTTATAATTATATTACTTTTCTTTTTTTTCACTCAGCTCAGCTACCAAACTCATAACTTTAACTTTATCACAAAAAGATAGGCTGTTGAATACTGTTATTAATTCATTAACGGTGGCATCACTTTGACCGGAGACTTTTATATTATATCCCATATTCCCATTATTAGTACCTTTTACGTTATTCGTAACATTGTTTTGCGTAGTGTATTCTCTACCGATTAAATAATCTATTGATACACCTAAATACTCAGCTAAAGAAGCTATTTTTTCTATTGACGGGATTTGACCTTTATTAAGATTAGAAAAAAAGTCCTTACCAACTCCACTATTTACAAATACTTTTGTCCGGCTTTCGTTTCGTTGATTGACTAATAAATCGATATTTGATTTTAATAATTCAACATTTATAGTAAACATACAGACCCTCCTTTATTAGCTGTTTGGTGAATTTTAATAATAATACACTTAAAATTTTGTGAATTATGCCGTTTTTTAGTTTATTAACGATGAAACTATTGACATTCTTTAATTAAAGATGTATACTTAAATAAACGACAACTAAGCTTGTTGTTAATATTATTATAACATTTCTATAAGGAAATGTCAAGAAATAAAGGAGGGATAAATAGTGAAAATATCAGAAAATGTAAAGATTTTCCGTACTAAGTCTGGTTTTAGTCAGCAGGAATTAGCTAAAAAAGTAGGAGTATCACAGCAGATGATATTTGCTATTGAAAACGGCTACAAAGTACCAAGTGTTGCAACACTTATAGCAATGTCTGATACACTGCATACCACGCCAAATGACATCTTAGGATATGTAAAAAAAGAGGTGACTGAATGATTCGGCTTACAGTTAAAGAAGCGTCTGAAATACTGAATATTACAGAAAGAGCGGTAAGAAAAAATTGCTTTTCAGGCAAATATCAGTATCACTATGAAAACGGCGTAGGACGTGGTGGAAAGCAGTTATTAATTTCTTTGGAGAGCTTACCGCAGGAAGTACAAAACAGATACAACGGCGTTGAAAAAAAGCCTGAATTACTGATAGAGCGTTATTCGCTTACTCAGATAAAAAAGGCGGAGTATAAAGCGTCCATAGTGCTTGAATTTCAGCGTTCCGGAGTATCGGCGGAAAAATTCATACAGGATTTCAACGCAAATAACGGCGAAAACTTCACAAACAAGCTGTTATACAAGTGGCAAAAGAAGTATAAGAGCCTGTTCAGTATCTTTTCAAAGAGAGAAAAAAGTGGTATAATGGAATA
>CAMWQI010000175.1 GCA_947176345.1 uncultured Ruminococcus sp.
GATTATATGGTATAATGTTCTATATTCTCAATAATATGGAGGTGTTTAAATGGATTTTTTAACTGATATGCCGGCTTTCTTTCTATGTGCTGTATCGGCGGGTATTCTTGCATTGTGTGTGTTTATATTGTTTCTTATATCTCACAATGAAAAAAAACACGCTCAGCAGTACTGGAACAGAATTTCAGGGTTTATGGAACTTTCAGAACATAATATATCCTATCCCCTGAACTGCGACGAAATACTTATAGGCAGACACGCATCTGCTGATATACGTCTGCCGGATTTGTCTGTATCACGTTATCACGCCATAATGACCGTAGCCGACGGTGTATGGACTATAACTGATATAGGGTCAAAATCAGGCATTTTCGTGAACGGTGCACTTATAAAACAACGCATTCTTCATGAAAATGACGTTATCGGTCTCGGAAGCAGAAAACTTATTTTCAGACGCAGGAGGAATGAAGATGTATATTAATATTTTTCTGTATCTTATATCATGTATTTTCGTTCTGCTTACCCATTCGGCTATGCTCCTTAATGTATATCTGCATGGTAATACTGAAAGCCTCACAAATGTCATAGTTCTTGCAACGGCTGTAATTCTGCTTGACTTCACATGGTTCATTGTGATGAGATTATTCCGACAGCGGAGCTTTGCCATTGATTTCCTGCTCATACTTATTCTGAATATGAGTGTTATTTTCCAGTCATGTTTCGGTGGTGTACATCTTTCTGTGAAACATTACATAACCTGTATTGTTTCGCTTGTTGCCTCAAAAGTCGGTTTTGTTCTATGCAGAAATCACAAATGGCTACAAATGCAGAAAAAATACGTATATATGGCAATAGGCATACTCATGGTTATTATACTTACCCTTACCGGTTCAAGAAGTATGTGGATAGAAATTGGCTCAATTTCAATTCAGCCGTCGGAGTTCATAAAGCCTTTATTCGTGCTTGCCTGTGCCACTTCCGTTGCGGAACAACAAAACAAACGAAAAATAGCATGTTTTTTTGTAGTATATGAAAATTTTGCCCTCTATGGTCTCATAATGGCAATATGCCTGCTCCAGTGGTGGTGTCGCGACTTAGGAAGTCTTCCCACATTCATGGGCATATTTGCCAGTGGTTTTTTTGTGAGAATATGTTACCCTAAAGCAAAATTTTCAAAGAAAACTCTCATCACCGCCGGAGTTATTCTACTTATAGCCGTAATAATAGCCCTTAAATTCGCACCGGTATACGTTCAGGAACGTCTCCACGCCGATATATGGAATGACCGTTCAGGAAGTGGCTGGCAACAGTCACACGCCCTTATAGCAATAGCAGATGGTGGTTGGTTCGGCAAGGGAGCAGGCAACGGTTCTCTCCATGAAGTATTTGCTTACGAAAATGATATTGTATTCGCTACAATAAGCGAAGAATGGGGACTTATATTTGCTCTTGTTGTAATTTTTACAATTATTATCCTTGTTTCCATACCGCTTATAAATCCTCCCCGCTCCTACTATCACGCCACTATGACAGCCGGTGTATGTGCATATTTTATAATGCAGATGTCATTGAATATTTTCGGTTCATGCAACCTTATTCCATTTACTGGTGTAACTATTCCGTTCATATCCGCCGGAGGAAGTTCCATGATTGCAAGCGGACTTATGGCAGGTATGCTTATGGCGTCACAGTCTCCGGAAATAAAAAATCCACCTGTAAGGAGGAGCACGCAATGAAAGGCATAAGACGCTGTCAGTATATTATAAGCCTGTTTATACTGTTTTTTATACTGGTAATGGCTATACTTACAATAAAAATACGGACGGAAGCTAAATTCTATATATCAAATTCGGACAAGCAGATTTTAGGAATGGTCTATGACCGCAACGGCGGTGTGCTTTTTGACGGCACGGGAAAAGGCTGGTATGAAGATAATTTCTTTGTCGATGTAGGAAATCTTATAGGCGACAACAAAGGGCAGATGACAAA
This sequence comes from uncultured Ruminococcus sp., assembly GCA_947176345.1. GTDB lineage: Bacteria > Bacillota > Clostridia > Oscillospirales > Ruminococcaceae > Ruminococcus. The sequence continues at coordinate 1,990 of CAMWQI010000175.1, forward strand.
TACTCTGGTGGCACAAAATCTTGACAAGTTAAGCAACTATAGTTTTTCGTCCGGTGCTATTGACGACGGAAAAGCTGCTATATATACAACTCTTGACCATAACGCCAACCGTGCTGTATACAATGCATACGGATTTCAGAAAGGCTGTGCAGTGGCTTATAATTATAAGACTGGTGAAATCCTTGTCTGTACAAGTCTTCCCTCACTTGACGTTACAAAGGGCTATGACGGCATAGAATACTTTGAAAGCGGTACGCTTATTTCAAAGAATATGTACTGTACAGTACCAGGCTCTACACAGAAAATCTCAACGGTTATTTCTGCCCTTGAAATACTTGGTACTGATACGCTTTTTTCAAAGGTTTATAACTGTTCCGGTCACTACACAAACCTTAACGGTGATACTATTGACTGCCATAACTGGAGCGGTCACGGTGACCAGAATATTCAGCAGGCTCTTGAAAATAGCTGTAATCCTTTCTTTGCACAGCTTATTGAAAACAGTGAACTTGAAATTAATGACATAATCAAGAAATACCGGAAACTTGGCTACGCCGTCAACGACGACGATATGCAGTATATTGAAATAGACGGCATACGATGCGAAAAAGCCTCTACTACCCTTGTTGACAAACACGAGTTCCGGACTGAATGGGGCTGTATAGGTCAGGGCGATACAATGGTAAGCCCCATACAGCTTATGATGTGGCAGAGTGCTATTGCCAATGGTACGGGAAAAATGACTATGCCACACCTGATAGACCATGTGACAGACGTTTCAGGTGATATAACTGAAACCGCTGAAACTGAATTTAGCAAACAGATTTTTTCACCTGAAACTGCCGGCACTGTAAAACAAATGATGCTTACTAATGGCACAAATCATTATACTTATTCAATAGGAGGTTATCCTCTCGGTGTAAAAAGCGGTACGGCACAAGTTCAGGACGGTGAAAAGGAAAATTCACTGCTTGTCGGTTTTGTTGACGACCCGAATAAGCCAATTGCTTTCTGCATAATGATTGAGGACAAAAACTCAGGTTTTGCCACCACTGAACAAATAGCACGTACTATGCTTGACTCAATTATTCTTTGATAATTGTCTGATATGCACAAAAATTTATAAACGTTTTGTAGGCTTTGACAAAAATTAACAAAATCTATTGAAGTTTCTGGGAACTTATGTTATAATATACCTATAAAGTTTATGCATCAGTTTTTTACTGGTGTCTAAAGGAGGACTAACATGAAAACAACTATCACTGCTAAGAAAATGCAAATTCCACAGAATTTCACGGAATATGCAGAGTCAAAAATCAACACGAAACTCAGCAAGTTTTTCGGCGATGAGGCAGAAGCTAAAATCGTTATCTCGGAAATCAGAAATCAGATTATTATTGAACTTACTGTAAAGTACAACAGTATTATCTTCCGTGCAGAGCGTTCCGCTGAAGATAAGAACGTTGCCCTTGATGACGCTATTGACAAAATCATCAGACAAATCCGCAAAAACAAAACGAAGATTGAAAAACGTCTTAAAGACACAGCTTTCAAGGAGGCATTCGCTGAACCTGTTCAGGAAGTTGATTACGAAGTAATCAGACACAAAAAGTTCAAGATGCGTCCTATGGATATTGATGAAGCTATTCTCCAGATGAATATGCTCGGTCATAACTTCTTTATGTTCACAAACGGTAATACCGGTGAAATAAATGTGGTGTACAAGCGTTCAGAAGGTAATTATTCCGTTCTCGAACCTGATAATAACTGATAATAATAATTCCGGCGGTTCGCTATTGAACCGTCGGTTTTTTGAAAGGAAATGCTTATGGATAACAATAAAAAAATCGTGATTGAAAAACGCATAAAAAAAACAGGCGAAAATCTTGTTAAAAATAATATGGAATTTTATTACGCCGAAACTAAAAATGATGTTCGTGATATTGTTAAGTCCCTTATCAAAAAAGGTGACGTTATAACAAACAGCGGTACAATGACAATGGCTGAATGTGGTATAGCCGACCTGCTCCGCTCTCCTGATTATACCTACCTTGACCGTACCGGAAAATCCCGTGAGGAAGTTGAAGAAATTTACATAAAAGCTTTTTCGGCTGATGTTTATATCTCCAGTTCAAATGCAATTACTGAAGACGGTGTTTTATATAACGTTGACGGAAACAGCAATAGAATTTCCGCTATTGCCTATGGACCTAAATCAGTTATTATAATTGCCGGTTACAACAAAATCGTCAGAGACCTTAATGAAGCGGAAGTCCGTGTCAAAAGAGAAGCCGCACCGCCTAACTGCGTCCGCCTTGACTGCAACACTTACTGCAAGGAAACCGGAGAATGTGTTTCGCTTTCAAAGTCCGGCAGACAGATGACAGACGGCTGCTCCGGTAGCGACAGAATATGTTGTAACTATCTTATTTCGGCACAGCAGCGTCATAAAGGTCGTATAAAAGTAATCATTGTCGGCGAGGAACTCGGCTATTAAAAAACTCTCCTTGATTATGGCAAGATAAACCGGAATTTAGATAGGAAGTATTTATATGGTATTATCTATGAATGATGTTCTTCTGATAGCAGCCGAAGCACCTTGTTCTTCTGAACTTATGGAAATCATAAAAAATGAGATTAAAAATGGAAATGCGGTAACATCATTTGATATAATCACATCATTACCTGATGAAACATATTATATTTTGCGATTCAGAGATATGCCTAAAGAAAACTATCGTTGTGTTAAAGAGCATCATAAGAAGAATGGCATTGACTATAAAGCTATTTTACTAACTGATTCTAATGGTTGTACGGAAATTCGATTTAATTAACGTGAGTTCGACAGAAAAAATCAGTCAAGCAGGCCTAAAAAGCCCTCCTGC
>CAMWQI010000176.1 GCA_947176345.1 uncultured Ruminococcus sp.
GGAAATTCGCAGAAAACAGGTCGTATGACGTTCCGACAGCTTGAAAACAAGTCGCTGTCAGGACTTGAAAAAATCGACGTAAACAGTGAAAATATCGGCGATTTTCTTAATATTGTCCGAAAATATGACGTTGATTACGCCTTAAAGCGTGATAAATCCACGAATCCGCCGACTTATCGCATTTTCTTTTCCGCAGGCAAAACAGATAATTTCAAAAAAGCCTTTTCAGAATATGTAAACAAAATTGACAATCAGTTTTCGGGGCGTGGCGAAATGAGCCGTGAACAGCTACGCAAAGAAACGGAAAAAGTCGCTAATCAGCCGAAAAGACAGCAGAAACAGCGTGAAAAATCAAGGGGGAATATGCGTTGAAATACCTGAAAATCGAGCCGAAAGCACGTTCAGACTACACACGGAGGTGTTGCCATGCAGATTAACGGAAAAAAGGTTAAAAAATTTATTCTTGAAAATCTGCCGTACCTGATTTTCGGCTATGCCGGCGACAAAATCGGCTATGCCTACAGAATTTCTGAGGGTGATGACATTTCTGCGAAACTTCTGCCGTTCATGAATAATATCGGCACATCGTTTGCGAAAATAGTTCCGAGCCTGAATCCTGTAGACTTGCTTGTCGGAGTTGCATTGGCGGTAGTCATGAAAATCATCATGTACGTTAAATCAAAAAACAAGAAAAAATTCCGTCAGGGTGAGGAATACGGTTCTGCCGTGTGGGGTTCAGAAAGCGATATTGAGCCATATATGGACAGTTCCGACAAGGACAATAACGTAATTCTCACGCAGACCGAGTATCTGACAATGGGTAAGCCGTCAAGTCCAAAATTCGCACGAAACAAAAATATCCTGATTATCGGCGGTTCAGGAAGTGGCAAGACAAGATTTTTCGTCAAGCCAAATCTCATGCAGATGCACTCAAGTTACGTCGTGACCGACCCGAAAGGTACTGTTTTGGTTGAGTGCGGAAAAATGCTCGCCCGTGGCAGACCGAAAAAAGACATTAACGGAAAAATCCTCAAGGACAAAAACGGAAAAATTGTTTATGAACCGTATAAAATCAAGGTTTTTAATACAATTGATTTCGCAAAATCCATGCACTACAATCCGTTTGCCTATATTTCGGCGAAAAACCGTGAAAAAGATATACTCAAATTCGTTGAAGTGCTGATAAAAAATACTTCCTCGTCACAACAGCCGTCGGGCGATGACTTCTGGGTTAAAGCCGAAAAATTATTATACACTGCGTATATTGCTATGATTTTCTGTTTCTACCCTGAACATGAGCGGAATTTTGAAACGCTTATTGATATGATTAACGCCTCCGAATGCCGTGAGGAAGATGAGGAGTTTAAAAATGCCGTCGATTTACAGTTTGAGTTTGTTGACTACTGGATTAACAACTCGTTTCCTGACGACTACAACGACGGTGAATTTTATAACGAAATAAGGGCAAACTGCAAGCCTTCCGACGAACAGAAACGTATTGGAACTTTTGCAATAAAACAATTCAAGTCCTATAAATTGGCAGCTGGAAAAACCGCAAAATCTATTCTGATTTCCTGTTCAACACGACTTGCACCCTTTGCGATAGATGAGGTTCTTGAAATTACGAGTTACGACGAACTGCACCTTGACAAGCTCGGTGATGAGCTGTCGGCACTTTTCGTAATCATTTCAGACACCGATGCCACATTCAATTTTTTGGTGGCGATTATGTATTCACAGATGTTCAATCTGCTCTGCACCAAAGCTGACAACAGCAAGGGCGGCAGATTAACATATCACGTCCGCTGTTTGCTCGACGAATTCGCAAATATCGGCGAAATTCCGCAGTTTGACAAGCTGATAGCTACAATCCGTTCCCGTGAAATTTCGGCGAGCATAATTCTGCAAGCCAAGTCACAGCTTAAGGCAATTTACAAGGATAATGCCGATACAATCGAGGGAAACTGCGATACTATGCTGTTTCTGGGCGGTAAGGAAAAAACTACTCTGAAAGAAATTTCCGAATCGCTCGGCAAGGAAACTATCGACAGTTTCAATACTTCCACGAACCGTGGGCAGTCCGAAAGTTACGGTATGAACTATCAGAAGTTGGGCAAGGAATTGAAAAGTCAGGACGAACTGGCGGTCATGGACGGTGGCAAATGTATTCTGCAACTCCGAGGGGTGCGACCGTTCTTCTCGGACAAGTTCGATATTACACACCACAAAAATTATCCGATGCTCCTTGACGACAATTCGAAAATGGAATTCGACATCGCAAAATATGTTAATTCAAGAAAGAAGATGAGTCTGAATCCAAAGCCGGACGAGTACGTTACAGAGTATGCGGTTAATGTGAAACCGTCCGAAAATTCGGCTTAAATGCCGCAGTGAAGAACCCGAAAAAAGAGAAAATCGGGTGAAGCTGAAATACTGATTTTATTTAAGGAGTTTTTAAACATGGAAAATTCAACAGTTTCTGCTGTTTCCACAACAGCACCAAAGCACAGATGGCTTACAAAAGGCAGTAAATTCGCTAAAAAAGCCGTTCTTTCACTCACAACTCTCTGCTGTATGGCTACAATGTTCGGTACAACAGCTTTTGCCGCAACAGGTGAAGTCGATACAAGCTCGTTCATCACAACTGCCTGCACCGTTCTCAAGTCCGTTATCTGCCTTATTGGCGGTGGTGTCGGAGTTTGGGGCGTTGTAAACCTCCTCGAAGGTTACGGAAACGATAACCCCGGCGCAAAATCTCAGGGCATGAAACAGCTTATGTCAGGTCTTGGACTTATTCTCCTCGCTATTGTTCTTGTTCCCGTTCTCCAGAACATGATGACTGGTGCAGTCTGATTAACTGAATGCGGAAGTGGTGGGTTGTGGTGGGAAATCCGCATTTTCAAGCGAAAGGAGGACGAATATGAGCGTAATAAGCGATGCAATTGATTCTCTTGAAACATGGTGCAGTAATCTTTTTAAAGATGGCATAAAATCGCAGTTTGACGGCATTTCTAATCTGTTGACTGATACTTTTTCCACAACAACTGGTGACAGCGGTCTTGTGAATACTTATCTTGCCTCGCACCCTGCAAATTTTACGGGCGGTGCAACTGCCGGAACTTCAATCTGGACAACGATTGAAACACTCTGCAACAATGTTGTCGTGCCAATCGGTGGCTTTATTCTGACGATTATTCTGCTGAATGACCTGATTCATACGGTCATACGAGGGAATAATTTCAAGGATTTTGACGACTCAATTTTCATAAAATGGATAATCAAAGCCTTGTGCGGTGTGCTTTTAGTGTCGAATGTTTACTACATTGCAAGCGGATTGTTTTCGTTTGGAACTAACGTCTGTGCAAACGGTCTGACCACGCTTTTCGGAAGTGGTGATTATTTATCGACGGCTCTCGAACTAAAAAAATCGGCACTCAGTGAACTTGAACTGGGTGAATTGATGACGGTCTGGTTTATTTCAATGATTGTCCATTTAGGTATCATGATTATGATTGTAGCTATCGTAATAACGCTTGCAAGCCGAATTATCGAGGTTTTCATGTATCTTTCAATTGCTCCAATTCCTATGGCAACAATGATGGACAGCGGTGAGTGGTCGGGTGTCGGAAAAAACTGGATTAAACAGCTGCTTGCACTTTCTTTTCAGGGATTTTTCATTGTTGTGGCACTCGCAATCTTCAAAACTTTATTCGGCAATATGATTACAACTCTAAATGCGGGTGAGGACGGTATTATCATGCAGATGGCTATGTTACTGGGTTATACGGCTGCACTGATTTTCACAATTCTGCGTACCGGTGCGATTTCAAAATCCGTATTTTCGGCACATTAAGGAGGAAAAATGGCACATTATGTTTCAATTCCGAAAGACCTCAACGACATCAAAGAAAAATTTGTCATGGGTTTCACGAAACGTCAGGTTATCTGTTTTGGAATCGGTCTTGCGGTTGGTGTTCCGGTGTTTTTCCTCACGAGAACTGCTCTCGGAATGAGTGGTGCGATTTTTGCAATGGGTGCTTGTGCAGCTCCTGCGATACTCTGCGGACTGTACAGAAAAAATGGTGTATTCCTCGAAAAACAGGCAAAATATATGCGTGAATACTTCACAAGACCAAGAAAAAGATACTACAGAACGACAAATATTTTTGAGTGTATTTCAAATCAGATTGAGTACAACAGAATTAAAAAGAAATTGAGAGATGCCGAAAAATAAGGCATTTTGGCAAATCCAATTTTAAAGATTGGAGGTAAAAAAGTGGGCTTTAGAAAGAAAAATGCCAAAAAAAATGATAATAGAACTTCGGCAAAAGTTATCATGGGCAAGCCTGCAAAACAGCTTTCCAAAGAGGAAAAAAAGCTGCTTTCCGCACGAATGGCGGAAATTAAAAAGCAAAATTCCAACAATTCGACGGTGCAGAATACTCTTCCTTTTCAGGTGATGTATCGTGACGGAATATGTCAGGTTTCAGAAAATTTTTTCTCCGTGACGATTCAGTTTTTCGATGCAAATTACAGTATCGCCGAATTTGACGAACAGAATAATATTTTTTCTAAATATTGCGATGTTATAAATCTTTTCGATAACACGATTAAATTTCAGCTTACTTTTGAAAATCAGAATCGTTCAAAAGACAAGCTGATAAAAATGGTGCAGATTTCCGAACAGGACGACGATTTCAACGCTATCCGTCGAGAATATTCACAGATGTTGACCGATAAATTGCTGAAAGGTTCTAACGGACAGTCCGCACGAAAATTTCTGACTTTCGGCATTGAATCAGAATCTTACAAGTCCGCCTGTGCAAAGCTGATTTCAATAAAAAACGACGTAATAAAGGCATTTAA
>CAMWQI010000177.1 GCA_947176345.1 uncultured Ruminococcus sp.
GGGAAATTATGATACACAACCGAATATTAAGTGGGAAAAAATGAAAAAACTTGAAAAGATTTTTTCACCTGCTCCATAACATAAAACTCCGTTCCTGGTAAGCAAGAACGGAGTTTCAGAAATTTATGAGAGTTTACGTGAATAGCTTTACTGTGTTTCTTTAGTTGCTTCTTCATCGGACGGAGCTTGTGAAACAACAATAGCATTTTTCTTGTTGTTAAGTACAAATGCGTCGTAATAAATACGTCCCTCACATAACCAACCGCTTATTCCTGGTGGATCATCATGTGTCTTGTACTCTGCAAGCTTTACCGGACTTACTGTAGCCATAGGGTGAGTTATAATAAAATTCGTTCTTTCCGGCAAATAATCGCTTGGAACTACTATAATATTTATTCCGTCGATTTTAGCTATACTTCCAGTTACTGCAACGTTATTGACTTTATCACCGTACCCTGTGAAATTCCTGTCACTTTTCATAAGCATATAAAACGCTGGTGAAACAAATGCTATTCTGTTTTCAGTCGGTACTTTATTTTCAATCAGCACAACGGACGCTTCAATAAAACTCTGATAAGCATTTTTATCTGTTATAATCTGTTTCAAAACCGTTCCTGCATTTTTAGCTATTATGTTTATGCGGTACTTGTCAACGGTAGGCGTTACAACCTCGTCAAGCTGTCTCTGTAAAGCGTTTCCGGCACTGTTTGCAAGTACCGTATCTTCATGGTTTCCCCTGTCAATCGTGAATGTAAATGACTTGTCCTGAGTGAGTGTGAGCGACTGTACAGCATTTCCTAACTCTTTGGCTATTCCGTATCTGTTGGAGGCTGATTCCCTGTTATAATCGTTCAATGGTGCTGTTTCAACTGAGTAAATATTGATTTTATTAACTCCGTCAAAACTGTAGTTTCTGTTGACGGCTGATTCCGTAACGGACGCAACCTTAAAGCGTTCATCAACCTGTGCTTCATACTTTTCAGCATAATTTATATCCGGCATTTAAAATCTTCCTTTCCTTGTTAAAGCGGTCTGTTTCCTGTAAATCCGGCTAAAAAACCTTTTTTATCCCTTATTCCTGATACTCCGGTAGTTGAAACAGAAAATTCAGGTACTTTCGGTCTGAATGCTTCAGGGTACATTTTCTGCATAAGTTCAAATGCTTTTTCATCATCTGTATTTTCATCGGTAAGCTTTTTTAGCGTTGCTGAAATAAGTTCACGGTGTTCCAGTACAACGTGGTGACGCTCCATCGCAAGCTCTGTCTGTAACTGCTTTATCGTTTCATTTGATTTTTCCCATTCTGACTTGTAATCAATAACAATTTCCGGTGGTGTTTCATGGATTGTTTCAGTTTCCTGTACCCGCTCCATGTTTTCGTTTTCGTTCATTTTCTGACCGCCTCTCATTTTTCTGTTTTAGACCTGATAATTTTTCTTATTGCCATTTCAGACAGTCCATACTTGCCTGCAACCGCTCTGTAACTCATTCCGTTCATGCAGTCGGTATAAATCATAGAATTTCTGTATTCATTCTTTGTAAGCATTTCAAGCCGTGGAATATACAGCTGACTTCCGCCGAAAGTTTCAATAAGTCTGACTGTGTTTTCAATTCCCAGTACCTGTACAAGCTCTGAAACTGTCTCATTCTGACATTCAGATATTATCTGCTTTACGTCTTTCATGGTATACTCTCCTTTATGATAGCAAATGTTTTTATAATCTGCAAATAAACTTTTTTACTGAAAAAATATAAGGCGGTTCAAAGACCGCCTGTAAATTAAAATATACTGTGAAGTTTTTCCGAATTTTCCTCAACCATTGCTTCTATTCCACTCTGTAATATCATTTTTTGACTGTCTGTAAGATAAGGCAAAATTTTTTTAGTATAGTCAATGAATACTTCATCAATTTCTGACGGTTTCTGCACTGGTTTACAACGTCGTTCTGTTTTATTTGTAATATGATGTACCACATGAATTTCAGGCATTTCAGCGGTTAGAAGTTGTTTTAATAAGCTAAGACCAATTCTTAAACCATTGCTGAATGAACTTTCCGAAACATAAAACATAGTATTTTGCAAATCATCACAAAACTTTCGTTTAAACTCTTCATCAAGTGCCATGATATTATTAATTCGGTCATATAACGCATCTATTCTTTTATTATCTTCTTCTGTTGAATAACTAACATTTTCTTTAAAAAGTATATGCGATTGTATTATATCATTTAATTTTTCTAAATTCATATCATATGAATCAGCATATTTTCTTTCATACATTTCTTTCACCTCCTTGTTTCATTTAAACTCCCTTTAAATGCTATTTAAATGGCTTTTAAAGTCGTTTTAAAATTACTCTCCATGTAAATTTATGGGTAATTCTCACCCCCTCTCAAAATTAATTCTGAACGTTCTGAAAAAAACTCTTGACAACGCCTGAATTGTGTGATATAATTATTAATGATATTAATAACTGTTATGGTTATCGGTGCTTGTTGTTGGTCGCAACAAGTGCCATTTTTTATATCACAACAAATATTCATTATAAAATCTCCCCTAAAAACTGTTCCTGTACTAACTTCAATTCAGATGCCCTTACAATATTGCCGGTACTTACGCCTAATTCTATAACCGCATTGAAAAGCTTGACCGCCATTCTTAAACTCTCACGTTCTGCAAGCTCTAACAGTACGCCTATTCCCTTTTTTTCAACGTTTGGAAAGATGTTCTGCATTTCCCTGACTGTATAAGTGTTGCTGACTTTCGGACGCATAAAACATCTTGTTCTGATTTGGTCAAATTCCGTACACCTTGCACCCATAACCATTTGATTATATATGCGGTTGTTCCCTGAAAGAAGTATTCCGACGTGTGCTTTGTCGTTAATGTTTCTGATTGTCTGAATAGCGTTGAAATTTAACTGGTCGGCTTCATCAATAATTATAAGCCTGTTGGAGTTACTCAACGCTGAAACAATGGTCTTTTCAATCTGACTTTTATTGCCAGTTGCTTTTTTACCGATAGCTGACGCTATTTCCCTAAGAATTGCCGTCGGTGAAGATATACAGGTACTTGCTGTTATGAAAATAACGCCTGTATTGTTATGCGTGTAGTATTTCAAGGCGGTTGTTTTGCCTGCTCCTGCGTCTCCTGAAAGTAAAACCATTTCACAATTTTTATGTGCGTATTTGACCGCAAACAATGATGTCTGAGTGTTTCTAAGCTCCGGATAGAATACAGTCCTGTCAGAACTTTCAAGACGTTCTGTAGCGATTACAAGGTATTTTTCAAGGTCATCTGCGATTTTATCGTTATCACCCTCATATGTACCGCTGATAAACTGTGAAATGACCGCTCCGGAAATGCCTGTCTCTCTTGCTATCTGAATCTGAGTTTTTCCGGATTTTTCCATAAATTCAAGAAGTCGTATAATTGTTTTCTTATACATAAAAAATCCTCCTATGCGTTTTTCTTGTAATAATCAGACATAATTTTCTGCATTATGCTCTGATTTTTTTCTTTTTCCTGCTGATTATCTTCAAGTGTCTTTTCAATTTCCGTCGAATATGATGTAGCAACTTTCCTTACCTGTACATCTGGTGACCGCTCTTCTTTGTAATTTAATTCTTCAAGCTGATATTCCGCTATCAAATCAAATGTACTTTTACACTGTTTCGGCTTGTATTTCCTTGCAAGCTGTCTGACTGCACGCTTTTCTTTTCCGGCTCTGATATAGTCTTCTTCATTACAGCTCCTGAACGGTGTTTTAAACTTTGCAGACGCTGAACATATGTAATTATAGTCCGTGTCAAAGATGTATATGGTTTCTAAATCGTCAGGGTCGTAAGTCACCAACACTTTTCTGTCATAATACGGGATAAGTTTTCCGTCCTTATTGGTGAAAGTGTTGTTATACATGGATATTCCGTTTTTCTGTACCGTTCTTTCAACAGTCTTTCCGAAAAGCAGACGTAAAGCATTACTGTCACCAATCTTTCTTATTTCCGTAATGTTTTCTGAATATACCTGATTTGGCGTTTTTCCGTCCATACCGTCGCCGTGATGGGCTGTGTTATTGTATTCGTTGATGTACTCTGTAAGCTTTTCAACGTAATATTCAAGCGACGGAATATTATTATCATTGTCAAGGACTTTGTTTGTTTTCTGCATATGCTCCGGACGTTTTTTAGCGTCATTTCCGGCATATGAATAGAACATCTTCCCGAAACGTTCTTCAAGCGTCCTGAAAAATCTTTCAACCGGTTTAGCCTGTCCGTGATATGGAGTAGCCGTAACTTTTCCTATCCCTAAAACGTTCATAACCGACAGCGGATATTCTTCACTTAGTTCTTTTGCCTTGTAATCCTTGCCGTTGTCAGTGTAGATTTCATTAGGAACGCCGTATTTTTCAATACCTAACCGCAAACATTTCTTGACTACTGTTGTATTAGGGTCTGCTTCCCTTACGATAAACGACATTACTTTTGTTGACCTTATATCCGTAAATACTGTAATCCACGGTCTTATAACATGACCTGTATCATTTTTTACAAAAACGTCTGCTCGGTGGTGGTCTGAACACCATATATCATTTGACATAACATCGCTTTTATCACGTATCATGTGTGGCATAGCGTCATTAAATGCCTTTGTGCCTGTACGGTATTTCAGTAATGCGTATTCAGGAATGGTTTTGACTTTTCTTTCAAATGCAGATACGGACGGTATTTCCGGAAATGCAAGCTTTGTTTTGTCATAACACCACTTAATTGACCGTCTCTGAAGTGTCATATACAGTGTATAGAACATATCCCACGCCTTTTCAC
>CAMWQI010000178.1 GCA_947176345.1 uncultured Ruminococcus sp.
AGCTAATATATACTGATAAAAAGCGTAAGTGGTACTGCAATAATTGCCATAATCACAGCAGATATTGTACGTCTGGAGAGTTTTCTCTCATTGACAGAAGTCTGAATCTGTATAGGAATTTCCGAACGTCTCCCGAACGAAACCGCCATAATAAAGAGTGAAACTATCAGTTCTATATAGATTTTAATCTGACCGCCTGCCAGTTCCGTAAGACCATCTACTGTAATCAGTTTTGTAAGGTCGGTAATTCCAGCCGTGTATAGAAAAATCGCAAGAGCAGTTATTCCGGATAATGTTCCGATAATTTTTCTCCATAAAGGTAGTTTTTCTGTTTTTTTCGGAACAGCCGATTTTTCAATTCGGGAAATAAATTCCTTTTTTCTTTCACACTTAGGTTTCACTTCGCCTCCGCAGGCTGAAACCACATCACTGACTGTTATAGCTTCTGGAATAAGATGACGTGACATACGGTTTGCAGAAGTTGTATAGAAGTTGTTTTCCGAAAAAAATTCGTGCGGACTTCCCTGAGCAGTAATTTCACCATCAAAAAACATTGCACATCTGTCCGCATATTCCGCACAGAACTCAATATCATGACTGACCATAAGCACCGCTTTTCCGACAGATAAAAGTTCATTCAGAATTTCCGCAAAAACTTCCTTAAATTCAGCATCAAGTCCTTTTGTAGGTTCGTCAAGCAGAAGTATTTCAGGCTCGCATAAAAGAATTTTAGCAAGTGCCGTACGTTGCTGTTCGCCTCCCGAAAGGTCGTAAGGGTGACGTTCAAGCAGACTGTCAATACGGCAGATTTTCGCCGTATGCATAACAGCTTTTTCAATATCCGGTTTCTTTGCTTTAGTTCCGCTGAAAACTTCACACAAATCTTCATATACGGTTTTCTTTAAAAACAAAGTCTGCGGATTCTGCGGAAGAAATCCGATTTTTCCGTTTCTGTGGATTTCACCTCTGTAATGCCTTTTCAGCCCTGCAAGCACTTTAAGAGATGTAGTTTTTCCTGTACCGTTTCCGCCAAGTATTGCGAAAAACTCCCCCTCATGAAGACATATTTCAAGTCTCTTTACAATATCCGGACTATTCTTTTCATACCTGAACCACACATCTTCAGTTTCAAGCATTATTTTTCCGGACGGTTCATAAATATAGTTTTCCTGTATAACGGACAGATTGTTTTTTTCGGCAAATCTGCTTAGAAAGGCACTTCCCTCACACACGGTAACAGGACATTTTTCATCACTTTCAACAGCAGACCATATCCGCATAGCTGACGGCATCGCAAGAAACATACTATGACCGCATTCTTTAAGTTTAATGCCTGTTTCCTGCGGAGTTCCTGTACAAATAACTCTGCCCTTATCCATTACTGCAACTTCAGACGCAAGAGGCAAAGCCTCCTCAAGACGATGTTCCGTCAAAATAACAGTAACACCAAGTTCACGGTTTATCTTTGCAAGTACCGCAAGAAATTCCGAAGCTGTGATAGGGTCAAGCTGACTTGTCGGTTCGTCAAGTATAATAACACTTGGCTGTATCACCATAACAGACGCAAGATTCAACAGTTGCTTCTGTCCGCCGGAAAGTTCCGCAACGCTCTTGTGAAACCATTCCTGTATACCAAAGAATGATGCCATTTCAGCTACTCTCTGACGTATTGAAGGTGTATCAAATCCAAGACTTTCAAGACCGAAGGCAAGCTCGTGCCAAACCTTATCGGTTACTATCTGATTATCGGGCGACTGTGAAACAAAACCGATTTCAAAGGACTGTTTCCGGATATCAAGCCTATCAAGAGATATTCCGTCAAAAAGTATTTCACCTGTACGATGTCCGTGTGGTGCAAGTACCGTTTTAAGCTGACGTAGTAAAGTAGATTTTCCACAGCCGGACGGTCCACAGATGATAATAAATCCGCCTTTTTCAAAAGTCAGATTAACATTGTCAATCGCTTTTCCGGATTGTTCAGGATATGTAAAACTTAAATTTCTGATTGCATACTTTTCCATCGGTGATTCTCCTTTCTGTTGATAATTACAGGAGTGATACACAGCATAAAATAAACGGCATGAAAACTTATAATAAAACAGGAACTGTCCACACCATATATTCTCGGAAAATACTGCCATTGAAAAGCCCCAGCCATACTTCCGCACAAGACGTAAATTCCGCAGAAAATAATCCATACAATCATATTCCGGTCACGTTCATCTATACGATAAATTGAAAATGCAGTTCTGCCTTTCAGACCGTATCCACGGCTTTTCATGCTGTCTGCTGTTTCAATTGCATTTTCCAGTGACCATGTAACCACAATTGACAGTATTTTTACTGCATTTTTCATACGTCTTAAAATGCTCCCCTGTGAAATGTCACGACCTAAACATTTCTGAACTTCACTGACAACTTCAAACTGTGCCTTGAATTTCGGGATAAATCTGAGTGTCATACTCAGCATAAGCGACAGAGACGGTATTATTTTTCCGAAAAGATATATAAATTTATCTGATGTTATCACTGAATTAAAGCACATAAACCATATCAGAACTGATGCAAGCATTGTTCCTGATGAAATTCCATATAGAATACTTTCCAGAGTAAGCGGATTTCCCGTGGGAAGATACGCAAGTATCGTCATACCTGCATGACTGAAAGCAGGATTGATTACCGCAGTTATGAGCATAAGAGGCAAACTGTATTTAAGACAAAATACAGCACCTTTAAAACCGCATACGGAAATGCCGCAAAATACTGCACATACTAAAGAAATTATCTGACTTGCAGGGTGCGTTAAAGTCATGGAAAATAAAAATACAAAAGCAAAATATATAAAATTAACAAGAGGGTGAAACCTTGAAAATTCATCGCCTGAAAATTTATGTTCCTGATAACCAGTCACAGCCAACATCCTTTCCTAAATCACAAGTAAAACGCCATTCCACTATATCGCCCTCTGCAAGCTGATAACGACTGCACCCGTAGTTAGGATACCAGCCATTCACACGATACATCCAGCCTGAAAGATTTCCGCAGTCAAATTCATACAGATTATTTATTCCCTCAACATATGCACTGTTATAAATAGGAGTCCATGATGCTTCCATGTGTATATTATTTTCACTGCAAATTCTTTGAAGTACGTCAAAGACGGATTCACCGTCTTTGAATTCAACTGTCTGAGTTTCAAAAATAATTCCGTCCGATGGCAGAACATCAAGCTTTTCTGTTTCAAGCTCTGAAATATTATTCAGTATGGTAGAACACTCTATAGAAAAAGTACACATCATGATTTTAGAATCATCTATTTCAGCATTTTCAGGCTCAACAGGCATAGGCTTGCCTTCTGGTATCGGGTCTGTAAGATATTTGTCTTGCTCAGTTGCACTTCCGTCGGAATATATTCTTCCGCTGTCCTGCTGTTCGGTATCGTTGTTTTCAGTATTATCTGAATATGTATTGTCGTTCTGAACGATTTCAGCAACAATGACTGAAGTTTCTTCCGTTGTATTGGCATTATCTGAATCTGTACTGTCATTCTGAACAGTTTCAGCAACAATGACTGATGATTCTTCCGTTACAGTTGTTGTAATATGATTCTTTTTTTCTGTACTTGTTGCTGTGGTTGATTTATCGGTTTTAGTGTAGATAATATCAGTTGTTATATTATCTTTATCAGCAATAATAACATACTTTCCTTGCGTTTCAGATACTGGAAAATTAAGTATACTTGACTTGCTTCCTGTTATTGAAGCACTGCATATAGGTATAAGATTTCCGTCAGTTTCCGAATATACAGACGCACTTTGTGACTGCCAGTTTTCATTCAGGTAAATGGAGAGCATTGGTCTGAATCCTAAATCTTCTTTTGAGGAAAATTCAAAGGCTACTGCTTTTTCATAATCCGTTTCATAAAAATCAACAGCAAGATTTAAATCTTTTGGTTCTGAAATATCATTTCCGAATACAGTCCATTCATATTTTATACCATTTGATTCTCCGCTGAACACAGCTATTGAATTATCTTCTTTAAGCTGTCTGAAAATTTCCTCTTCAACTATTCCGTTTTCAGCAATTGCTATATTTCCGCTTATTGTGCGTGGAGCAGTACCACAACCGGAAAAACTCAGCAAAATTCCACTGAATATTATGGCAATTATTTTTTTTAATCTTTTCATTTTTAATCCTCCAGAATAATTTGTCCGTTCTGAACTGCCATAGTGCCGACGGAACTTGCAAGACTTTTTTCACTCTCCGATGCAGCAAACACAGCATCTTCCACAGAAAGCACATAATTATCACCTAATTTTACGTTGTCACGCAAGCGGAAATCAAGTCGGAGCAGGACATTTTTATCTTTATCAAGAAGCCTGTCTGAAAAAGCATATCTACCTCCGCTTGTATCAAGATACATTATATTTATCTGACCATTTTTATTGCTTGATTCAGTATTTACGCTCCAATTTGGAAGTTGTCCATCTGCCGTATCACCTGTTACAAATATATTGCCGTCTTCAATGCCTGTAAATTCAAGATTTGATGCGTCAAAATCTATACACATACTCATAGCAGGATAAATTTCACTTCCAAGTGCCGAAATTGTCACATCTACTGAAAATATTTCATGATTATCTGCTTTAAGTTCCGACGGAGTTTCAATTGCAAGAACACTTTCAAAATGTTTTTCTTCAGATTTATTGTCTTTTTCTGAAACGGAATTACAGCCCGAAAAATATATAAAAATAATACAATTAAATATAAAAATAATTTCTTCATGGCAGTCACTCCTTGAAGAAATTATTT
>CAMWQI010000179.1 GCA_947176345.1 uncultured Ruminococcus sp.
GACGTGCTACTTTTCTGCCGGTTACTGCCATAAGAGGTTGGGAACTGAACGAACAGGGGCTTGAAAAATGTGACGGATTTGTTGCCATAGCGGACAAAATCATTGAATGCAAGCAGAATTTCAAGGAAATTATGTCATCTCTTATCGGACGTACGGTCATAGCCGAAAATATCAGCACAGCGACTGCTATTGCTAAAAAATATAACTATCGTTTCAGAATTGTGACGATGGACGGGCAGATTATAAATTCCGGTGGTTCGTTCACGGGTGGTTCGGTGCAGAAAATCAGTGGTATAATTACACGCCGTAATGAAATAAATACACTCGAAAAAGATATTGAAAATCTCTCCGGACAATGCGAAAAACTCTGGAATAATGCGGAAAAAATCCGTCCGGAGAATGAAAAAATTTCTCACCAGATTGAAAATATAAAATCAGCAATAACCACACATAAAAATGAAGTTGTCCGGCTGAATACGGAAATTTCCGGTATTGAATCTCTTTCGAAGCAGATTAAATCACAGACTGAAAATAATATCCGTCTTATTGAAGATGCTGAAAAGAAAATCAGCACCGCACAGGCAGAAATTGAAAATTCTGAAAAGAAGTTGGCTGAAATTTCGGAAAAAATTGCAATCGCTGAAAAGGAATTTGCAGAAGAAAAAACATTGAGAGAAAACCTTAACCGGAATATGAATGAATTTTCTGAAAAAATTTCAGATTTGAAAATAAATTATGCTGGAACTATCAAGGATATTCAGGCTGAAAACAGCGGTATATTGAGAATTACAGGCAGTCTTGAAGAACTTGAAAAAAGCAGATTTGAAATGACGGAAGATATAAAAAATTTTAATAAATTAATTTCTGAAAAAAATGCTGAAATAAAAAATATCCGCGAAAAACTGGAAAATTTTCATGATAATACGGAAATTTACCTTAATCAGATAAAGCAGTATCAGGCACAGCATACCGAACAAAATCGGCTTGTCAATGAATTACAGCGTAATCTCAAACAGATAAACGCACAGAAAGAAAAATTTTCCGGAGAGATAACGCGACTTGAAGAACGGCAGTTCAATATCACGCGTGATTCTGATAATATAATAAAACAGCTCCTTGAAGTCTATGAAATGACACGTTCGGAGGCGGTGGCTATGGCTGAAAAAATAGATGATATGATTTCGGCACAGCGAAAACTTTCGGAAATAAAGGGAAAAATAAAGTCACTGGGAAGTATCAATGTTGACTCTATAGAAGAATACAGAGAAGTTTCAGAACGTTATAAATTTATGTCGGAACAGATAGCGGATATTCAGAAATCAAAGGCGGAACTTGAAAAAATAATATCCGGTCTAACGGAAGAAATGAAACGCATTTTTTCGGAAAGTTTCAGCATAATCAATGAAAACTTCAGAAGTATTTTTACGGAACTTTTTGGTGGCGGAAAGGCTGAATTAGTCCTTACAGACCCCGAAAATGTTCTTACGTCCGGCATTGAAATAATCGTCGCCCCTCCTGGAAAAGTAATAAAAAATCTGATTTCACTGTCGGGCGGTGAACAGTCATTTGTAGCTATAGCGATATATTTTGCGATTTTGAAATTACGTCCCGCACCGTTCTGCATTCTTGATGAGATAGATGCGGCACTTGATGAGGTAAATGTCCGGAAATATGCACAGTATCTCCGGAAATTCACGGATACTACACAGTTTGTGCTTGTAACACACCGTCGGAGTGCTATGGAAGAAGCAAATGTACTTTATGGCGTAACCATGCAGGAAGATGGCATTTCAAAACTGCTGAAAATGGAGCAGGTGGACTTTCAGGAAGATATAGCCGACATACAATAAAATATCAGTATCGGAGGAATATAATGGGAATTATTCAGAAAATTGCAGAGGGTCTTAGAAAAACAAAGGATTTTTTTCTGGGCAGATTACAGAAAATACTTAATTCTTTCACGGTCATAGACGAGGAACTTTTTGACCAGTTGGAAGAAACAATGATTATGAGCGATATAGGCGTAGAGACATCCGAAGAAATTTGTGACCGCCTTCGCAAAAAAATAAAAGAGCGTGGAATTACCGACCCTAAAATGATTATGGAACTAATTCAGGAAATAATCGGTGAAATTATGGGTGATGATACTGGTCTTGACCTGTCAGTTTCGCCGGCAGTAATAATGGTCATAGGTGTTAACGGAGCAGGAAAAACTACAACTATCGGCAAAATGTGCCGTCAGTTTAAGGAAGAGGGAAAAAAGGTACTCGTTGCGGCTGCTGATACATTCCGTGCGGCTGCCATAGACCAGCTACAAGTATGGACGGAGAGAGCCGGAGTGGATATTGTCAAACACGCTGAGGGTTCAGACCCCGGAGCAGTGGTCTATGATGCACTCGACGCAGCACAGGCAAGACAGTGTGATGTTGTCATAATTGATACCGCCGGAAGACTCCATAATAAAAAGAATCTCATGGACGAACTCGCCAAAATTAATCGTATTATTGACAAAAAAGCTCCCGACAGCTCCCGTGAAGTCCTTCTTGTGCTTGATGCCACAACTGGTCAGAATGCAGTCAGTCAGGCTAAACTTTTCAATCAGACAGCAGAAATAACGGGCATAGTCCTTACTAAACTTGACGGTACAGCAAAAGGTGGTATTGTCATTTCTATAAAGAACGAATTAGGCATACCCGTAAAACTTATTGGTGTGGGTGAAAAAATTGATGACTTACAGCCATTTAACAGCAGAGATTTTGTAACTGCACTTTTCAGCAGTAACGAAATTGAAGAACCTGTTTCAGACGAAACCGAAGAAGAAACAGTTGAAGACGTTGCAGAAGAAGAAACTGAAACTGTTTCCGAAATTCCGGAAGAGGAAGAACAGAAAAAACAGGGATTTTTCAGTAAGCTGTTTGCTGATAAATATTCCGAAGATGAACCGGACGAAGAAATAGTTGAGGAAACTGAACCCGAAGAAACGACAGAAGATGTTGAAGAAGAAACTGTAGAAGAAACAGTCGAAGAAGAAGCAGAGGAAATCGAAGAAGTAATTGAAAAGACAGAACCCGAAGAACAGGAAGAAGAACCAGCCGAAGAACCGGAGCAAGTTTATGACGAAGAGGCTCGACGCAGAGAACGTATAAACAGATTTTTCAGGGAAAAGAAAGCCGTTGAAGAAGCTGCTAAATCTGAAATTCCGGAACAGGAAAAAGAAATAATTACAGAAGAAGAAACGGTTGAAGAAATTCCGGAGAAAGAACCGGAACAGAAAAAATCAAAGAAAAAAGGACTTTTCAGCAGACTTTTCGGAAAGAAGGATAATGATGATTAATAAACTCGTCATGGCTACCAATAATAAAAATAAACTCCGTGAGGCACGTGAAATACTCGCTCCGTTAGGAATTGAGGTTATTTCACAGCAGGAGGCAGGCGTTGATATTGAACCCGTAGAAGACGGCGTGACTTTTGAAGAAAATGCCGTAATAAAGGCAAAGGCTATATATAATGCCGTGAAAGTTCCTGTTATAGCCGACGACAGCGGACTTTGTGTTGACGCACTGGACGGCAGACCCGCTGTATATTCGGCACGTTATGCCCCGAAAGGTCAGGAATGCGAAAAAATTCTTGATGAAATGAAAAACGTCCCCGACGATAAGCGAACAGCTTACTTTGAATGTTGTATAGTCTATATCAACGGAGAGGATATACATTCAATGTCAGGCAGATGTTATGGCACTATCACCCGTGAAAAACGTGGTATGGACGGTTTCGGCTATGACCCGATTTTTCTTTATGGCAATAAAACTCTTGCCGAAATGTCGCCGGACGAAAAGAACAAAATCAGTCACAGGGGCGAGGCAATGAAGAAACTTTATGAATATCTTGAAAAAAAGAAAGGTGAATAATTTATGCTTACAAGTAAACAAAGGGCTTACCTCAGAAGTATAGCCTCATCTTATGATACAATATTTCAGGTTGGCAAAGGCGGAATTACGGAGACAATGTGCAAGGATATAGGCGAGGCACTCCGCAAGCGTGAACTCATAAAATTACGTGTTCTTGAAAACTCTGGCTATACAGCTCGTGAGGCAGGCGAAGCAATAGCAGAGGCTACCGGTTCAGAAGTTGTGCAGGTTATCGGTTCAAAATTTGTGCTTTTCAAGCGAAATCCAAAAGACCCCGTTATTGAGAATATTCCGAAATGAAAATAGGCATATACGGCGGAAGTTTCAATCCCGTGCATAACGGTCATATACATCTTGCTGAAACGGCTATGAAAGATTTCGGGCTTGATTATATTTTTTTCGTGCCATCAAGAATTTCACCACATAAATCAAGTGATGAATATATCTCCGGTGCGGACAGGCTTGAAATGCTGAAACTTGCCTGCTGCGGCAATAAAAAATTTCATGTTAGCGACTATGAACTGAAAAGCGACAGAACAAGTTATTCTATATATACAATTGAACATTTCCGCCGGAAGTTTCCTCATGATAGATTATTTCTGCTTATCGGCAGTGATATGCTTATGTCGTTTGATACATGGTACTGTTTTGAAAAAATTCTTTCCGATGTTACTTTGTGTGTTGTTTCACGGAATGAGGGAGACCTTGACACGCTCCAGAAAAAAGCCCTTGAATTGTCAGTATATGGGGAAATTTTAATAAGCTTTGCACCGCCGAAAGTAATATCTTCAACGGAAATAAGAAAAAAATTATGTGAAAATTCTGATTTCTCTTGCTATCTTGACAAAAATGTAGTAAAATATATTATGTCAAAAAAATTATATTCATGTGATAATTAAC
>CAMWQI010000180.1 GCA_947176345.1 uncultured Ruminococcus sp.
GCCTGATTTTCCATATAATCTGCTTATTTATCGTCAATGAACTTAATTTACGAAAACTTTTCATATCTTATTATACCACAAAATGATAAGTTATTAAAATGAATTTAATTTTAAAGGAGTCGATGTTATGAAAAACAAACGTTTATTCAGCTTTGTCACGGCGATAGTTGTGATGTTTTCAATCTGTATGGCTTTACCCATGAAAATATCTGTGCCGTTGCAAGCAGATGCAGCCATTGATGTAAGCAATTTGAATCCTGTAGATAGTACCTATACATTTATAAAAAGTGTAGAAGGATATTCTTCTCAGTGTTTCTGGGATGTTAAGCAATGGACCATCGGATATGGTAATAAATGTCCGTATACTCACACGTCAAATGGTGTCAGAGGTCAAAAAGGTGGACATACAATATCAGAGGCGGAAGCAAGAAATTTATTCAGCACAAAGCTATCAGGTTATGTCAATACATTAAAATCAAATTGCAGTGGTTTGGCAATGACCCAAAATCAGTTTGATGCTCTTTTAAGTGCTACATATAATCACGGAAATGTTAACAGTTGTCCGCTTAAATATTATTTGCAGGGCAAATTAACTGAATCAGAAGCAAGAGAACAGTATTATGTATGGTGCATAAATGCAGGTACTGCTGATGAAACAGGTCTTCGTAATCGTCGGAAAAAAGAAGCAAATTTGTTTTTTAGCAGTGTACCTGATGAGGTAATCGTTACACCGACAATCAGTACAGATAAGAGTTCTTATATTGTTGGAGATACAGTAAATATTTCATGGGTTCCTTCTCCGTCAGGCTCAAATCTTTCACACTACTGGCTTCAGATTGACGGTCCTGATGACTGGTATCCATATGCAGGAACAATGAATTTAAATACTTCATATTCTTTTGTAGCATCTAAGGTAGGTGATTACACTATCAAAACTTATGCAACACCTAAAGGTTCTAAAAATGGAGAAGATAGTTTGACAGATATAAAAACGATTTCAGTACAACCAAATGAAGCAGTTGGTCATGTTATGACAGAAAGCGAAGCAGCCGGACAAACAATTCCTGATGGAAATTATTGGATATATAGTGAACTTAATATGAACTATTTTCTTGATATTCCGGGGGTTGAATTATCCAGTAGCGGTACAAATGTACAGATGTGGATTGATGAATTAAATATGCCAAGTGAATTTGATGTTTGGACAGTAAATTATCTTGGAAATGGTTTTTATAAAATAAAACAGTATGGAACTGACTTATGTCTTGATGTTGTATATGCTTCAATAAACCGTGGTTCAAATGTTCAGCTAAGCGATGATAATTCTTCAACAGCTCAGCAGTGGTCAATAACAAGAACTCCATATGGATATACACTTCAAGCAAGGTGCAATGGATTTAATCTTGATGTCAATGGAGGAAATATAGAGATAGGTACTAATGTTCAAACATGGTCAGCTAATGGTTCAGCATCGCAAAACTTTAGTTTTATTCCTTATTCACCTGACGAAAGACCGATTGAAGACGGTATATATACTGTTCAGAGTATCTGTGATAATAATTATTATTTGGACATTTCCGGAATACCTGGTGAGTATCATAACAGCAGCAATGCACAGATTTGGAGCGGAGCAGCGGATAGATTTAAAATCGTGTATGCTGGAGAGGGTTGGTATAAAATCTATGAAGAAAGTTCCGGTCTTGCACTGGAAGTTGATAATGGAGATGACCAGAAATGTTTTATGCATAACCAAAGAAATATTCAATTATATGAGGATAATATGGGCAGAGGACAGCTTTGGAAAATCCGAAAAACTGATGACGGTCATTATTTTTTAATATCAAAACTAAGCGGATGTTATCTTGATTTATTAGACGGAAAATGTCTTGACGGACAAAATGTATCACAAGTTTATTATCTTGGTGGCACTCCTCAGAAATGGAATTTAGAGGAAACCGGTCATGTTATGACAGAAAGCGAAGCAGCCGGACAAACAATTCCTGATGGAAATTATTGGATATATAGTGAACTTAATATGAACTATTTTCTTGATATTCCAGGGGTTGAATTATCCAGTAGCGGAACAAACGTACAGATGTGGATTGATGAATTAAATATGCCAAGTGAATTTGATGTTTGGACGGTAAACTACCTTGGAAACGGATTCTATAAAATAAAACAATATGGAACTGACTTATGTCTTGATGTTGTATATGCATCAATAAACCGTGGTTCAAATGTTCAGCTAAGTGATGATAATTCTTCAGCAGCTCAGCAGTGGTCAATAACAAGAACACAACACGGGTATACACTTCAGGCAAGATGTAATGGTTTTAATCTTGATGTCAATGGAGGAAATATAGAAATAGGTACTAATGTTCAGACATGGTCTGCTAATGGCTCAGCATCACAAAACTTTAGTTTTATTCCTTATTCACCTAACGAAAGACCAATTGAAGATGGTATATATACTATTCAAAGTACTTGCAATGATAATTATTATCTGGATATTTCAGGAATACTAGGAGAGTACCATAATGGAAGCAATGCACAGATTTGGAGCGGAGCAACAGACAGATTTAAAATTGTGTATGCTGGAGAGGGTTGGTATAAAATCTATGAAGAAAGTTCCGGTCTTGCACTGGGAGTTGATAATGGAGATAACCAAAAATATTTTATGAACAATCTTAGAAATGTTCAGTTATATGAGGATAATACAGAAAGAGGACAGCTTTGGAAAATTCGAAAAACTGATGATGGGCATTATTTTTTAATATCAAAATTAAGTGGATTTTACCTTGATTTATTAGATGGAAAATGTCTTGATGGACAAAATATATCACAAGTTTATTATCTTGGTGGCACTCCTCAGAAATGGAATTTTGTTTCTTCGATTATCAAGGGAGATGCAAACAATGATAAAATTGTAAATGTTTCAGATGCAGTAATGCTCCAAAAGTGGCTACTCGGTTCAGGTAACCTTACTAACTGGAGGAATGTTGACCTTTATGAAGACGGCAAAATTGATGTTTTTGACATGATTGAAATGAGAAAACTCATAATTAACTCTCAATCTGCACAATAGAGAGAATAAGGGTAAATTCCTTGAATATGGAACAAACAGAAACCTCAGCGGAATATTCTGCTGAGGTTTTCTTATTATCATATTGAACAGAAATAATTTTTTTAATTATAGAACATTTCCGCAAAACTAATTCCCGTAAACTCTCGCAGAAAAGAAATATCAGAGAAATTCAAGCCGTAATTCTGCGATTTATCACGGTTTTCGATACCTGTATAAAGATAATTAAGTTTTTTCTGTGATATGTGTTCCGTGCGGAGCTTTTCACGGTCAAAGCCTTTTTCTTTCAGGTGAAATAACGCAATTCTTGAAAGCTGCACCTGCACCGTTCTATAACTGTCGGTATCGGCACAACGGTCAAGAATGTCCAGAATATCAAAAATAGTGTCGCTATTGGGATTTCCAACGGAATTGTTGGCAGGCTCGTAGTTTATATAGCGGTCATTGTTGAGGAACTGCACCGTGCAGTTCGTGTAAGCGAGAATTTTCAGCTGAGTTTCAAGGCTGACTTCACTGCCACGTCTAAGACTTACCCAACGCTGTGAAAGCGAGGTCATGGACTTGAAAACACTTCTTTTTCTGCTCGTCTCTGAAATTATTGGAACATCATCATCATTTATGAAATAATCAATCGGAACGTCGAAATACTGAGCAATTTTTGAAATCATCTCCAAATTTGGCATACCGTCATTTACCCATTTTGTGACTGTAGCGGACGAGATTTCCAGTTCTTTCGCCACTGCTCTTGGCTTTACTCCATGTTCGTCACAAAGTTCATTATATTTCTTCCAAAAAACAGTCATATTATTACCTCCATATTGTACATAATGCAGAAATTTGCAAAATATATTATTTCTACTTGACAAATGCTACCAAAGTAGCATATAATATATTTATAAAATCGTTTAGTATCTTGTTATGATTTATTATAACACATATTTTCTTTTCTGTCAAGACAAATATAAACGATTTAAGATAAAAGAAAGGAATATAATGCCTATGAATGAAAAAGAATGGTCAATGCCAACCCCCTTACGCTTGGACAAATCAAGTCTGATTAACTACCCTACAAATGCACTTCCTCCGATTTTGCGTGATACAGCTTTTGCAGTTGCTGAAAGTACCTCAACGGACGTTGCAATGGCTGGAACTGCACTGATTTCTTCGGCAAGCTACTGTTTTTCGGGAGTTTACAGAATGTTGGGCAAGCGTGACCACACTGAACCGCTCGTAATTGATGCACTCACAATTGCCGAACCGAGTTTTAAGAAATCTCCTGTCATTTCGGCGATAAAACGTCCTTTTACGCAGTTCACGCACGACTGGAACGAGCAGAATAAAACTGATATTTTCAGGTGTCAGGCAGAAAGAAAAATTCTTGAAAGTCAGCTTACGGTACTTGAAAAGAAAGATGGTGTCACAGCGGACGAAATCGCTGATTTACAGACAAAAATCAGCAATATTCAGGACAATAATTTCCGCCGAATCGTTGTTGATGACGTTACACCAGAGGCACTTGTGCGACTTCTTTATGAAAACAAGTCACTGCTGATGATTTCAGATGAGGCTGGTATGCTCGGAAATTTCAACGGTCGCTACTCCAATAACATTCCGAACCTTGACTTGATACTTAAATCATACAACGGCGAAACCTACATCAGTGACCGTGTGGGCAGGAATAGTATTACGCTGAAACGTCCGTAT
>CAMWQI010000181.1 GCA_947176345.1 uncultured Ruminococcus sp.
TCGTTTGGCATAATAGCAATATTTTTAAGATTTCCGGCTATATCTGAAAAAGTCAGACGGATAAATTTTACATCGTTTTCTTCGACAAATTTCAGAATTTCTTTTGGTGGGGTATTCATGGCATGACCTCCGTAAAAAGGATTTATCAATTAATTATACTATATTTCTGGCAAAATGTAAAGAGCTGTGGTGATTTTTTTCTGAACTGCAAATAAAATAGGAAACTGGTTATTGACAGATTTTCTGGAATAATTTATAATAAAATCATTACAGAAAAAGGAGAAATTATCATGAAAAAAACTGTTACTATTCAGGATATTTCCTGTTACGGAAAATGCTCTCTTACAGTGGCACTGCCAGTTATTTCGGCTATGGGCATAGAAACGGCTGTCATTCCGACTGCTGTGCTGTCCACGCACACAGGTGGTTTCACGGGGTATACTTTCCGTGATTTGACAAGTGATATTCCGGAAATTTCACGCCACTGGAAAAGTTTAAACATTAAATTTAATTCTGTCTATACGGGTTATCTCGGTTCGGCTGAGCAGATAAATATTGTTTCGGACTTTTTTGACGATTTCCGGACAGATGACAATTTCATAGTTGTTGACCCTGTTTTAGGAGATAATGGAAAATTTTATAACGGTTTCAATGAGGATTTTGCGGAAAAAATGGCTTGTTTATGTTCAAAGGCTGATTATATCCTCCCGAATATGACAGAAGCTTCTTTTATGCTGAAAATCCCCTATACAGAAAATTATGACAGGGCGTATATTGAAGATATTCTCCGAAAACTTGCCAGATTAGGCTGTAAAATTCCAGTGCTTACGGGTGTGCATTTTGACGATAAAAAACAGGGTGCTGTAGCTTATGACCGTGAAAATGATACTTTTTTCTATTCGTTCAGTGATAATATAGCACGTTCAGTACACGGCACGGGTGATATTTTCGCCAGTGTATTTACGGGGGCTGTCACTATCGGAAAGGATATTCAGAAATCGCTTGATATATCCGTTAATTATACAGTTGAGTGCATAAAGGCTACAATTCCGTATTTTGATGAGATGTGGTACGGAAGTTGTTTTGAACTTTGTTTAGGAAAATTAATTGATATGATAAAATAAAATTAATCTCCGGCACGTATGCCGGAGATTAATTTAATGACTGAATATTTTATCTTGCAATATATTGTGATTTGCATCGAAATCTACCTGTAAAACCGACTGTATAGTATCGTCATAGCACCAAACGTCTTCCGGATAGAAAGTATTTTCAGCCGGAATCTGAATCTGTTCGATATCATAGCCCACCGCAAACGGAATTTTCAAGGAAAGAAGATACATTCCCAGTGACGACATATTTGTATTTACTTGCGGAATTACATTTTTTGCTACACGGCGTATAGCCATAGGATTTATAATTTTAGGAATAATTTCAGTAATCACTTCACGCTGTCGGCTTGTGCGTTCAAAATCGCTGTTTCCGACATATCTTATACGGGCATAAGAGAGTGCTTGTTTACCGTTGAGACGGATTTTTCCGTCAACGACTTCCAGAAAATCAGCCCATTGGTCATCACCCATAAGCTGATTGACTTCAGAGAACAGAATATTATTTATTTCCTGTGCTTCGTCAGCGGAAACGTCAATATCAATACCACCGACGGCATCAATAAGTCCGGCAAAAGAAATGAAATTTACAGTCACATAATCGTCGATTTTTATATTGAAATTACTTTCGATAGTGTCCATAAGGAGTTCCGCCCCCCCGTAAGAATAGGAGGCATTCAGCTTGTCCATGCCATATCCGTTAATATTTACATAGCAGTCACGCATGAACGACGTGAGAATTATTTTATTTGTACGGCTGTTAAAAGAAAGTAAAATCATTGAATCAGACCGCCCCTGTTCATCGGTAGACCGCCCGTCAGTTCCGATAATCAGCACACTTTTAACATAACTTCGTGAGAGTGCACCGGCTGTGCGTGAACGAACACCAGTATCCTGTTTTTCAACGTTTTTTATTATGGTAAAAGCTGTACACGAATAAACGCTGAAAAGCACAATGAAAATTATACAGAAAGTTTTAATAATTTTTCCAAAAAAGCTTTTATGTTTTTTCTTTTTGTTTTTTGGAGTGGGTCGTGATTGAGGTATAGGTCGTGGTTGCGGAGCAGGTCTTTGTTGCTGATAATTAGGATTTTGTCGTGGTTGTCTCTGATTATTATTCTGTCGTGGTCTTTGTTGACCGGACTGGCGTATCTGTGGTTTACGATTAGGATTTTGCCATCTGTAATTCGGCGGATTATGGGGGATAGGAATATTTAAAGTATTTTGATTATCTGTGTTGTTGTCGTTTTGGAATCTACCTGTCATAGCTGACTCCTTTCAGTAATTTTATAAAACCTGTCCCGTTTTCAGAATGGGAACAGGTTTTATTTTTCAGAATTTCTTTGAACATATTGCTATATATGTGGCAACTAAGAATATCAGATTGTATACGACCAGTGCCGCTGCCGACATATATAAATAATTAAACTTAAACGCTTTTGAAATAATGAGAAGTGTACAGATGATAAAACCGAGTACAATGGAAACTGTCTGCAAAATCAGCCCACGCACTGCCGATGTGTGAACTACTTTAGTGCCGATTATAAGCTGTGCGAATGCTGAAAATTTTCCAGAACAAGCCATAGAGGCACTCAAACGAACTGTTTTTTTAGTTTCTGCATCAAAATCTTGATGGAGTTTTTTTGGCAAAAGTCTGAACATAGAACGCGACACACCAAAAAGCGAGGCTATTTTATCCAGTGTGAGACAAGGGTCAACGCTTTTGAGAATCATAAACATTTTTTCTTTTGAAAGGCGTTTTGTCCAGCGTTTCACTTCGCGGTCGGCTTTTATGTCAACGGTAAAAAGTGCGGCAATATTTCCGGAAATCGAAAGATACATAGCCTCCTGACCGTCGCCGGTATATTCTGATTCTTTTGTTTTTGTTGGTAGTCCCTCAATATTATGATTTACCATTAATTCACGGTTGCCGAAAAGCACGCGTCTATTATGAATCCAACCACATAAGCCCATAGACTCCTCAAATGAAAAATTGTCAATATGATATAGTATATCGTTGTTTTCATCCACCACATCAGTGAAAAGATGTCTCATAACACTGCCCGCATGAGTAGTTAGGCTTGCAGCCTCAAGGAGGGCTTCATTTACTTTTGTATTGGAAAAAACCTTTACACCGCTTAGCTGTATTGAATGTGCCGGAAAAAGTGAGTCGGTATTTACAAGAATTGAATTTGTATCATAAAAATCGTCCACGCTTTGATAGCTTAGCATTATGCCTTTTTTTATCATGGCTCTGTTTGAAACACGTTCAAGCGGAACGTTCGCCACAAACGGCATAGATACACATGAAACGGAACATATAAGCATACTGAAAATTGACGTTCCGAATGCGAGTGCGTCAAGTGTAAGGAGCGACTCTTTGCAGAAAAATGTTATTAAAAGTGAAATAACAAATGATATTATCAGGCACATCGGAGTAGTTTTTTTGCAGTATTTGTCGGTTATGTCTGACGAATAGGTGTATTTCAGAAAATCAGTAAGAAAATCAGTTCGTCGCATTGACGCAAGTATCGGAAAATCTCCCAATGTACCACGTGTGAGACGTTCAGCACGTTCCTCATCACGAACATATACTATTCCGTGTCGTTCAAAGTCTTCTTTGGAAACAAGCTTGAAATTTCGCTTTGCACGTTTCAGGATAAGCAGTTTGCCTAAAGCGTTTGTAAGCAGTGCAAGGATACCGACGGGCATATATATGCGTTCAGCCATGATGCTTTCGGGGGAGGCAAGAGCCGGAATTATCGAAACAAAACACGTTACAGCCGTAACAGCAGTCATTGAGTCGCTGTCAGCTTTGAATGAGAGCAGTTTTTTTAAGCCGTTTGAAATTACAGCACCTGATGAAATCAATGCAATAAGTCCAGCAATCATGTGTACACAAAGATAAATGCGAACATTCGCTTTGCTGAATATTTCAAGAATTGGAAACTCAAGCTGATTCATGAAAGTGATATACAGGCTGAAAAAAGACAGAATGAGAAGTATTATTGTACGGGACTTTATAATATTTGTCAGGTCGCGTATATCACGTCCCACGTCCTCAACGTCACCATAATAATTGAAATCAACAATACGTTTTGTGCGTTTTTTTGTGGTGGTATCAGGTGATTGTTGCTTTACAGTATCGGTATCTATGCGAACATCAATAGCCTCAGGAGTTTCAGGCTTATGGTAATTTATTTTACTGTTGCTTTTAGACTTACGTCCTGAATACTTTGCGGCGGCAATGATAGCCGGTGACGGTACTATATCCGTAATAAGTTTTAGATTTTCAGGGTCTTCTGCTTCTGCAATAATAGCCTCACGACTACGCTTTTTTTTCTTGAAAACCGGCGGTGTATACATATATTCTCCCTCCGGAGTTTCCTTTTTATATGTATAGTCAACCTCTTTTTTCCGGCGTTTATTAGCTGATTTCTGAAGTTCAGCTGCTTCTCTTGCCCTTGTGGATTCAGTCATTCGACGTATTTTGGAAACGTCGTCGGCACTCATATGAGTGTTTATGACAGTATTGTTATACATCGCTGATGTAGGGTTGCCCTCTTCGTCAACAGCACCATTAAGGACAGTTATTTTACGTCCGGAGCGTTTTTGCGGCGGTGGTTCGTTCATAAG
>CAMWQI010000182.1 GCA_947176345.1 uncultured Ruminococcus sp.
GAATATACAAAGAAAATATATATTTTCTTTGTTTATTGTTACAATAATTATGCTTGCACTGATTTTTACGCTGACATTTATAGATATAAGAAATAATTCTGTGAACTCATATGTTTCGATTATTTTCTTTATTATAATGCTTATTTTGATTATGACTATATTTTTCGGAACATTCAAACTTACAGATTATTATGAAAATCAACAACAGTTAAATCTCATGGAACTGAAAAACAGTATGCTCGAACAGTATCTAAGTGATACAAAGCAGTCATTCGAACTTATTCAGACAAGTCTGCATGATTACAAGCATAATATAATCAATCTTATGACTCTTGCCAGAAATAACAATGTTTCAGGAATTATAAGCTATCTTGAAAAAGAAAATGACCTTTTGAGCAGGACATTGTTTTACTACAAAACAGGAAATGAAACAGTTGATGCAATACTTTATATAAAGCAGAAGATTGCAGAGAGCCATGGTATTACATTCATAATAAATGCAAAAGTCACTGAAAGATGCCCTGTAACTTCTGAACATTTTGCATCTGTTCTTGGTAATCTGCTTGATAATGCCATTGAAGCATGTGATAAGGAAGAAAATCCGTTTATT
This sequence comes from uncultured Ruminococcus sp., assembly GCA_947176345.1. Classification (GTDB taxonomy): domain Bacteria; phylum Bacillota; class Clostridia; order Oscillospirales; family Ruminococcaceae; genus Ruminococcus. The sequence goes on from CAMWQI010000182.1 coordinate 611, forward strand.
GAAGTGAGAATTAATGAAGTCGGGGAATACTTTCTGATTGTTGTCTCAAATAAATGCACAAATCCTGATATTTCGCTAAATACGTCCAAAAAAAACAAGCATCTGCACGGTATTGGACTTAATTCTGTAAAGCACACTTTACAAAACTATCACGGAAATATTCATATTACAACGGATAATCAAAAGTTTGACATCAGAATCATGATACAATTAAATGAGAATCCGGCTTGATAAGTCGGATTTTTTTATTTTTATATTTAAAAATATACCATTCATTACAAAAAAATGACCATTCATGTATTTTTTTACGCAAATGGATTTTTATGTGATATACTATAGCTACAAGGTCAAGAAACGAAAGGATGTGACAAAAATGAAAGATAAACTCTCTGTTGTAATAAAGAAAGTTATCAAGGCGGTGGCTGTTTTTTCAAGCAATACCACATCAGTGACAGGACTTTATCAGCCTAAAACTCCCGAAGCTCTCTTAAAATCCGACAAGAAGAAGGTGCAGTAATTGTTCAGAAATCTTGCCGAAGATATTGCATTTTGGCTAATAGTACATAAAATTGTAAAAATTGAAGAACGTGATACATACATATATGGTATTGAGGTTATTCTGCTAAACGGTGGACTTCTGTTGTTGTTTCTGCTTATCAGCCTACTTTTTAGTGCTATGATAAACTTTTGGGCATATCTTATATTCTTTCTCCCATTACGAATCTTTTCGGGTGGGTATCACGCAAAGACAAGTGAATGCTGTTTTATCTTGTCAACAATTATGTACGGATTTTCAGTTGCAGTTGCAAAGCTTTTACCGCTTTTATATACGGATTTTTATTGGTGGACAGCCGGAACGGTTTCGATATTCACTATATTGATATTCGCACCATTAATAAACGCAAATAATCCACTGAATGAAGTTCAGAAAAAGCGTAACAGAATAATAGTATATTCCCTGATTATTACAGACCTTGTATTTTTTATTCTGTGCTGTATCTTCAACTGGAAAATAGCAACACATGAAATGATTTTTATTACCTTTGATGCTGTTCTACTTATAATAGGTAAAATTTCGCACTATATCAGTAATAATGAAAATCAATAATCACAAATTTTAACGATTGGATTAACCAATCAGAAAGGAAGCTAAAATGAAAAAAATTATTTCAACTCTTATTGCTTCTTTGATGGCAGTTTCAACTTTTACTGCTGTTTCAGTTTCAGCATCTAACGTTTCTGCAATTAATAAGTACACAATCTCAACTTCTACAGTAGAAAATGATACTGTTGTTGAGGAAGCAACAATTCCTGCTGGCTCTGTTGCTATAACAGTTAATATTAATAATAACCTTGGCTTTACTGCTTCTGCAACAAAGCTGAATGTGGGAGAACTTGCAGATGTTGTTGTTGATGAGGCAGGTCGTCCTGTTGTAACAAAGGGAGATGTTCTTGGTGATGATTTCATTACTGCCTCAGCAGTAAAGAACGGAACTGTTGTTGTTTCATCTGCTTCTGCTAAGAAAACAAATACAGACGGAGAAATGTTTACTATTTATATCGCTGATAATTATTCAGGTGTAAGCGTTAAAGACATTACAAATGAACCTGTTTTAATTGAAACAGATACCGAATCAGAAAAAAATGCTGCGGAGGCTTATAGATATAAAATAGGCAATATTAACAATGACCGTTATATAGATGCGGTTGATGCTTCTATACTTCTTGGTGCCATTGAAGATTTCAAGAATAAATATCCTGATAAAAACCCTGCCAACGATTTCACTGTTGCTTTTGCTGATGCACATATTAACGAATATTTTACAGCTATACGCTCCTCAAAGGTTGCGGATACCAACAAAAATAACTTGCTTACTGTAACCGATGCAAGAAATATCTCACAGTTCTATGCATATGTTTCAACAGGTTATACAAGTGCGGAAGCATATGCTGAACTTTCTGCTGAAGAAGATAATTATTGCTCCGAAGTAATTATAGTTACTTTTTATAACTAATTATTTGTATGATATAAAGGAGGCTTTTAATGAACAAAATACTTTCAGTTCTTACAGCATTTACTCTTTTTACATCATTTTCACCGCTTTCTTCCCATGCGGATAACATGGAAACTACAGATTTATATGCGCTTGCAAGCTCTCTTGGTGCGGATACTGACTATCTGAACGTCATCAACTACAAACACGATGATGACCATCTTGTTCCGATGAAAGTATTCAAGGATTATCTTTGGAAATGTTCTGCTATTGAAGCATGTTATGTTCCGGTAGAATCGTTTTCAGAGATAATTACAGGGGGGTCGTGTGTGGGTATATCATTACTTGAAGTTCTTTCACATAATGGGGTTATAAATCTGTCCGATATTCAAGTAGGTGCAAATAGCCTCAGTGAAATTTCATACAGTAATGATGTTGACAATGTAATAACAAGCTATCAATGTTTACAGGGATATACAGAATTTGATTACTATGAAAAGTTTCTTATGACAAATCTTTCTTATGATGAACAGATTGACCGGCTTATTGAAACAGCTGAAAACAGTATGAATCAAAATAAATATTTTTGGCTGGTAATCCGTTCGAAGAATTTTTCTCATGCTGTATGCGGAATAGGCATAGCTGACGGCGAATGGCACTGGAACGGCGGAACATATGACAAATGCATTCTTACGCTTGATTCCAATGTAGCCGATGCTGACGGAAATGCACTGGGATTTCATAAAAACGCCTGTATTTTCATAAACTCCGAAACTAAAGACTGCTATATTCCGGCTTATAAAATCGATATGGATAAAAATCTTTCTTTCGTTGCAATTGATGATGATACATTTCTTAACCATAAAGGCACAATAAATCCGCCGGAAACAATCAGTACGGATATTTCAGGCATAAAACAGGTAAGCCGTAATACATCTGAAAATACTAAACTGTATTCCGTTTCCGCTGACGGAAATATGATGTTATTTGATGAAGCACTTTTCAGTGACTATGCAGGCAAGGCAAATTTTATCAGAGCTGATTCTGTTCACATTGACATCGAAAACGAACGGGAAGAGTACCCGAATTTCAGGTATATCGATTCTGACCGTTGGGTTGATATTGAAATTTTAGATGATTTAATTGACGAAGAAGATTGTTACAATGCAGATATTGATATTTCTGACAACAATGTATATATTAAATCCAACGAAGATACTATGGGACAGATTCTTCTGCAAATAAGAATGAATGAGGGGACATATGGCTGTTCACCATTTTTTTGGTGGATTATGGATATACATGACCTGTCCGATGATGTGAATATTGAAATCAGAGATAATGGTATGTTACTTAAAAGCAACGGGCATATTAAGGCAGGTTTAACGCCATATTGCTACCAGCTTGACGAAGACGGACACTTTAAATTTGATGATAGTTACAATATGTATGTAGAAAATGTCAGTTCACAATATACAAATGCCTATATTGAATCTGATAATAACGTTTTTGTAAGTATTGAAAATCAAGAGATAATTTACTATATAGATAAAAACGGTGATAATACATACGATGACAAAGTAGAAAAAGGCGATGTTAACTGCGATGGTCTGATTGATGCTGTTGATGCCTCGCTTGTAAGTGCAAAATATGCGATAAATTCCACTGATTCGTCTGAATATCTCGGAATAGGAAAAGCACTTGGCGATTACAACAATGACGGTCTGATTGATGCTGTTGATGCTTCTTTAATTCTTGCCAGATATGCAGAGCTTTCCACAACTAAATAAATTTAAGTAAAAAGACGATATCTTGTGTTAAATAAGATATCGTCTATATTATTGCATTTTCATTAAATTAATTATATAATAAGTAAACTATATTTTAAGGAGTATTAATATGACTGATACCAAAAATATGACCTGTGATGCAATCCAAACGATAACGAAAAATTTAAAATCAATGATTAAAATTGAAGTCAATTTCTATATCATGCTGTTGGTATCTAATGCGAAAATCATCAAGGTCGACAGTCACTTTTATGACTTCATAAAATTCAGATTTCAGCTTGGATTTCCATGAATTATTTTTCCGATTTTTTACCACTATCCACAAC
>CAMWQI010000183.1 GCA_947176345.1 uncultured Ruminococcus sp.
TATTTCTTATCGCCAACATAAAATTCAACCGTATCAGGTGTAATCTCTTCACTCGCGTATATACCTATTGCACCTGCACCCATTGAAACAACAGATGTTGCACACATAGCTACTGCCGAAACAGTAGCTAATATTCTTTTTAGTTTTTTATTCATAAAAACACCTCATTCCCAAAGAATACATTGATTAGCTTTATAAAAATTTATTAAGTTAGTATTTATACGTACTCCATTGTTGACATTATCGTAGGTATGTGCGTTAATAGCAATCACTGTGTAATATGTTTTTCCATTTAATGATTCTGTAATATATGCAGGACCACCACTATTGCCATTTGACATATCACAATCATAATAAATTAAATCTGAAACATTAAAAAATGAATTTTGAGGATAATTAGTCCTTTTAACAGTGCCATTTCCAGTATACATCATATGTTGTGTATTAGTATTAACTGGTATTTTTTTTCCGTTTTTTATAATTTCGTTTGGGAAACCAGTTACGCTTATAGTACTACCTGTATCTGGAAAAGAATCAAGAGTTACACCTAAATCAAAGCAGGCATAAGCACTTAAATCTTCTTTAACTGAAATGAGAGCATAATCATATGTTAATGCTGCAGGACCTAGATAATTGGAAGGAATATGATACTCTACAGGGGTAGCACTCATTACTTGCTTTCCATTATTATCAAATAATAAAATTTCACTTATTTTTTTACTAGACACACAATGTGCAGCAGTAGCAATTACATGGTCACTGACTACAAAACCAGAACCATTATAAGGATCAGACTTTATTATTTTAACTACACCTGATTTAGTCCAGTCTATAACTCTTTCGTCATTTCCAATAACACTATTACGTGTATTAAGAGAATAAGGCAATGGAGAAAGAAAATACTCATCTATTTTTTCAGCGGTTTTTGCATCATAGACATAATACTTTACATTACTATTTAGAGCATCAGCGTGGTTATTGTTTGTGTAAGAGAGTGAAAGAATAGTTATAAGCATTGCCGTGAATACAGCCACAAGCCTCTTAGCGTTTAAAGTTTTTATTTTGCTCATAATTATTCACCTTACCAAAGATTAATTATATGCCCCTGTACTATATAAGCGTCCATAGGGCTGATGACACCGTTTCCGTCGACATCACATTTGTTTAAGTCTGCCGGCTCGAAGTTACCGCAAAGATACTGCAATATATACACAGCATCAGACATATTGACATCACCGTCACCATTGGCATCATAGTTGTATGCCGAAGATGTCAAGGCACTGCATGACATGACAGCCATTATTCCGGCAACAACAAAAGACGCTAATTTTCTTTTGAGTTTCATAATAAACTCCTCTTTAAATTATAATATTTTACAAAAAATATATAATTATTATATTATATACTCTTTGTTGCTATAAGTATAACATAATTTTCCAAAAATGTCAATACGTTCGATAAAAAATATATGTACAAAAAATTAATGCTGTTTTGTACATAATGCTACTTCTTGACTGAAACAGAATAATATGTTATAATTTTCCTTGTCAGTTTACAGAAAAGGAGAATTTTTTTGAAATCAGATTTTTTACGTGGTATGTCACATGGTATACCAATTTCTTTAGGCTATTTATCGGTATCTTTCGGGTTCGGAATAAAGGCTGTAAGTGCCGGACTTTCGGTGCTTGCATCGTCGCTTATTTCCGCCACAAACCTCACTTCAGCCGGACAAGTCGCTAGTGTTGACATAATAGCTGTCGGCGGTACTATCATTGAAATGATACTGGTACAGCTTACTATAAATATAAGATATTCGCTCATGGCATTGTCGCTGTCACAGAAACTGGACGGAAAATTTACATTTCTACACCGGCTTATAGCGTCATACGGAATAACAGATGAAATTTTTGCAGTATGTTCCGCACAGAAACAGAAACTCACACCAGCTTATATGTATGGAATGATTTTAATATCTGCTGTCGGGTGGGTCACGGGAACTGCTCTCGGTGCAACCGCCGGACAGCTTTTGCCGGAAAGCATTTCAAATGCTCTTGGAATAGTCCTGTATGGAATGTTCATGGCTGTAATAATTCCGCCGGCACGTAAAAAGCATAGTGTGTTTATTGTGGTTCTTGTTTCGGCATTGATAAGCGTTTTGTTTAAATATTTAGTAACTGCTGTATCATCAGGATTTGCGGTTATTATAAGTGCGGTTGTTGCCTCGATTATAGGTGCGATATTATTTCCGGTCGGGGAGGAAAACGAATGAGTGTAGCTTTATACATAACTGCAATGGCTGTTGTTACTTACTTAATACGAATGATACCATTTGCATTTTTCCGGAAAAAAATAAAATCACGTTTTTTCAGAAGTTTTTTATATTACATACCTTATGCTGTTCTTAGTGCCATGACAATTCCGGCTATATTCTACAGTACCGGAAATATTGTCACTGCTATAGTCGGAACGCTTACGGCTTTTGTGTTGTCTTATTTTAATTTACCGCTTATAGTCGTGGCACTTTCCGCAACTGCAACGGCGTTTATTTCAGGTATGATATTATAAAGGAGAGTTCTTATGTTTGATTATTCAAAAATTTTATCTGAAAAATATGTTAAATCAAATGGTGTGAATTTTGATGAAACAAAATTTAGTTTTGAATCATACTGGGAAAATGGAATAAATCATTATGAACGACTTTTTTATAAGCAAAATAATGAACAAATCCAACCATTTTCTGGATTAGAATATGAATTGTATCCTAATGGAAAATTATGGGGGTATAGTTACTATAAAGACGGCTATAAGGATGGAGAAGATGTAGAATTTTATCCAAATGGACAAATTTCTAAATATGTAAATTTTCAAAGTGAAATAAATGTTGCTTATATTATCAGGTGGCATAAAAACGGTCAGATAAAATTGATTTGTGAACTATCAGACCATTCCCGTCATGAAAAATTTATTGAATATGATGAAAATGGCAATGTAATAAAGCAAGGTGAAAAATAATTTAAATTAAATATGAAAGGAGTTTATTATTATGACAAAAGCAGAGTTTTTAGAAAAAGCTGTACAGAAATATAAAGTCATTGATTATAAATCAGATGATGCTGAACATGATTTTCTTTTAAAAAATATTAATAAAGATTGTGTTGTTGAGGATATCACTAAAATAGAAAAATTTGTAGACGAATTCTCACGGCTTGGTTTGTTTGAAAAAAGTACAGATAAGTATGATAAAGTATATAAGTTTACAGGAATTGGGAAATTTAAAAGTGAATATTGGGAAGATGTCAAAACATGGGTCATAAAAGTTGCGTATATGATGAATACTTCAAATAAAGAAATAAATTTTTTTATGTCAGAAACAGGTGAGTTTTATACTGAAAAACATGAGAAAATAGCTGATAATACAGATGATTTTCTAGAATATTTCTTAAACGTTCCCTGCAATTATCATGAACCTCCTTCTGAACATACATATCAGATGCTTAGAGAAGCAGGATGGTATAAAGGAAGGTGCATAGATATTAGTCAACTTATTATAGATTGCGAAAAAGACGGTGTATTTCTAACAGATAAGCAGAAAGAGTTTATATCAGAATTCGGAAATATTAATGTTGGAGAAGTATCTATAGAAGTTGAGAAAGATAATGGTTGTTATGAGCCACACCATTTTTATGGAGATTTTCCTGCTGATACAGTAAGTATCGGTTATTATAAAACTGTATTAAGAATATATCTTTCAAGCGATGGAAGATTATTTCATTTTATGGGTAAGCCATTCGGTCTTGATGCTATGGAGGCTTTCCATATTATGCTTAACGACTGATAATAATTTAAATGAAATATGAAAGGAGTTTATTATTATGACAAGAGAAGAATTTTTGGAAAAAGCCAAGAAGAAATATGAAATAATTATTTTAAAGTACAATGGTTCTTATCATGATTTGGTTTTAAAAAGACTTAATAAGGAAAATTGTGCTGTTAAGGACATATCTAAAATCAACAATTTTTTAGACGAATTTTCTTTAATTCGTTTAATTTCAGACGGCACAATGAAGAATGATAAAATATCCAAAAATATTTCATGTGGCTTAGATTCTTACTGGGAAGATATCAAAGCAGGAGTAGTAAAAATTGCATATATAGCAAATACTTCAAGTAAAAAAATAAATTTTTATATGTCAGAATCAGGTGATTTCTATACTGAAAATCATGAGAAAATAGCTGATAATACAGATGATTTTCTGGAATATTTCTTAAACGTCCCATATAATTATCATGAGCCTCCTTCTGAATATACATATCAGATGCTCAGAAAAGCAGGTTGGTATGAAGGAAGACGCATAGATATTAGCGAACTTATCACGGATTGCGAAAAAGATGGTGTATTTCTAACAAATAAGCAGAAAGAGTTTATATCAGAATTTGGAAATATTAAAGTTGGAGAAGTATCTATAGAAATTGAGAAAGATAACGGTTGTTATGAGCCATGCTACTTTAGAGGATATTTTTCTGCTTATACCGTAAGTGTTGGCTATTATAAAACTGTAGTAAGAATATATCTTTCAAGCGACGGACGGCTTTATAATGATGTAGGAGTGCCATTCGGCCTTGATGCTATGGAGGCTTTCCATATTATGCTTAACGACTGATAATAATTTAAAT
>CAMWQI010000184.1 GCA_947176345.1 uncultured Ruminococcus sp.
ATATTTTTTATTATACCATATTTTTATTCTATTGTCAAATAGGATAACTATAAGTTCAAATACTTTTTCTTCACTTGTGCTTTCATCAGCAAGCTTGTTAAGCGTTGCAGAAATCAATTCACGGTGTTCCGGCACGACATGGTGACGCTCCATCGCAAGCTCTGTCTGCAACTGTTTTATAGTTTCGTTTGATTTTTCAAATTCCGCCTTATAGTCAATAACAATTTCCGGTGCTGTTTCCTGAATTGTTTCGGTTTCCTGCACCTGCTCTGTGTTTTCGTTTTCGTTCATTTTCTGACCGCCTTTCTTTTTTCCCTCTCAACATTCACAATCGCTCTTATTGTTTTTTCGCTAAGCTTGTATTTGTGCCTTAATTCGCTGTAACTCATTCCGGAAAGAAAATCGTCATAAATATTTTGATTTCTGTATTCTCCGGCAATGTTTTTCAACTGTGGAATATACATCTGACTTCCACCGAATGTATCAACCAGTTTCCGTGTATGTTCTGCACCTATCAGGTCAACCAGTTCAATGATTGTTTCATGTTCTGATTCAAGAACCATATCAACTCTGTTCATTTTTCTTTCTCACCGCCACAATATTTCTTACTGTGTTTTCCTTAAGTTTGTACTTTGCACTGAGTACTTTATAACCGATTCCATTTTTATAATCCCCATAAATTTCTGAATCCCTGTATTCTTTAGCAAGCTTTCTGAATTTTGGAATATATACCTGATTTCCGTTGAAATACTTCACCACTATGACCGTATTTTCAACGCCTATCAGGTCAACAAGCTCTGCTACTGTTTCATTCCTGCACTCTAATATTATCTTCATATCGTCCATACAGATACTCTCCTTTATAGTAATATATAATTTCACTTTTTTCAAATAAAAAATAGGCGGTTCAAGGACCGCCTGTGAATTAAAATAAGTCAAGATATTCTTTTATGTTTTTATCAAGTAAAAATTCCATTCTGCCTTGCAACTGGAGCTTCTGTTCATACGTAAGATAAGGCAGTATTTTTTTTGTATATTCTATGAATACAGGGTTAAATTCCGACTCCTGCTGTACCGGAGTATATCGTTTTTCTGTCTCGCTTGGAATATGATGTACTATGTGTATTTCGGGCATTTCAGCAGTCAACAGATTTTTCAATAAACTGAGACCAATTTTCAACCCGTTCTCAAATGAATTTACTGATACATAATCAATTGTAACATTCAAATCCGTAACAAATTCTTTTTTAAAAGATACATCAAGTGCCATGATATTATTCAAACGTTCGATTAATATATTTATTCTTTCATTATCTTCTTCACAAAAATATTTAAGATATTTTTCATCTATTATGTAAGAAAATAACATTTCCTGTATTTTATCCATATTAAATTCGTAAGAATCTGCAAATTTTCTTTCAGACATTTCTTTCACCTCCTTATGTCATTTAAAAGCTATTTAAATGCTATTTAAATGGCTTTTAAAGTCGTTTTAAAATTACTCTCCATGTAAATTTATGGGTAATTCTCACCCCCTTAAAATTAATTCTGAACGTTCTGAAAAAAACTCTTGACAACGTCTGAATTGTGTGATATAATTATTAACAGAAGTTATGATGCTTTTTACAGCATTATCCGGTGCTTGTTGTTGGTAGCGACAAGTGCCATTTTTTATATCACAACAAATATTCATTATACAATCTCTCCTAAAAACTGCTCCTGTACTAATTTCAATTCAGATGCTCTTACAACATTGCCTGTACTTACGCCCAGTTCTATAACCGCATTAAAAAGCTTGACTGCCATTCTTAAACTCTCACGTTCTGCAAGTTTAAGAAGTACACCTATTCCCTTTGGTTCTACATTCGGAAAGATGTTCTGCATTTCATCAACCGTGTAAGTGTTGCTGACTTTCGGACGCATAAAAATTCGTGTTCTCACTTGGTCAAACTCTGTACATCTTGCACCCATGACCATTTGATTATATATACGGTTGTTTCCTGACAGAAGTATTCCGACGTGTGCTTTATCATTCAAGTTTCTGACTGCCTGAATTGCATTGAAAGTCAACTGGTCGGCTTCATCAATGATTATCAGTCTGTTTGAGTTACTTAACGCTGAAACAAGTGTCTTTTCAATCTGACTTTTGTTGCCGGTTGCTTTTTTACCTATGGCTGACGCTATTTCTTTGAGAATTGCTGTCGGTGATGAGATACAAGTGCTTGCTGTTATGAAAATAACGCCGGTATTGTTCTGTGTGTAGTATCTGAGGGCGGTTGTTTTGCCTGCTCCTGCGTCTCCTAAAAGTAATACCACATCACAATTTTTATGTGCGTATTTGACCGCAAACAGTGACGTTTTAGTGTTTCTCAACTCCGGATAGAATACCGTGTTATCAGCACTTTCAAGGCGTTCTGTGGCTATTACAAGGTACTTTTCAAGGCTGTCTGCGATTTTGTCATTATCACCCTCGTATGTACCACTGATAAACTGTGAAATAACCGCTCCGGAAATTCCTGTTTCCCTTGCAATCTGAACCTGAGTTTTTCCGGACTTCTCCATAAATTCAAGAAGTCGTGTAATTGTTTCATTATACATTTAAAATCCTCCTATGCGTTTTTTTCGTAATAATCAAACATAATTTTTTCCATTATGCTCTGATTTTTGGCTTTTTCCTGCTGACTGTCTTCAAGTGTCTTTTCTATTTCCGTCGAATATGATGTAGCAACTTTCCGCACCTGTACATCTGGTGACTGTTCTTCCTTGTACTGCAATTCTTCAAGCTGATATTCTGCTATCATATCGAATGTACTCTTACACTGCTTAGGCTTGTACTTCTTGGCGAACTGTCTTACTGCACGTTTTTCCTTTCTGGCTCTGATATAGTCTTCTTCATTGCAACTCCTGAACGGTGTTTTAAGCTTTGCAGACACTGAACATATGTAATTATAGTCCGTGTCAAATATGTAAACTGTTTCCAAATCGTCGGGGTCGTAAGTAACCAATACTTTTCTGTCATAGTATGGAATTAGTTTTCCGTCGTTGTTTGTGAATGTATTATTATACATCGCTATGCCGTTTTTCTGTACCGTTCTTTCGACTGTCTTTCCGAAAAGCAGACGTAAAGCATTACTGTCGCCAATATCCCTTATTTCTGTAATATTTTCTGAATAAACTTGATTTGGTGTCTTACCGTCCATACCGTCGCCGTGATGGGCGGTATTGTTATATTCATCAATATACTTTTCAAGCTGTTCAATGTAAAATTCAAGTGTCGGAATGTTTTTATCACCGTCAAGGACTTTGTTTGTCTTCTGCATATGCTCCGGACGTTTTTTAGCATCATTTCCGGCATACGAATAGAACATCTTTCCGAACCGTTCTTCAAGTGTCCTGAAAAATCTTTCAACCGGTTTAGCCTGTCCATGATATGGAGTAGCTGTAATTTTGCCAATCCCTAAAACATTCATGACCGACAACGGATATTCTTCACTGAGTTCCTTTGCCGTGTAATCCTTACCATTATCAGTGTAGATTTCATTAGGAACGCCGTATTTTTCAATACCTAACCGCAAGCATTTCTTGACTACTGTTGTGTTCGGGTCTGCCTCCCTGACAATGAATGACATTATCTTTGTTGACCGTATATCCGTGAAAACTGTAAGCCACGGTCTGATAACGTGTCCGGTGCTGTTTTTCACAAACACGTCTGCACGGTGGTGGTCTGAACAACATATGTCATTTGACATAACACCGCTTTTATCACGTATCATGTGTGGCATAGTGTCATTGAATGCCTTTGTACCTGTACGGTATTTCAGTATTGCATATTCCGGAATGGTCTTGACCTTTCTTTCAAATGCAGATACGGACGGAATGTCCGGAAATGCAAGTTTTGTCTTATCATAGCACCATTTAATTGAACGTTTCTGAGTTGTCATATACAGCGTATAGAACATATCCCACGCCTTTTCACTGATACTGCAAGCCCCCTTGTTATATCCGCCCCGTGTGTCAATCAGGGCTTCTATACCGCCGTTCCTGTACTTCTTCTGCCACTTGTATAACAGTTTGTTTGTGAAGTTTTCGCCGTTGCGTGCGTTAAAATCCTGTATGAATTTTTCCGCCGACATTCCGGAGCGCTGAAAGTCAAGCACGATTGATGCCTTATATTCTGCCCCTTTTATCTGCGTGAGCGAATACCGTTCTATCAATAATTCAGGCTCTTTTTCAACGCCGTTGTACCTGTCCTGTGCCTCCTGCGGTAAGCTCTCCAAAGAGATTAATAACTGCTTTCCGCCACGTCCTACTCCATTAATCGTTATACTTCTGTATTTTCCGTCTGATACTGCTTTTTGTACAGCTCTTTCAGAAATGTTTAAAAGCTTTGAAACTTCTTTAACTGTTAAGTTCATAAAAATCTTCCTTTAAAAATTCTTCATCAATTCCAAATTGCAGTGAAATCAAACGTATTACAGCTTTTGACGGATAGTCCTGACCGCTTTCTATCCTTGATAAATGTGACTGTGATATACATATCATTTCGGCAAAATCTATCTGTCTTAGCTTATTACCTAAACGGATAGATTTTATTTTTTTGCTAATATCACGTGAGTTCGATAAAAAAAATAGAAAAAACCGCCGAAATCTGTTATAATGAGA
>CAMWQI010000185.1 GCA_947176345.1 uncultured Ruminococcus sp.
TATCTGTATCTTCTTCTGTTCCATATGATTCTGTAAAATTGTCAGTAAGATATGACTTTGATATATCAGAATCTGTACTATATGTTTTTTCATATGATATATTTGTAATATTTTCGTCGGATTTGAATATATCCAGTAATTTTTCATAATTTGTATCATTGTTTTCTATATCGTCACCATTTGGAAAATAACAATAATCAAGGTCATATTTGTTTGTACTGCCGAAAGGTGTTTCAATTGTCGCCATGACATATTCCGAAAATGCCGATGCTGATATAAATAATACTATACTCATAAACAGGCTCATTATTGTAGCACGATATTTTTTCCTGCTCCGTCTGAAATATTTCTGTGCAAGCATTCCGGAAAGTCCGAAAACTTTATATACAAATTTCGGAGTTCTGATAGGTTTGTTTTTTGATTTTATGTCCTTGCTTTGTCGGATAGCCTCTACTGCTGTTACTTTCGTTGCACGTATGGACGGTATAAACGCCGAAATCATGACCGTTGCAACTGCAATAATACATGATGCAAGAATAGGCAACGGAGTTATACATATTTTCATGGGCGTATTAAAACCGATTACATTTCCTATCTTTTCACCGATAGCTGAAAGTGTTATTGCTATTCCGACTACACCGACAATAAGTCCGGCTGGTATTCCTATGGCACTTACCACAAAAGCCTCAAAGAATACCATTTTTCTTGACTGTTTTCTTGTTGCACCTATCGACGACAAAAGCCCGAATTGTTTAGTTCTTTCCGATACGGATATTGCAAATGCATTATATATCAGTGATACAGAACCAAACATTATAAGTGCTATAAGAATTGCTATCATCGACCCGAACATAGCACGGAAACCGTCAAATTCTGTCACGCCTTTCAACATAAGCAGTTCATAGTTAGTACTGCCGTTGAGTTCGTTTTCTTCCATAAAAGAATATATATCTTTCGGATTTTTCATAGTAAAGTAGATGCTGTATACAGTATCATCACTGTAGCCATCATCAAGGACTATAGCCGTATATCCGGGGGCGGTAAATTCCTCAAATTCCGGACGCTGATAAAATCCGCTTACTGTATAAGTCCGTGTTTCTTTCGGTACAAATTCTTCTTCAATAAATTCTTCACTGTAATTGCCGTCTACATAATGTTCAATATGGTTCTTTGTGTCCTGATGCAGTATTCTGTCCTGATAAATTCTTTCACCCATTTCAAGTTCAATTTTATCACCTATTTTGTACGTTATACCGCCGTGTGTGGAGAGATGTTCCGGAATAAGTATCTCACCGGCACTATCCGGATATTTTCCGGCAGTGATTTTTATTGAAACCATATCGTCCATACTTCCGGAAAGTGCCATAATATATAGGTATGGTTTATATCGACTGTTGCCGTCAATTTCCGCATAGCCGATTTCTTTCATTACGGTGTATTCAGCGATTTTGTCGGAATTTTTCACAGTATCAAGTTTTTCACTGCTGATATAGTCGGTACAGCCGTGCCATTTTCCGCTTCTGTCTATGAAGTAACTTTCCATATAATTAATCAGGCTTGAAGATGAAATCATAACCGCACATATAAGTGCCGTTGAAAGAATTATACCTATTATTGTAACAACCGTACGGGTTTTGTTTTTCCGGAGCGACTGCAAAGTAACTCTATGAAATATATTCATTTTCTTATCACCTCATCGCTGATAATTTTTCCGTCCTCAATATCAAGTATGCGGTCAGCCTGAAGTGCTATATTTTCATCATGCGTAATGATAATAAGTGTCTGATTATATTTCTGATTTGACATACGGAGCAGGTTAATAATTTCCTGACTGTTCTTGCTGTCAAGGTTGCCGGTGGGTTCATCGGCAAGCACTACCGCCGGAGCATTTATTAAAGCACGTCCGATAGATACACGCTGTTGTTGTCCCCCGGATAACTGATTAGGTAAATGATTTTCACGCCCTTTTAACTGGAATATTTCCAGTAATTCGTTTAGTCTTTCCTGATTGACTTCTCTTCCGTCCATGAGAACAGGCAGAGTGATATTTTCTGTGACATTCAGTACAGGAATCAGATTATAAAACTGATAAACCAATCCCACCTGACGTCGCCGGAAAACTGCTAATTTTTCGTCGTTCTGTGCATAGATGTCCTGACCGTTCATGAAGACTTTTCCGCTTGTGGGCTTGTCAACACCACCAAGAATATGGAGCAGTGTTGATTTTCCTGAACCGGAACGCCCTATAATAGCTAAAAATTCCCCCTGACTTACCGAAAATGAAACATCATTCAGGGCATGGACTTCATTTTCACCCTTTCCGTAAACCTTGCATAAATTTTCTACTCTTAGTATTTCCATAAGTTTCACCTCTTTCTGATTTATATTATATAATTTCAGTATGACACACCAGTGACTTGAAAATAACAAAAATGTCACAAAAAAACATGAAAATCAATTTTCAAAATTTTTTTGTATTTCGCCTGTGACTTTTTTGTATTTCGCGTGTGACTTTTTTGGTTTGGCGTGTTATATTATGATTAAATCATGTTTAAAACGTTTAAAAAAACGGCTGTCATTTCGGACAGCCGTTTTTTGATTATTCTTGTATAAATTCTGTAGCAAGATACGTTGCAAAATCAAGTTCATTATCGATGTCGTGGTCTGTGGAAAGATATGCATAATAACATTGTATAGCAGAAGCGTCTCTAGCGTCTACAAATTCGTCAAGGTTTACATTAGCGGCGTTTGTCTGTTCAACAGTGAATGTACTTATAGCATCGATAGTGGAAAGAGATGCATATTCTATACTTATAAGTGAGGCATCGACAGCATCAATTTTTCCGTCGTCATTTACATCTCCGAACATACGGTCTGAGACGATTATTTTCTGGTCCTTTACCTCCGGAGTGAAAGTTCCTGAGTCGCCGTCGTCATACCGGAAAGATATTTGAGAGGTACGCTGGTCTTCTTCGTCTTCAGATTCAGTAAGAAAATATATTCTGTAATTTCCGGCAGGTATTTCGGAATTAATATCAGCATTGAAATATGCAATTGGGTAATCATCAGTATTTTCACTGGTAACTTCTAACTTTGTTCCAGTCTCCAACAAAGGAGTTTTAAATGTTATATTTACTGTGTTGTATTCTGTATTAATACTTGAAATAAATTCATGCCGTGAATCGTATGCAATAGTTTCGTTTTCTTCTGCATTTTCATTGAATTTTATATTTCCGTCGGCACATTTTACCTTAGGAGCGATATTCCAACAGCTTTTCGATTCGTCCTTTACGTATATATTAACACGTATTGAGTCATCACCGGTAAGATTTTTTGTGTTTATGTATACAGTGCCGTCCGCCAGAACATCAATTTTTTCGTTGTCTTCAACGGAAATATACATGATTGGCAAATAGCCTTCTTCGGGGTCAGCCATTACATTGAATGGTGTGACAGCCGTCATTGATAACGTAAGTGCGGTTAATAAAGCAGATAATTTTTTCATAAGGATTGTCCTTTCTTATTAAAGAATTTCGGTCATTCTAAGAACTATATCAGCCACTCTTTTAGCGGCGATTTTTTCAAATTCATCAAATGACATATTACCATCATCATCGGCATTGTCGGAAATACAGCGGACACTTACATATGGCTTTTCGTTGAGATAACAGCAGTGACCGACAGCAGCACTTTCCATATCAACTGCGTATGGATTAAGTCTTGACTGAATTTCAGCCTTTACTTCATTGCTTGAAATGAATGCCTCACCGGAGACTATTCTTCCCCTGAAACTGTTGACAGAAAATTCAGTACAAACTTTTTCAGCAGTTTTAATGAGTGTTTCATCTGCCGTAAATACTGCACAGTACGGCGGATAATCATTGAGGAAATGAGGGTCAAGGTCATGCGGGAGAACTTCTGTAGAAATAACCACGTCGCAGACCTTTACAGCGGTATTCATGCCACCGGCTATGCCGGTATTTATGACACAGTCGGGGTGGAAATTATCAATCATCACTTGTGTGCAAAGTGCGGCGTTGACCTTTGCAATTCCACAACAGGAATTTATGATAGTTTTTCCCTTGTATTCGTTGATGAAAAACTCAAATCCGGAAATTTTTTTAACTTCCGCATTGCTGAGAGTTTTTCTGATGTCAGCAAGTTCGGACGGCATAGCCCCTATTATTGCAATTTTGTCCATGTTTTCATGCTCCTTTTTTAATATTTTTATATAATTATATCATATTTTAAAGAATAAGTCAATAGGAAATTCCGCCGGAAAAAATTTTTTTATTTTTTTTTGTCAGGGGGTTGATTTTTCTGTAATTATGTGTTATAATATAAACATCAAATACAAGTTAATATTCTGCCTTGTTCGAGTAATTATAGTTTTTATAATCCAACACATCTCATTAGGGAATACAGCTCCGGCTGTGGATTGCAGACCTCCCGACATACAGACATTTTTCTGTATGCGGACGAAGGGAGCGTGAAGCATTCGGGCGTTTACCCACCTGCTTCGTGCGGGTTTTATGCACTATATGACGGCAAGGCGGATTATTTTTTTAGGTGAAAATATGTTTAAGGATTGTTTTAGTTTCATTTTAAATAATAAATTTTACTTTATTACGGAATTATTCATAGTTG
>CAMWQI010000186.1 GCA_947176345.1 uncultured Ruminococcus sp.
CGGCATACACCAATTCTATGGAATAGAAATAAACGATTTTGCCGTTACTGTCGCAAAAACTGCCCTTTGGATTGCCGAAAGTCAGATGATGAGAGAAACAGAAGAAATAATCGAACATGACCTTGATTTCTTACCGCTGAAAAGTTACGCAAATATCATTGAGGGAAATTTTTTGAGAATTGATTGGTCAGACGTTGTGCCTAAAGAAAAATTATCATATATTATGGGAAATCCGCCCTTTGTTGGTTACTCACTGCAAAGTAAAGAACAAAAAGCGGATATATTGAGTATTTATGTTGACGAAAAAGGTAAACCGTAAAAGGCCGCCGGAAAAATTGATTATGTAGCCGATTGGTATTTCAAGGCATCGTCTCTAACGTTTTCTTGGTGCAAGTGAATTTCTGCACAATGAAGAACGGTGGTGTTTATGGCTTTTGGACATAATGCCCAGTGAATTGAAGTCAATGCCTGAGATTATGAAACGAGTGAAAGCCGTTCACGATTTCAGAATGGCAAACAAAAAAGAGGCAACAAGAAAATTTGCCGAATATTCAACAAGGTTTATGGAACTCAGACAGCCAAAAACAAGCTATATACTTATACCACGTCATTCATCGGAGAACAGAAGATATATTCCTTTAGGCTTTATGAGTGCGGACGTGATTTACGGAGATGCTAATAATATGCTCCCTGATGCTACACTTTATCATTTTGGCGTGCTGACTTCAAACGTCCATATGGCGTGGACAAGATGTGTTTGTGGTTATCATGGTACAAGTTACAGATATTCAGTTAATATTGTGTATAATAACTTTCCGTGGTGCAAGCCCTCATCAGAACAGAGAGAACGCATAGAACGCACTGCAAGGACTATTTTAGACGCACGGAATAAATATCCGGACTGCTCACTTGCCGACTTATACGACGAATTAACAATGCCTCCGGAGTTACGCAAGGCACATCAAGCTAATGACTTCGCTGTTATGTCTGCATATGGTTTCGACAGAAAAATAACTGAATCTGAATGTGTAGCTGAACTTATGAAACTCTATCAGAAACTGACAAAATAAATCCGGAGCAGGTATGAAATCCTGACTGATACTTTCAGTCGGGATTTTTTATACTTATTCAATATATTGTAAGACTATAATATAGTCATTTTTTACCGCTGTTTCGTAACATGGATAATATTGGTTTAACCGGTGTTTTTTTCACACGACATATACACCGGTAACGTCGAAAAAAATCGATTTAATAGACATTTTTGAAGTAAATGTCAAAAAATTGTTTCAAACTTTGGAACAGGCTTTTAAGTCTCTTTTAAGGCAGAAAATCACAATCTTGTTCCATTGTTCCAAAGTTTTCTTTATATTTAGGTCTTACATAACACTGGTTAAACCTATGTTATGTAAGCCAAAGGTTTTTAGTATTTTTTATGGAACAATGGAACAAAGTTATAATAAAATGCTGATTATAGGGAAAAAAACGTGTTCCAAAGTCTGTTCCAAAGTCATTTTTTATGGAACATTATGGAACAAAAAAAGAGTGCATAAAGCACTCTTCTTATCTTTCGTATATCCATTGTACGCCATATATATCTAATCTGATTTTTTTACCGTTCTTAATCCAGCCTAACGCTGTAAGAGTCCGTGCAATCTCCAAAGACATTTTACGTTCAATGGGCTGATTAAGTTCATAACCATACAACTCACAAGCTATTTCCTTGACTGAAACACGGTCACGCCTGTAAGCTCCTGCCGACGTGTTGCCGTTCTGATAAGCCCTGATGTAGTCACGCCTTGTTTCAAGATTTTCATTATACCAGTCTTTAGTAATCGGAATTTCAAGGAAATTGTAAATATCGGACTGTAACGGGCTTTCGTCGAAATGCTTGCGTTGCTCCTGTTCAGCTAAAGCAAGCACCTGACTGTCCTGAATATAGATGCTCTGACCGTTTTTATAGAGGTGTAAAGCCTCCGCCCATAGCTGAGCGATATATTCGGGTGTAAGGTCTTTGTCTATGTTCTTAGTAGCTTTGAGAATATTAACGTCTATCGGATAGTAACGGCGGTCGCCGGTTTCGTCCTTCAGAAAGTCATAATTGTTAGTAGTACCTAAGAAAACGCACTGTCGGGGACGCTGTTCCGGATTTCTTCCGTAAGGCTTACGGTAAAAATCGTGCTGACTTGCGATAGCCTGTTTACTGCGTTCCTTGATTGACTTCTGAAATGCCGTTCCCTCGCCTAACTCGATAATCCACTTGCCCTGAATGCTTTCATAGAAGTCTTTTCCGTCGAATGTAGTTACTCCGTCCGTGAACCACTCCGGATTTACGGCTATTTTTCCGATAAATTTAGACTTGCCCGTACCCTGTTTACCTACAAGAACCGTACACGTATCGAATTTAACACCAGGTTCAAAAACTCTTGCAACCGCTCCGACGAACGTTACGACGGCTACCGACTGAGTGTAGATATTGTCTGTCACACCTAAAAAGTCCGGAAATACGCTTTTCAGACGGTTTTTTCCGTCCCATTTTACCGCCTCAAGATATTCACGTATCGGGTGATATGAATGGTCATCGGCGATTATACTGCAAACCTGATTGATGCCGTCTATTGAGGTCGCAAGGGAATATTCCTTTTCAAGATGCAGTTTTATGCGGTTTTCCGTAACATCTTTCCAGTCTTTACGGTCAAAAGTACGCATCTGTGTAAGTTCATTAAACTCAATTTTTCCCTTATATTTCGGGTTATTCAGGAATATGATTTCAAGATTTGCCATGCTGTTCTTTACGGCATTATCGGACTGATTACGTATCAGACTGCCTCTCCAATCAGAATCAGCCTGCTGACGTTCTGAAAGTTCGTTAAACCATTGGTCTTTATCAAGCGTTACAGCACGCTCTGAATGTATCTGTAGGCTTGCTATAAGCCCTGCACGGTCTTTCACAAGAAGTTCGTTAGCATCCTTGCAGTCACTCCATATGTCTTTCTGAGCGACAATGTAAGGCACTTTATGCTCGTCACACAATTTCATGAGGTCAACAGTTGCCTTATTACCTCGCTGGTCGTTATCAAGAGCAAGAATAAGCACGGTTTTTGAAGTATCATGGTCAAATATTTTTCGGATATTGCTTGTCGAACCTAAGCCGACACTTGCAAATCCGCACTCGTCAATACTCATGCAGTCGATTTCACCCTCGACCACAAAACAGTATGGGGAAGTCAGAGCGACGGAATTTAAAAGACGTACCGTTCCACGCTTTTGCTTGATGTTTTCTGTGGTACTTCTCCACATGAAAGAGTAGTCTGAAGTCGGAATAATAATGGCAGGTGTTGACTGCTTGTTCTTGTACGTAAAACTGGCGATATATCCGCAATGGAATTTACGTTGAGTTTGCATGGAAATGCCTCTGTTCGTCAGGTATTTTGTTTCCAGCAGATGCATTTCAGCAAGTTCAAAGAATGTTGTATAATTTTTTTCAGTTTTGGGCTGTATGGGCTTTGCAGATTGTTTTTTCTGTCGTATCGGTTGTGATGCGGAAACTATTCCGTATTTTGACTTTAATTCCCTGATTATAGTGCCTTTATCGCTGATGTTGTTTATTGCTCCGTACAAGTCGAAAATATCACCTTTTGCATCGCACGCAAAACAATAATATCTGTAATTGTCAAGATAAACTGTAAATGCTCCCGAACGGTGAGAGCCTGTCCCACTACCACATAACGGGCATATGTACTGATTCTTTCCGCCGTTACGTGAGGGCTGTGTGATTTCTTTCACATAGTCAACCAGAAATGGCTTGATTTTTTCAAAGTCGTCATTCATTTGCAATACTCCTTTTTAAAAGATATAGCAAACTACAATTCACGCACAAAAAACAAAAAAAAATTTTGCCATGCCTAAAAAAGACTTGACAAATCTGAAATCTTATGATATAATGATATAGTCATAAGACAAAACAAGCCTTTTGTGTGTATTTAATTGTGATTCGCAGTTACTATTATATCACACGAAAGGCTTTTTGTCAAGTCTTTTTATGGAAATTTTATTCACACTGATTATTCTTCTTTTTCTGCTGAACCTGATTTCTTCAGATTGTTTTTTTTATTTTGGAAATCATTTTCAATTCATCACAAACGGGCTTGTGTTTCATCGATATGAAAACAGTCTGTTTTTCTTTTTCAGCAAGTCAATTTCTTTCTATAACGGCTCTGATTTTCTGATTATCGTCATGTCCAAAATACACTTGTTTTTTCAAATCGGTGCTGTCCTGAACACTATATTTAGTAAGCCTCCTGAACGTCTTTCAGGTGCTGAAAATGACCGGTGACGCAATCCAGATGAGAACTGAAAATTTAAAATCAAGGATTAAAATTGCGGTCAATTTTAATACCATGCTGTCGGTATCTGATGCAAAAATTATCAGTGTTGACAGCCATTTTTATGACTTCAAAATTCAAATTTCAGCTTGGATTTTAATGAATTATTTTGCTGATTTTTTCTGTGCAATTTCTGATTTTTGGACTTCTATTTTTGTATCAGAAATTGTTCTGAAAAATTATTTATTTTTATCGTTATTC
>CAMWQI010000187.1 GCA_947176345.1 uncultured Ruminococcus sp.
GGGCGCACCACGTGAACTTTATGGCACTATCGTAAAAATTGACTGATTAAAAGCTGTGACCGCACGTTATGTGCGGTCTTTTTTCAATCGCTGTAGTTTTCACGTAAAAATTTTATCTCACGGGCGTAACCGTCCATATCATTAGGAGTTTCCAGAATGACCGGCAGACCTTTTACTTCCGGACGGTTAATAAATTTAACAAGTGCGTCCGCACCTATATGACCCTCACCGATTTTAGCGTGTCTGTCCTTATGAGAACCGCATGGATTGAGACTATCATTCAGGTGAATTGCCTTCAGCCTGTCAAGCCCTATAATTTTATCAAATTCCTCAAAAACCCCGTCAAGATTATTGACAATATCGTAACCACCGTCCCATACGTGACACGTATCAAGGCATACGCCGATTTTATTTTTCAGCTGTATACGGTCAATAATCGCCCTTAATTCTTCAAAAGACTTCCCTACTTCCGAACCCTTTCCAGCCATAGTTTCAAGGAGTACAATTGTTGACTGCTCCGGTGTGAGAACTTCATTCAGAAGTTGTGCGATTAATTCAATTCCGATATCCGCACCCTGTTTCACGTGTGAGCCGGGGTGGAAATTATAGTAATTATTCGGGATATACTCCATGCGCTTGAGGTCGTCCGCCATAGCAAATCTGGCAAAATCCCTTATTTTTTCGTCTGATGCACATGGGTTCAGCGTATAGGGAGCGTGTGCGACAAGTTTTCCGAAATCCTTTGAAATTTTCAGATATTCCGCAATATCAGCAGGATTTATTTCCTTTGCGGAGCTTCCACGTGGATTTCTTGTAAAGAACGCAAAAGTATTAGCCCCGATTTTTTCAGCCTGTCTTCCCATCTCCGCATAGCCTTTCGACGCCGAAAGATGACAGCCGATATATAGCATAAAATCGCTCCTTTCAGAAATAATGCCGGATTTGATTTCCGGCATTTTTGTCATTCGATTGTTACTTTTTTCATAACCTGTGGCGTAAGTGGCATATCATTGTAATTTGTCTGAACGCCTGCTATTTCGTCCACAACGTCCATGCCCTCAACGACTTTGCCGAAAGATGCATACTGTCCGTCAAGGTGCGGTGCGTCCTGATGCATGATAAAAAACTGTGAACCGGCAGAATTTGGCATCATGGAACGTGCCATAGAAATAACACCTCTTGTGTGTTTGAGGTCATTTTTCACGCCGTTTGAGGAAAATTCGCCTTTTATAGTCCAGCCGGGGTTGCCTGTACCGTTGCCAAGCGGACAGCCTCCCTGAATCATAAAGCCGGATATTACCCTATGAAACGTCAAACCATCATAAAATCCGTCTTTCACGAGTTTTTCAAAGTTTTCGCACGTAATAGGTGCGATTTCCGGATAAAGTTCAATCTTTATATTTTTTCCGTTTTCCATTTCGATATTAACCATTTTTTACCTCCGCAATTAATGTATAGTGATATGAATTTCAGACGGTGTCTGATAATTATTGTTGTTTTTTGCCGGAATATCGTTATTATTCTGCTGTTTACCGGCGTTGTACTGTTCAAGGATAGAAAGTTCCTTAGTAGTTGCCTGAATTTCCGGAATAGTTTCAGCTTGTTCAGTGCCGACAATTTCGCCAAGCATATTAGTAACATAACTTACAGGAGGGGCAGTCTGTTCTGACACATCAGTCTGCTGTAGAGTATTATTATAGCTATTATTGTAATTGTTATAACTATTAACATTCTGCGCCGGCGTACTCTGATGAGTTCTGGTCTGTATCGGCTTATTACGCTTTTTCATGGCACTATCCGTGCAAGCCTTTCCAACCATCATAATAACCAAAGCAAGAATAAAAGCCGAAATAAAAGCTATTTGGCGGTGTTTGTCCATAATACCCCTCCTGTTCCGAAAATTCCACTTATTATAGTATACATCATTTTCCGGAAAAAGTCAAGAGCTAATTTTATGTGCCGTGATAATTGTATAGCTTGTTGAATTTACAGTTATACGGCAGTTTTCGATAGTTATATACCAGTTTTTGCCTGATTTTTCAATAACCGCACTGCTGTCAAGAATTTTTTCCCTGCAAAATTCAACAACATTATCAGTTTTCAGCAACAGATTTTTTTTAATCCTCATAACACCAAGTTCAGTGGTATGAAGTTTATCAATATTTTTAATCAGTTCATTCACTTTTCAGACCTGCCACAAGTTTCTTAAAAACATCTCCGCGTTCCTCAAAGTTTTTGAAAATCCCATAACTTGCCGATGCCGGAGACAGTACACAGCTTTTTCCGGAAGGCGTTATTTCATGGGCAAGTTTCACAGCCTCATCAAGATGTTGCACGTAATATACGCGTTCAGGATTATTGAAATCTATATTACTTATTGTATCATATATGCGTTTTCCGGAAGTCTCCATGCATATAAAATTGACGTGGCAAGTACTCAGAAACTCAATCAACGGCATATAATCAATGCCCCTGTCCATACCACCAATAAGGATAGTTTCAGCATTCGGAACGCTTTTTATAGCCTCAATAGCAGTCGCACAAGCCGTTGAAATAGAGTCATCATAATAGCGTACTCCGTCCACTGTAGCGACGTATTCAAGGCGGTGTGCAAGCGGATTGAACGTAATTAACGCCTTTTCAAATTCCTCCTGCTCCACGTGGAAAGCCGTTACAAAATACGCAACAGCTATATTATAGTGATTATGAACTCCAAGCAGTTTTATGTTATTGGTGTGGATATTGATACTGTCGGAATCGCTGGTACTATGAATGTGAATTTTCCCCTTTATACCGCTGTAAACGTAAATATCAGTGTCTGGATTTGTGGCGGATATTGTATAGTCATAAGCTCCAGTAAATTCATATTCAATGTCGCTGTTAATAACCAGACAGTCATATTCTTTCTGGTGCAGATAGATATTTTTCTTTGCGTTGTGGTAGTTTTCCATAGTACCGTAATGGTCAAGGTGTTCTTCATAGAGATTAAGGAAAACCGCTGTTTCGGGTGAAACGGTCATATATTCAAGCTGATGACATGACAATTCGCATACTATAATAGTATGTTCTTTAACGTCCTCCGCAATGTCGAAAACCGGCACACCTATATTTCCGACAAGATACGTATCTTTGCCGGACTCTTTCAGTATATGGTAAATAAGTGACGATACCGTGCTTTTGCCCTTAGTTCCGGTAATTCCTATAATCTGCTCCCTGTAGACCTCAAAGAAAACCTGTGTTTCAGACGTAATCTTGCATTTCAGGTCAGCGGGCTTTTTTTCAAGGACTATCCCAGGGGACTTGAAAACCATATCAAATTCATCAAGTGATTTCTGATAATTTTCACCTGTAATTATCTTAACGTTTTCCGGCGGATTATTCAAAGGGTTAAGGTCAGCAATGGTTACGGATTTAGGCGTGCAGTATTTTTTAATCAGCCTGTAAGTAGATTTTCCTTCACGTCCAAAGCCGAGTATACATATAGATTTATTATCAGTGTAATTTTTCAGATATTCAGTGAACTTATTCAAAGAAGTCTCTCCATTTCATTTAAAAGTATTTCCCTGAAACTCTCCGGCAGAAGATTTTCAGAGCTGAAATATTTGCAGTATTCATTGTTTTTTTCGTCAAGATTTGCCGGATTATAAAAGCCCTGCTCCTTGTAACGTTCAAACAATAACGGAAGTTTTCCGCCGTTCCGTTTCCGTATTGCAAGTGATACAGCTAAATTTACCTCATCAACACTGCCGACGCACTCAAAGGGCTTATGTGCCGATTTTCCGATAAGTTCCGTAAAGTATTCCGTCATTGACTCGTCATTGAGTAAATCCTTGCCGAAAATTCCGGTCAGTTCGCCATCTGTCAGAAACGGCGACAATATCAGGCTCACGAACAGGCATTTAGGGCATTCACCACACCATATATCCGGTGAAACTTTACCTCCGAGATTACAGCTTCGGAATACTGATAAATATTTTCTGTGTGCGGAAAACATTTTTGCTATCTGAAATTCCGACAGCGGACGCAGAAAACTGAAATAATAAATTCCGGTTTTTAAATATTTTTCCTCATATTTGTGGAAGTCATTTTCAAATTCAAAGCTTTTTGAATATTGATGATTGACATTCTGTCCAATGACTGTACTTTCATTTGCACTTGACTCATTCGACAGGACAATATATTTCAGTCCATGAAGATATGCCGTTATTTCGGATGAAAACGCCACCACCGACGAAAACGGCGTATGACCGTTCAGAAATCCTTTTTTATTGTACTCAACTAAAGAGCGGTCAAATTTTCTTTGTGCCGTGATAAGAGCATTTTCAGGCAGTCCCGCTGTTGTAACCGTTCTCGTTATCGAATTTCTTTTATTTATGCCATAACATAGACATTTAACGCCTGCACGGGTGAGAGTTTCCAGCGTAAGTGCAGAGTCCTTGCCACCGCCTATTGCAACAAGACAGCCTGAAAGTTCAGGGCGTTTAATGATACTGCCGGTAAAATTTCCGCATCATTTTATATCAATAAAATTACTGAAATAAGCAATTATTTCATATACATAGAAAAATT
>CAMWQI010000188.1 GCA_947176345.1 uncultured Ruminococcus sp.
TGGTGAGTTACCTTTCAGCTTTGTTGATTTTCTTTAACTCCGCTATTAGCCACTCTCTTCTGAAATTTATGCTTGCATTTTTATCAGCTTTATAGTATAATATAATGTACAGGTGACTTCCTGTGATACCGGATATTATTCAGAATGTCAATATATATTGTAAACTGCTTATCCGGAGCAGTATTCATGACTTTAGTTAAAGGAATATGGTGATAAAAATGGAACAGATTATCAATAACAATGAAATTAACGAAAAAGATAACGTTTTTTATACCGTTACTATGCGTGGGCTTGTTGCATTTCCTGATATGGTCATGCACTTTGATGTGGCACGTGAAAAAACAATCAAGTCAATTGAATATGCCCTTACTAAAGGAAATGGAAATTTATTTCTTGTTGCACAAAAAGAAGCTTATATTGATAATCCAGAAGTTTCAGACCTGTATAAAATAGGTGTTGTAGCTAAAATAAAACAGGTTCTTAAACTTCCGGATAATATCATGAAAGTTCTTGTCAAGGGAATATACAAGGCACGTCTCATCAATTTCAGCGATGACGGTGAAACACTTATATCTGAAGTAAAGCGTGTACCCTCATATTCAAAGGCAAAAACCGATGAAAATGAAATAAAAGCTCTCATGCGTTCTGCTAAAAATGCTTTTGAAAAATATGTAGCATTTTTTCCGAAAATGCCTAAGGAACTTGCCATTTCTGTACTTACGCAGGAAAATCCGGAAAAACTCTTTGAACTGATTACTTTCAATTGCAATATAAGCTACAAGGAAAAACAGGAACTCCTTGAGGAAAATAATCTTGCTCACCGGCTTGCCATG
Organism: uncultured Ruminococcus sp.; assembly: GCA_947176345.1. GTDB lineage: Bacteria > Bacillota > Clostridia > Oscillospirales > Ruminococcaceae > Ruminococcus. The sequence continues at coordinate 834 of CAMWQI010000188.1, forward strand.
TTAGTGGCTTATCTTTCTGCTGAAAATGAGGTTCTTGAAATTGAACAGGAAATCAATGAGCAGACAAGGGAAAATCTTGACAAAAATCAGAAAGAATATTATCTGCGTGAACAAGTGAGAGTTATTCAGGAACAGCTGGGTGAGGGCGAAAATGAAGAGACTTTCCGCTATATGACAAAGGCTATGAACATCGGCTGTGACGAAAAAAGCCGTGACAAGCTTATCAGAGAAATTGAAAAACTAAGCAAACTCCCTCCATATTCGCAGGAGGCTTTTGTTATAAAGAATTATCTTGATACCGTCTTTGAACTCCCATGGGGAAAATATTCAAAGGCTAAAATGACAATAGCAAAAGCTGAAAATATACTCGAAAAAGAACATTATGGACTTAAAAAGGTCAAGGAGCGTATTATTGAATTTCTTGCCGTATATATGCTTAATCCTAAAATAAAAGGTCAGATTATCTGCCTTGCTGGTCCTCCCGGAATCGGCAAGACATCTATTGCAAAATCCGTCGCAAAGGCTATGGGACGAAAATATGCAAGAGTTTCATTGGGTGGTGTACGTGATGAAGCTGATATAAGAGGTCACAGAAAAACTTATATCGGTGCTATGCCGGGTCGTATCATTACAGCCATGCAACAGGCAGGCACAAGCAATCCGCTTATTCTCCTTGACGAAATAGACAAGCTTTGCAGTGATATAAAAGGCGACCCAGCATCTGCTATGCTTGAAGTCCTTGACAGCGAACAGAATAACGCTTTTCGTGACCATTTCATAGAAATACCGTTTGACCTCAGCAAAGCAGTATTCATTATGACTGCAAATAATATTTCTGCTATCCCTGAACCACTTCTTGACCGTATGGAAATTATCGAACTGCCAAGTTATACGGCAGAAGAAAAATTCCATATAGCAAAGGAACACCTCGTCCCGAAACAGATAAAGGAACACGGTCTGAAAGCCTCACAGCTTAAAATAACAGATGACGCACTTCATGATATTATCCGTTTCTACACTAAAGAAGCCGGTGTACGTTCACTGGAAAGGCTTATAGCATCTGTATGCCGTAAAACTGCAAGAAAAATTGCATCAGAGGAAACAAAGAAAGTTATTGTAAAGTCTGATAATGTTCAGGAATATCTCGGTGTGAAAAAATATTCCGCTGATTTGTTATCAAAGGAAAATCAGGTGGGCATTGTAAATGGTCTTGCATGGACTTCAGTAGGTGGTGTAATAATGCCACTTGAAGTGCTTGTACTTGACGGCACAGGCAAAACGGAAGTTACTGGCTCGCTCGGCGATGTCATGAAAGAAAGCTCACGCATTGCAGTAAGCTATGTAAGAAGTGTTGCCGAAAAATACAACATAAATCCGGAATTTTACAAAAATAAGGATATTCATATTCATGCCCCTGAGGGTGCTGTGCCAAAAGATGGACCATCTGCCGGTGTGACAATGACTACCGCACTTGTATCGGCACTTTCCGGAATACCTGTAAGAGCAGATGTGGCTATGACAGGTGAAATTACTTTACATGGAAAAGTTCTTGCAATAGGTGGTCTCCGTGAAAAGACAATGGCTGCATATAAAGCCGGTGTGAAAACCGTAATTATTCCGGCTGATAATAAACCAGACCTTGAGGAAGTTGATAACATCGTAAAAGAAAATATTGAGTTTGTATATGCTGAAAATCTTTCCGATGTTCTCAATACTGCACTCCTGAATGAAAGGAATGATATATGAAACTTAATTACAATAAAGCGGAGTTTTTCGCATCATACGGAAAATTTTCACAAATACCACCACCGGAAAATATTGAAATAGCTTTTGCCGGACATTCAAACGTCGGCAAGTCTACACTTATAAATAAGCTTTTCAACAGAAAAAATCTCGCCCGTGTAAGTTCCGTTCCTGGAAAGACCGCTACTATAAATTTTTACAGGCTTGATGATATTTTCTTTGTTGACCTACCAGGATATGGCTATGCAAAAGTCTCAAAATCTGAAAAGGAACGCTGGTCGGGTCTTATAGAGGGTTATCTCAATGCAGACAGGGATATACGGCTTGTTTTCATGCTTGTGGATATGAGACACGCCCCGACAAAAGACGACGTGCAGATGATAAATTATCTTATTGATACTGAAATGCCATTTGTTATCGTTCTCACAAAAGCCGATAAACTCAACAAGTCGGAACGTGAAAAGCGTATGAGGGCATTTGAGAACGAAATACCATGTTTCAGTGATATACATTCTGTGCCGTTTTCCTCAATGACTTTCGAGGGCGTAGAGGAACTCCGTAGCATAGTTGAAGATGTATCAGAAAATGATTAATCAGAAAGGATTGTTTTAAAATGTTTGTATCAGAAAATTTAAACGTTAATGAAAAAGGAAATCTTACTATCGGCGGTGCTGATACTGTTGAACTTGCAAAACAGTACGGAACACCACTTTACGTCATGGACGAACAGGCAGTAAGAAAAGCTTGCCAGCGTTTCAAAAGCAGTATTGACAAATATTATGACGGCAAAGGTCTTGCGTGTTATGCAAGTAAGGCTTTTTCCTGTCTTGAAATGTGTCGCATAGTTGCCGACGAGGGTATGGGTCTTGATGCCGTATCAATTGGAGAACTCTATACTGCCGTAAAAGCAGGTTTTGACGTTTCTAAAATAGGATTTCACGGCAATAACAAAACCGATGAGGAACTTGAATATGCCGTTGATATTAAAGTAGGTCATATTATTGTCGATAATATTTCCGAACTTCTCCGCCTTGAAAAAATCGCTGAATCAAAAAATATAAAGCCTGATATAATGTTCCGTATCAAACCCGGAATTGATGCACATACACATGATTTCATAAAAACCGGTCAGATTGACAGTAAATTCGGTTTTGCCCTTGAAACAGGCGAGGCTTTTGAGGCTGTAAAGCAGGCTGTAGAATGTAAAAATATTAATCTTATGGGACTTCACTGCCATATAGGCTCACAGATTTTTGACATTGCACCATTTGAGGAAGCCGCTAAAGTTATGCTTTCGTTCATTGCCAAAATCAAAAACGAACTCAATTACGAAATCAAAGGTCTTAATTTAGGTGGTGGTTTCGGAATTAAATATCTCAACGAACACGACCCTGCACCGTTTGAAACATACATGGAAAGAGTTTCGGAAGTCGTAAAAAATACCTGCTCCGAACTTGATATTACGCAACCGTATATCTTCATAGAACCGGGACGTTCCATAGCTGCACCAGCCGGAATTACTCTCTATACGGTAGGTGCAAGAAAAGAAATTCCGAATATCCGTACATACATATCAGTTGATGGCGGTATGGCTGACAGTCCACGATATATTCTATATAAATCAGAATATGAGGCTATTGTTGCAAACAAGGCTACAGAAGAACGCACTGAATGTGTTACCATTGCCGGAAAATGCTGTGAAAGCGGTGACTTAATCGGTGAGAATATGCCATTACAGCACGCTGAATCAGGCGATATTATAGCCGTATGTGCTACCGGTGCTTACAACTATTCAATGTCATCTAATTATAACAGACTTCAGAAACCTGCTGTTGTTTTCGTAAATAACGGCGAATCAAGAATAGCCGTAAAGCGTGAAACTCTTGATGACATAATAAGAAACGATATATGAAATATCTGTAATTGAAAAAAATATAAAGTTCTCTATACTATATGTATAG
>CAMWQI010000189.1 GCA_947176345.1 uncultured Ruminococcus sp.
GAAATCCGCCCTTTGTAGGCTACTCGTTGCAGAGTAAGGAACAAAAAGCGGATATTTTGAGTATTTATGTTGACGAAAAAGGCAAACCATACAAGACAGCCGGAAAGATTGACTATGTAGCCGGTTGGTATTTCAAAGCATCGTCTCTGATGCACTCTACAACCATTCAGACGGCTTTTGTGTCAACAAATAGTATAACACAAGGCGAACAGGTTGCAAGCGTCTGGAAGCCGTTATTTGAGCGTTTTGGAGTGCATATTGATTTTGCATACAGGACGTTCCGGTGGGACAGCGAGGCAAGCCTAAAAGCACACGTTCATTGTGTTATTGTTGGTTTCAGCACTATGTACAATAACAACCCTAAAAAATTGTACAATTCAGAGAATTTTCAGCTTGTAAAAAATATCAGTCCTTACTTGATTAGTGCGGATAATATTTTTATTGAGAGCAGAAAAAAGCCTATTTGTGATGTTCCGGAAATGGTAAAAGGAAGTATTCCTGTTGATGATGGAAATTTCTTTTTAACAGCAGAAGAAAAAGCAATATTTTTAAAGGAAGAGCCACACGCAGAAAAATATATTAAAAAATTTTATGGTGCAAGAGAATTTTTGCATAATGAAGAACGGTGGTGCTTATGGCTTTTAAATGCAACACCAAATGACTCGAAATCAATGCCGAAAGTTATGGAACGAGTAAAAAATATTAAAAAATTCCGATTGCAAAGTACAAAATTAGCAACCCGAAAATTTGCAGACTATCCCACACGTTTTATGGAAATTCGACATCCAACTACTGAATACATAATTGTGCCTTCTCATTCTTCCGAAAACAGACGATATATACCAATTGGATTTGAAAATGCAGATGTGATTTGTGGAAATGCTAACTTTTTAGTCCCTAATGCCACACTCTATCATTTCGGAGTGCTGACTTCTAATGTTCATATGGTTTGGACAAGATTTGTTTGTGGTTATCTTGGCACAAGTTACAGATATTCTAACACGGTTGTATATAACAACTTTCCGTTCCCTGCTCCGACTTCTGAACAGCAAGCACGCATAGAACGCACTGCACAAGCTATCCTGAACGCAAGGGCTTTATATCCTGATTGCTCCCTTGCCGACTTATACGACGAACTGACAATGCCACCAGAGCTTCGCAAGGCACATCAGGCTAATGACTTAGCTGTAATGTCTGCATATGACTTTGACAGGAAGATAATGGAGAGCGAATGTGTAGCAAAACTTATGAAACTCTATCAGAAACTCACAGAGGGAAAGTAATACAATACTATGTTTACACTTGTAAATATTGTAAACATTAATTTATGTGTTACACAATAACATATAAAAAGCGGTATGTCGCAATAACACACCGCTTTAGATGATATTCACTTGTCACCATAATGAGAACCACATTGAAGTATTTCTAATTGCTCTCCACTGATTTTGAACACAATACGATTTTGCTCGTCAATTCTTACGCTCCAATATCCAGACAGATTATTTTTCAGTGGTTCAAGTTTTCCGGCACAGTTGTAACCGTTCCGGTCAATGTCTGTTAATAGTCTGTTTATTTTCTTCAATGTTTTCTTATCCTGTGTTTGCCAATACAGGTACTCTTCCCACGCTTTGTCGTGCCATACTTTCTTCATCAATCGTCAACCTCAATCAAATCGTGTTCTTTCAATGTACTTGTACCATTTTCAAGACTTACAACTCGCCTTTCAAGTTCTGCGATATTCTCCGCACTGTAAAAAGGGTCTGCATTGATTTCAAAGGGTATACGCTTTTCTCTGCCAACTTTTACCAAAAACATTGTAATAGCAGTTGACATAGTAAGTCCCATTTCTTTAAGTGCTTTTTCAGCATTAGCTTTAACATCATCTTCAATACGGAAATTAACCTGTGTCATTAAAATCACTCCTTTCTATTTTATTATACCGCATTTGTATATACAATGTCAAGTGATTGCTATAAAATTTTTGAAAATTTTCTTTCATAAACGTGAGTGACAAAATTAGTCAAGCAGGTAAAAATCCCTTCTGAATATTAGAATCCATTACAGATTCATTTCTGTCATCTATATTGCCCGAAGTAAGACAGAAAGATAAAATTTCACCTTCACCGTTGATAATCAGATGCAGTTTGAAACCATAGAACCAGTCCATGGAACTTTTACCTGTTTTCGCATATTCGCTGAAAGTATGATTACTATGTATTCTGTGATTATCGCATACTTCAAAGGAGTGGAGTCAACAAAAGATATTTCTGAACACGCCAAAACGTGCTTTTATAGTATATAATATAAGTGGGACAAATGCAAATTTCATAATTTCTACAAACCAGTTATAACTTATTATGGCATGAGTTAGCTTTTGCTTTTGAATGTTCTGCATTTGAATTAAAAATCACTGCTCTGAAACCTACAAATCCCTTGTATTCAACGATTATCCACACTGTTTTGGGCATAATAAAAAAGCCTGCAAAGGTAACTAAATCTTTGCAGGCTTTTCAGTTATATTTCTAATTGCATTATTCATTGAATTCAGATAATCAACAAATTTATTTATACAATTAACTTTCTAATTCTTCTAAAGCACTTATAAGTGCATCAATGTCTGACTTCTCATTGAAATATCCTAAACTTACTCTTACTGTACCGTTGGTTTCTTCTGTTCCAATAAGTTTATGTACATAAGGTGCACAATGGTATCCGCAACGAACTGCTATATCAAAATTACTATTAAGAATATCAGAAAGTTCTTTAGAACTATAATGCTTATGCGTAAACGATAATACAGCAATATGTTTTTCTTTGTCAGCAGGAATATGCATTTTTATTGATTTTAATGCTGATAGTTTTTCAATTAAATACTCGGTCAGTTGTTTTTTATGGCTGAATATATTTTCTATTCCAATACTTTCTAACCAATCTAAAGAAGCGTTTAATGATGCAATAGCTATTACATTATGGCTTGCTGCTTCATATTTAACTGGCATGACATCAGGCATGTGAGGGTTTAACGAGTCTGCACCTGTTCCACCTGTAATAAACGGCTTCAATTCGACTTTGCTGTTGTATATGAATCCACCAACTCCAAAATTTGAATAGAGATTTTTGTGTCCTGCAAATACAAGAAAATCAATTTTAGAAGATAAACTAATCGGCATCATTCCCAAAGATTGAGAAGCATCTAAAATATTAACAGTACCATATTTCTTTGATTCTGTAAATATCTTATCAACAGGAGCAATTAACCCTGTCACATTACTGACATGAGTTACTACAACTATATCAGGATGCTGTACAACAAAACAGTTTTTCATAGAATTGAAATCAAGTTCCTGTGTGTCTGCATTAAATGGAATAATATTTATTTTAAATCCATATTCCTGAGAAAGCTTGTAGAGTGGTCTTACAACAGCATTATGCTCAAATGGAGATATATAAACATTTGTAGTTTGAGAAAAATTCAAACCATTCAGTACTTGATTCATGGCTATTGTGGAAGATGGAGCGAATATCACTCTGTTTTCATCTTGGATATTTACAAGTTTAGCCATTCTTTTTCTTGCATCATTTATTATATTTGAAGCCTCTTGTGCTGCTTTATATGAGCCACGTCCTGCATTTACAGCACAAGTCCTTTGTACCTTATCAACCACATCATACACTACATCAGGCTTTGGAAATGTAGTTGATGCATTATCTAAATAAATCATTTTATAACACTCCTATATTATAATTTTTCTATTTCCTTACGGAGTAACTTCACAACTTTCAGTATAGAACAAATAATCTGATGGTGAATGCTACTCAAAATATGGACAAACATATCCATATTGAGAAAAAAGCACAATATCCTGAATGTACTTTATTTACATGGGTATATTATACCACATTTTTACACTCTTGTCAATATTTTTATTACTTATTTAGTAACTCCTGTTTTGCGATTTCCTCAGTAGTCGCAACAGCACAGAAACCTTTGACTTCCTCAAACGTGCCGTCGAAAAGCACTGAACGTATCGGCGAGTTTCTGAATATTATCATCCGTGAATTCACGGTGAGGGCGGTCTATCATATAACCTATTTTTCGTGCATCAATAAATAAAGTCCTGCCTTTTTGTTTTTACTGATAAACCAGAGCGTAAGAAAACACCAAAAACGCCTCCTAGGGAAATCGAACAGGCAAAGCGAGAATTAGCCGACTTTAAGAAAAGGAGTGGGATTGAATGAGTATTGAACTTAATGGAAACAAATTCACAACATGGAGTGATGTTGAAAAAGAACTTTTCACGCCCGAAGAAATCGCTGAAAATAAGTTGAAAGTCGCTCTAATAGGCAAACTTGTAAAGGCTCGTAAGGAAAAAGGCATTACTCAAAGAGAACTTGAAACTCTCAGCGGTGTGAAACAGCCAGTTATTGCAAGAGTAGAAAATGGAAATACAACGCCGAACCTCAGCACTATACTGAAGATTTTACAACCACTTGGTAAGACATTGGCAATCGTTCCGATTGAAGAATAAACAA
>CAMWQI010000190.1 GCA_947176345.1 uncultured Ruminococcus sp.
AGATTATTGCTTGAATAATATAACTTATAAATTATAGCAGGAAGTTCCAAAATTATCATTACCATGCAGATTGATTTTTTTAAATAAAAAATCCCCCGAAACTCCACATATCTGTGTGTTTCAAGGGGGGATTTTTAACGTATCTCTCCGCAGGCGATTTTTTCACCGGAATTTCCTGATGGCTGTGTCCGGTAGTCGTCTGGTGAAATATGGATTATGACCGTATGCCCGATTACTTGTGCCGGATAAAAGCGGTCTGTATAAACCGCACTCCATGCATAGCCGTTATTGCTGAAAACAGCGGGCAAGTCTCCCATATGGAAAGGGTGCGTTGTGTTATCGGGGTTGAGGTGAGAACCGACATTATCGAAAGGGGCTGATTCAGTGCCGGTGCATTCTGCACCGTTGTGAATGTGCATTGCATATACTCCGTCCGGTGATGGAAGCCCGTATAGTTCAGTAACTACCAGTGTACCGCAATAAGCTTTTATAAATGAGACAGTACCATGAAGTGAGTGAAATTTTCCGTCACCATGTATAACCGCCTTACAGCATGGACGCTGGCAGATTATCCGACTGAATGAAAACATATAATATACCTCCGGAAAAATATAGTTATACTATATTATATTCATACCTGAAAAATGTTGACATTATATATCAGATATTACATATGCCGGAAATAAAGCGTCTGCAATGGAATATGTATGCCGATTTCAGAAATAACAGATTTATTCCTTTATAGGTCTGCTTGATACAGCATCGGACTTACTGCTAAGGAGTTCGTTGATGCCTTTGGTGATGATGTGGTATTCCTCAACAAGTTCCTTGAGATGTGCTTTGCCGGTCTCTGTGATGTGGTAGTAAACACGTGTGCGTCTGCGACCAACAAGAACCTGTTCGTCTTCGATAAAGCCTTTGTCAATCATTCTGTAAAGAATCGGATACATAGAACCGTCCTTTATTGCAAACTGACCTCCACTGCGTTCTCTCATTTCGCTGAGAATTTCATAGCCGTACATTTCACGCTCATTGAGCAGGTGGAGCAGAACCATTTCTACTGTTCCACGCTTGAGATTTTCGCGTACTCTCATTAAAAAATCTTTCCTTTCTGTTAAAAATATTCATCAGATTAATCTGATTAACTTTATTATAACATATCAACTTAAATTTTTCAATACTATATTTAAAAAAATATATAAAAATTTACATATGGCAATGATTATGTATAAAAAAACCGTATGTTTTTTCACATACGGTTTTCAGGAATTATGTGGATTTTTTTGTATCTCCGTGGCAATTTGAGGAGTTAGGGCAGTGTTCACAGCCACAGCCACAGGAGGATTTACCATTTTTTCTGTCTTTTATCATCTTTGCCACAATTGAAATAACTATGGCAAGCAATATAAGACCCGTTATAACAGTACCCATAATAAATCACACTCTCACGGCTCTTTTGCCGACAGTGTTTTCCGTTGCAGGTCTGAAAAGCATATAGATTATGAATGCTGTAAATACTAAAGCTACTATAAGACCTACAGGGTGAACGTTTCCGGCAAAAAATGAACCGAACTGATATATTATAAGTGATATTGCATATGCAAATCCGCATTGATAGCCAATAGCAAACCATGTCCATTTAGCAGAGTTCATTTCACGCTTGATAGCACCAATAGCCGCAAAGCATGGAGCACACAGGAGATTGAACACAAGGAACGAAAATGCTGCTATTGATGTATAGCTTGCTGCAAGCATTTCCCATATTTCGTCTCCGTTGTCAGAAAGTTCTCCGCCGAAATGGAAAAGTGTTCCGAATGTAGCAACGACGTTTTCTTTAGCTATAAGACCGGTTACAGCGGCAACAGCAGCTTTCCAGTCGCCCCAGCCAAGAGGTTTGAATACCCATGCAAAGAGATTTCCTATTTTTGCAAGTATTGAATTGTCAAGGTCTTCAATCATGCCGAATGAACCGTCTTCAACACCAAATCCCTGTAAGAACCAAAGCACTACAGTTGAAAGAAGAATGATAGATCCAGCTTTTTTGATAAATGACCAGCCACGTTCCCACATTGAACGGAGTACGTTGCTTACTGTCGGCATATGGTAAGCCGGAAGTTCCATAACGAACGGTGCGGGGTCTCCAGAGAACATTTTTGTTTTTTTCAGCATTATTCCGGAAATTATTATTGCAAGTACACCAATGAAGTAAGCAGATACGGCTATAAGTCCGGAATTATCAAAGAATGCACCAGCTATAAGTCCGATAATGGGAAGTTTAGCCCCACACGGAATAAATGTTGTAGTCATAATTGTCATACGGCGGTCGCGTTCGTTTTCAATCGTACGGCTTGCCATTACCGCCGGAACGCCACAACCCGTACCGATAAGCATAGGAATGAAAGATTTGCCGGAAAGACCGAATTTACGGAAAATTCTGTCCATTACAAAGGCTATTCGTGCCATATATCCACAAGCCTCAAGGAATGCAAGGAATATGAATAATACAAGCATTTGTGGTACAAATCCCAGTACAGCACCCACACCACCTATGATACCATCAACTATGAGATTTTGTAGCCAGCCGGCACAGTTGATTTTTTCAAGGAAACCGTTTACAGCATCGGGAATCCATTCACCGAAAAGTACATCATTTGTCCAGTCGGTACACCATGCACCGACCGTCGTTATAGATACATAGTAAACTATGAACATTATTACCGCAAATATCGGCAGTGCAAGAAATCTGTTTGTTACAACCTTGTCTATCTTGTCGGAAACTGTAAGACCGCCTTTATTTTTCTTTTTGCAACATTCTTTCATTACACCGGCTATGTAAACATAACGTTCATTTGTGATAATGCTTTCTGAATCGTCGTCCATTTCAGTTTCAGCGGACTGTATGTCTTTTTCGATATGTTCCTTTACTTCGTCAGGGATATGTAGTTTTTCAAGTACTTTTTCGTCTCTTTCAAATATTTTTATCGCATACCACCTTTGCTGTTCCTCCGGATAGTTATGCAGTACAGCCTCTTCAATATGTGCTATAGCGTGTTCGGCACAGCCACAGAAACTATGTTGCGGAACAGTTCTTTTTCCGGATTTTGCGACCTGTACAGCCATTCTTGAGGCTTCGTCAATGCCGGTACTCTTTAGTGCAGAAATTTCCACAACCGGACAGCCTAATTTTTCGGAAAGTATATCAGTTTTTATAACATCGCCATTCTTTTTAACAACGTCCATCATGTTTATTGCAATGACAACAGGTATTCCAAGTTCAATAAGCTGTGTTGTAAGATATAGATTTCTTTCAAGATTAGTTCCGTCTATTATATTAAGAATTGCATTTGGTCTTTCGTCTATAAGATAATTACGTGCCACAACCTCCTCCAGCGTATACGGAGAGAGTGAATAAATTCCAGGGAGGTCGGTTATAATCACATCTTTCTGATTTTTCAGCCGTCCTTCCTTTTTTTCAACAGTAACCCCTGGCCAGTTTCCTACAAACTGATTAGAACCCGTAAGGGCATTAAACAGGGTAGTCTTGCCACAGTTCGGATTACCTGCAAGTGCTATTTTTATTTCCATAAACAAATCCTTTCTATTAGTTTTTGCTAACTGAAATTTAAAAAAAATTATAAAACTTCAATTATTTCAGCATCGGCTTTTCTTAGTGATAATTCATATCCTCTTACTGTCACTTCGATAGGGTCACCAAGCGGTGCTACTTTGCGGACGTGTATTTCCGTGCCTTTTGTCACGCCCATATCCATTATGCGTCTTTTTATCGCACCTGCTCCGGAAATTTTCTGCACGGTCACTGTCTGACCTACATTTACTTCTTTAAGTGTCATAAAAATTCAACTCCTATATCATTATTTTTACAGCCATTTCATGACTTACGGCGACTCTTGAATCTTTCACATTGACTATAAGATTTCCGCCTATTTCGTTTATAATGGTAACAGTACCACCGGCAACAAAACCTAAACTTTCAAGAAATTTTCTTGTTTCAGGATTTCCACCGACTTTTTTTATTATGTTTTCTTCACCAGAATTTGCCATTGTTAAAGGCATACATCATACCTCCTTAAAGGTTAGGGTTTAATAACAATATTATATTAGCACTTGCTAATAAAAATGTCAATAGCTTGAAATTATTTTCGGAAATTTTTACAATAACAATTAAGTTTGTGATTGCTAACTTATCTGATTTTACAAATTTCCTGTGTGATTTTTGTGTAAAAAATTATACTTGACAAATATAAAATAATAATATATAATAGTATAAAGGAGTGATGACATGGAAAAAAGAGTTAGTGACTCATATTCTGAACAGGTACACGTTCTTACGCAAGCTAATATAAACGGATATAACCAGCTTTTCGGCGGACAGCTTATGGAATGGATTGACATTGTAGCGGCAGTTGTCGCACGGAGACATTCCGGACATAATGTAACTACTGTGCTGTATCGTTGAAAATTAACTAAACGAACTTGCTAAACCAGTAGAT
>CAMWQI010000191.1 GCA_947176345.1 uncultured Ruminococcus sp.
CATTACGTTTTTCGCTATCCTTGATATTCCATTTTAAAATAGGATTACTATATGTGTGCATTATTCGGCTGGCTTGATTACAAGCATATCATACCTTATAAAGTCCTGAAAAAGCTCACTCAGGCACTCGCAAATGCCGCTGAGGAACGTGGAACTGATGCGGCTGGAATCGCTTACATCAGGGATAAAAGGGTGACAATTTATAAACGTCCCAAGCCTGCTCATAAAATACGTTTCAATGCTCCCAACGGCACAAAAGCAGTCATGGGACACACCCGTCTGACCACTCAGGGAAATCAGAAGTTCAATCAGAACAATCACCCTTTTCCTGGTCATGCGGACAAAGAATTTGCTTTTGCTCACAATGGTGTACTCTATAATGACCAAGAAGTCCGCAAATCCAAAAACCTGCCTGATACTCACATTGAAACAGATAGTTACGTTGCAGTTCAGCTTATTGAACAGCAGGGCAGACTTGATTTTGATAGTCTCAAAAATATGGCTGAAATGGTACAGGGTAACTTCACTTTTACCACTCTTGATGAGGAAAACTCGCTTTACATAATTAAGGGAAGTAATCCTCTGTGCCTGCTCCACTTTGAAGTTTTGGGACTTTATATATACGCTTCAACTGAATCTATTATGAAGAACGCCCTGAAAAAAGTCGGTATGCAGAATTTTCCATGCAATAAAATTGAAACTGTTCACGGTGATATTATCAGAATCGACAGCAGCGGAATTATTACCCGTTCGGAATTTGAGACCAAAGAAGATTTCAGATATGCTTCATGGATGAGATATTATGATGATTTCGATGACAATTATTACACCCAGCACGAGCAGTTACTTTTTGATATGTGCAATTGCTATGGAGTTGATGAAGATGACATTGCTCTTCTGCTGGACTACGGATACAGTGCTGATGACATTGAAGATATGTTCATGGACTACGACCTGCTTTACTCAACAATACAGAATATCAAATGTAATGGCTGCTATGATGATTTTCTTATGGAAATGTAAACATTAAGAATTAATGACATAATCTGAAAATTAAAAAATAATACCGCCCAACATATAAATAAAAAAATATATGAAAGGCGGTATTTTTTTATGAATTTACCAAAATTTAATTCCAATGAGGAACTTCCTCTTGTGATGACGGCAAAGGATATTGCAGGTTATCTCAATATTTCGCTGACATCAGGCTACAATCTCATGAACTCAAAGGGCTTTCCAGTCCTTAAACTCGGCAAACAACTCCGAGTTACCCGTGATAATTTTCTGAACTGGCTCAATAACACAAACGAGGTGATTTACAAATGAAAAAAGGCAATAACGAAGGCTCAATCCGCAGGCGTTCCAACGGTACATGGGAAGGACGTTATTCGGATGGTCGTGACGATAAAGGCAGACAGATTCAGCGTTCCGTCTACGGCAAAACCCGCAAGGAAGTCGCTGAAAAACTCAACGCCGTGCTTCATAATAAACAAACAGGTGCTTATGTTACCCCGAACAGACTTCTGCTGAAGGACTGGCTTATACAGTGGCTTCAGAACTACGCTTCCGTAAGTATCAGACCTTCAACCTACATAAGCTACGAAGGATATGTCCACAACCATATTATCCCGATATTAGGCGATATTCCGATACAGCAGGTTACTCCTGCCGTAATTCAAAACTTCTATAACCAGAAGTTCGAAAACGGACGAACCGACGGCAAAGGCGGTCTTTCGGCAAAGACAATCCGCAACCTCCACAATATGTTTCATCAGGCAATGGAGCAGGCTTGTATCAACGGAATAATCATAAACAATCCGACTCACGGAACGGTTATTCCACGTCAGGAGAAGAAGGAAATGCGTGTATTGTCCGTAGATGAGCAGGCAAAACTTCTAAGTGTAATATATACCCACAGGCTCGGATTTGCAATTCTTTTTGACCTCGCAACAGGCTTACGTATCGGCGAACTCTGTGCATTACGCTGGACTGACGTGAATTTCAACAAAGGTACTATAAAAATCAGCCGTACCCTCCAGCGTATCAAGAAAAATCTGAATGAGCTTGAAGAAATTGATGAAGATGACGAAGATACCTGCTCCACTACTCTCATTGAAGGTAATGTCAAAACTCCGAAGGGATACAGAGAAATTCCAATTCCACAGAATGTCTGGACTATGCTTCTTGAACACAAGGAACATCAGCAACAGGAATATATGTCTCTTGGCGTTCCTATTATGCCAAACGGATTTGTATTCTCAATGCCGTTCAGTACCTGTGTTGAACCTCATACAATGCGTGATGCTCTGAATTATCTGCTTGCGGTAGCTGAAATTGAACACGCAAATTTCCACGCACTACGCCACACTTTTGCAACAAGAGCTATCGAAAATGGTGTGAATATCAAGGCTCTCAGTGACATTTTAGGTCACGCTACTGTACAGATAACTATGGATTTGTATTGCCATTCCTCACTTGACCTTATGCGTGACAGCATGAACAAAATAGCTGGTCTTTTCTGAAAATATGAGCGGAGCGTAACTGCTCCGCCCATTTATTTTTTTAATTAATACCAATCATGCTTTTCATCACGATTGATAGCCTTAATCTGCTCCATTTCATTGTCGGATAATTCAAATCCGAATAAGTCAAGATTCTCTTTGATATGGTCAGGATTGCTTGAACCAGGAATAACAATAACATTCCTTTGCAAATTCCAGCGAAGAATGACCTGTGCCGAAGATACACCATGATTTTCCGCAATTTTTTTAATTGTTTCATCACTGAGAAGTTCGGCTGTATATCCTCTGCCTCCAAGCGGATACCAACCTTGTACAACAATTCCAAGCGACTGAATATACGATACAACTTCAATTTCCTGATAATATGGGTGTATCTCATTCTGTACAACAGCAGGCATAATTGAAATCTGTGACAGAAAGTCTTCCAGTTCTTCAATGTACCAGTTTGAAAGTCCGATTGAGCGGATTTTTCCGTCAGCAACAGCCTGTTCCATAGTCTTGTAAGCCTCTACATCATTTGTTCCAGGATGATGCAGTAACATCAGGTCAATATATTCCACACCGAGTTTTTCAAGTGCTTCATCAATCGCATTTTCAGCATCTGCATATTGATTCGGATATAGCTTTGTTTCTACAAAGACTTCTTCTCTCGGAACACCAGACTGCCTGATACCTTTACCGACAGATTCCTCATTATGATACATATACGCTGTATCAATAAGTCTGCCACCACTTTGCAGTTCAGCAACAACAGAATTGACACAGGTGTCATCAAGCAGACTATACGTTCCAAGTCCGAGAATCGGCATTTCATAACCGCTATTAAGCATAACAGTTTTACTCTTCATATCGAATACTCCTGTTTTTCTTTCAAGAGAAAATGTAACCAATACACTGCCTGTTCCAAGAATTTCTTTTAATTCTGACTGCGTTATATTATCAATTTTGCCAAGCCGTGTAAAATTCCATGTATTCTCATCGTAATAAATTGTAACCTGATTACCCTGATAAAGAATAATATCTCCTGCCTCAGTCGTAATTTGTTCATCATTTTTCGGTAGATTTTCGGATAATCTGCCGACTTTTTCAAAATCGCCGTAATCATTCATTTCAATCGTCAGCGGTTCAGACTTTATCAGTTCTGCAAATGCCTTTGCGGAGGAGTTATCTGCAAGAGTTGCCGTAAGCGTATGTCCGTTTACTTCAATATTCATTTTGGTTTCAGTCTCCTTTTTCGATACAGGCAGAGTATCAAGCCATTCAGAAACATCTTTTTCTGTTGATGAAGCCGAGAATCGCTTTCCCGAGAGTAACTCCCCATATTCCACGTCAAGATTTTTAATATTGCTCTCACTTATACCAATTCCACTGCTGTGAGAGGTACAGAATGGAATCACTGTTGCTCCCGAAAAATCATAACTCTCCAAAAATGTATCTATAATACGAGGTTCCTGATTCCACCATATCGGATAGCCAACAAAAATTGTGTCATATTGCTCAATATTTTCAATGGTATCTTTAATCTTAGGACGGACAGATTTGTCATTCTGCTCACGATTGGCACGGCATGACGAATCAGAGTATTGAATATCTTCGTCAGTATATGGTACAGAAGCCTCAATTTCAAAAACGTCTGCACCTGTAATATCAATGATATAGTCTGCAATCACTTCCGTTGTACCTGTTCTTGAAAAATATGCTACAAGCGTATCAGAATGATGTTCAGTAGTTGCAATAACTTTCTGTCTCATAAGGCACAAATCAAATACAGACCATTTACCGTCTCCGTCAAGGTCATATGGTTTCCCATTTAAATCTTCCTGTGTTGGTTTTGCAAGTAGAAAATCCTGCAAATTATTCAAATCCTGAATAGTAAAATCCTGCTGTAAAGTATCTGAAACAACGTGAGTTCGACAGAAAAAATCAGTCAAGCAGGCCTAAAAAGCCCTCCTGC
>CAMWQI010000192.1 GCA_947176345.1 uncultured Ruminococcus sp.
ATGTTATTTTGTTATACTTAAGTTGTGGATAGTGATTATTCATGTGGTTTATTTGAAGTTTATATTTCTGCAACTCCTGAAAATCTTGATAATTTTAGAAAAGGCAGAATTATAGGACGTAACGACGATAAAAATCACTATGGAATCATTGAAAAAATACAGATTTCAACAGATGCTGAAAACGGAGATTATCTCACGATTTCAGGACGTTTTTTAATGTCGCTTCTCTCACGTAGAATTATTTATCCTACTCAATATTATACATCTGAAACATCATATGCTGATATAGTAAAAAATATTGTGTATAGAATTTGTGCATGGCATGACATACTCCGACGGATTCCAGGACTTCAGATAAGCGAATTTTCAAGTCCGTGCTGGCAGAAAACTACACAATTACAGGTTAGTTATGAAAATCTTATGGACTGGATTTATAAAATCTGCGAAACTGTCGGTGGTACAGCAAATATCCGCCTTGAAAAATCTGAAGACGACGAATATTCACTTGTCTTTGAACTCACACAAGGTACAGACAGAAGCATTTTACAGAACGAAAATCCGCACATAGTTTTTTCCGATTCATACAATAATCTTCTGTCATTTGATTATGTGCTTGATACCACAGATTACAGCAATTTTGCTTATATTTTCGGTGCTGGCGAGGGTGCATCACGTAAAAATACAGTATTTCATTACACCGAAAAAATTCCGTCGTTGTTTGACAGGTATGAAATTTATGTTGATGCAAGAGATTTGTCCGCCGAGGAACAGACAGACAGTGAAACAACTGAAATTCCAAAAACTGAATACCTGAATATGTTACGTGAACGTGGCAAGGAAAAACTTGTATCGATAACGGAAAAAAGCGAAAGCACAATAGCAATGAACGACAAACAATATCAATACAACAGGGATTATTTTTTAGGCGACTATGTGACAGTACAACATGACCGTTTCGGCTTGAAACAGCCTAAAATACAACTTGTCGGCATGATTGAAAGTTTCGACCAGAACGGCTATTCACTGACACCGACATTCAAAGGAGAGTGATTGTATGGCATTCCACAGCGGTTTTTTTGAAGCTAAAAATCTTGACAGAACGTACACAGCAAAGGATTTCACGACGTATCTTTCAAGTCTTATCTGCAACGGAATTTTAGACACTTATGGTGATAATTTTGCTTTGACTTCAACCGGCGAGGGCAGGCAAGTTGTTGTTGGCACGGGCAAGGCTTGGATAAACGGTCATTATTTCGTGAATGACGAGCCGTATATGATTGACTATGCCGGTTATAAAGCCCCGACTTTTCCAAGATACATATCTATTGTAATAGCCTGCGATACGTCCGACGGTGTGCGGAATGTTTGGATTGATTCCATAATAGGACAGCCTGCTGAAAATCCTGTTTTGCCCGAAATTCCGAAAAGTGATACACGTACAAATCTTTTTCTTTATGCTGTCCGCATAAATCCGGACGCTCCGTGTATCACAGAGGCGGATTGGTGGGATTACCGTGCTGATGAGAACGTCTGCGGTTACTGCAAGTGCATTTTAGGAAAGTACAGAGTTACAGAATTAATGCAGGAAATAGCTGAATTAAGGGGAAAACTCAACGAATTACAGCCACAGGTTGAAGACCTTAGCAACATTGTTGTAGAAACCGGAAGAGTCGGTGATAATTTTCGGTATTCACTGCGGAAAGACGGCAAAGCTATTTTAACCGGAACAGGCGATATATGGGAGTACGGTGAGAACACTACACGGGGAAATTCACCGTTTTACTGTAATAAATCGCTGAAAGATATGACTATTGAAGATGGTATCACTTCACTTACAGATAAATTTTTCTTTGGTGCGATTTTCCCTGGTACTTTGACCGTTCCGAAAAGCGTTGTAACAGTGGGTGTTTCTGTATGTGAAGAAACAAACGTCGCATTAGTTTACTACGGTGGTGCAGTCATAGGTGAAAGAATGTTCGCCAACGATGATGGTTTAGTTATGATAAACATGACTAAAAATGTCAGAAAGATTTCCGACAATGCTTTTTTAGGTTGTGTGACTCTGCTTTCTGCTACTTACGAGGGAACTATTGACGAATGGAACACAATTGAAAAAAGTACAACATGGGCAGGCGAAACCGGCAAACGTTCAAGTCTTGAAAAAATTCAGTGTACCGACGGTTATTTATCTTACGACTGGAACGCACATATCTGGAACGAGGTGAGGGTATAATGTGGAAATTCCTTGTAAAACAGCAGAAAATTGAAATTCTTGAACGTGAGGTCATTGCAGACCAGCAGATTTCTTTTGTCAGCCTGAAATTTGTATTTGACGGCGACTGGAAAAAGTTTCATAAAGTCGTGCAGTTCACACAGTGCGACGAAACATATAATCGTGTACTTGGTACGGACGGAACGTCATGTCTGCTCCCATCGGAACTCCATGCAGGTACGGTCAGAATGTCAGTTTTCGGGTATGATGCGGAAAATACAAACGGTCTCCGTGCGACGACTGTTCCGGTAACTCTGAATGTCAGACCATCCGGATTTGTCGGTGACGGTATGGAAGAAATTCCGCCGACTCCTGACCTGTATACACAGCTTTTGCAGAAACTGGAAGAAAAAGCCTCATCATTGCAAAACGGCGTTGACGGAAAAGACGGTGAAAATGGTCTTTCAGCCTACGAAATCGCACAGAATAACGGTTTTGAGGGGACTCAGACACAATGGCTCGCATCTCTCAAAGGCGACAGGGGCGATACTGGAAAACAGGGAGTCAAGGGAGATAAGGGTGACAAAGGTGATACTGGTGAACAGGGCATACAAGGTGAAAAAGGTTCAACAGGAGCTACCGGTAAAACCGGTGCGAGCGGAAAATCTGCCTATGAAATATGGCTTTCTGCCGGAAATTCCGGAACTGAAACGGATTTCCTGAACTCTCTTAAAGGTGAAAAGGGAGACACCGGCAAACAAGGTATTCAGGGTGAAAAAGGCGAAAAAGGTGCAACCGGAGCTACCGGTAAAACCGGTGCAAGTGGAAAATCCGCTTATGAAATGTGGCTTTCTGCCGGAAATTCCGGAACTGAAACGGATTTCCTGAACTCTCTTAAAGGTGAAAAGGGAGACACCGGCAAACAAGGTATTCAGGGTGAAAAAGGCGAAAAAGGTGCAACCGGTTCAAAGGGTAGCAAAGGAGATACCGGAGCAGACGGAAAGTCAGCATATGATGTGTGGCTTGCACATGGAAACTCCGGAACTGAGGCAGATTTTCTTAACTCGCTGAAAGGCGAAAAGGGTGACAAGGGAGATACTGGAAGTGCATCTATGGACACTGAAAAAATCGAGGAACAGCTTGCAGAACTTACCAATCGTGACACATGGTGGGGAAACTTCAATCCTGTAGGACGTGCCGAATTTCCTAACGCCTGTCTAACTTATTATGTCCCGACAGGGCAGAAAAGGACGTTTGCGGTTATTCCACGTATCGCCGACTTGGAAAACAATGCACTGAGTAATTCTCCGGTGGGACTTTTTGTGCCTGACTTGGCGAAACGTGTAGAAAGTCTTGAAAACTCCTCTCATACTCACACGAATAAAGAATTTCTGGACAGAATTGAAACAACTCTGAATTCTCGCATCAGTGTACTCAGTGCAAGTCTGACTGCCGTTGACGAAGAGCAATGGAGACATATAAACAGTCTTGAAGAAGTATCACATACACACGAAAATATGGAATATCTTGATAATCTTATTCCGACTATAAGTTCAATGAGTGCAAAACTTTTTGCTATAGAAGATGAACACGGAAAGAAAATTGAAACTCTGGCAGAAGCTTCCCACACACACGAAAATATGGAATATCTGGACAGTCTCCTCCCGACTATAAGTTCAATGAGTTCACGGATTTTAGCTATTGAAAAAGAACACGGAAAGAAAATTGAAACGCTGACAGAAGCTTCACATACACATGAAAATATGGATTATCTTGATAATCTTATTTCGACCATAAGTTCAATGAGTTCAAAACTATCCGCTATAGAAAGCGAACACGGAAAACGCATTGAAAGACTTGAAACAAGCCTCGAAAATGTAAAGACAAATCTCTCAAACATTGTGGAGGTGACTGAATAATGCCAACTATAGCCGAATACTTAGCAGAACTTGAAAAACAGCGTACACATCTTGCGGAAAATCTGAACGCTATGGGCGTACAAGCAAATGCTACCGAAAAACTGAATACACTTGTCCCGAAAGTGCTGCAAATACAGCAGTCAGGAAGCGGAACAGTCAAGGAAAGAGTTTTACTTGACGCTAATTCATTTACATCAAAACAGGAGACAGTTTCCGCTTATTGTGATTCAGTCTATATTTACGAATCCACATCAGATGTTACACTTCAAAAATATGCAGATATAATTAAACGTGAGTTCGATGAAAAAATAGAAAAAACCGCCGAAATCTGTTATAATGAG
>CAMWQI010000193.1 GCA_947176345.1 uncultured Ruminococcus sp.
GTCGGAAAGAGGATTATTGCTTTATTCATAATTTTTAACCCCTTTACAGTTTGTTAATATATTATTAGTTTTTAAATATTTTAATTATATTTCCTGAATTTTTCCGCTTACCTTTATTATTACAAATATAAATAATAATTGCAAGCGTTTTTTTCAAGAATTGTTTTTTTTTATAAATTTTTGTGTATTATGCTACAAAATCACCAAAGAATTTTTACTATTGTATATATAGTAATTTTTTCCTGAATGTGTTATAATATATATAAGTCGGAAAGATAAATGATTTTTATCGTTTCCGGTAATGTTTAAAAACGGAGGTATATACCAATGGCAAATAAGTATTGTTACCTTTTTTCTGAAGGTAATGCAAACATGAGAGAACTTCTCGGCGGTAAGGGTGCTAACCTCGCTGAGATGACTAACATCGGTCTCCCTGTTCCACAGGGCTTCACAATCACAACAGAGGCTTGTACTCAGTATTATGAGGACGGCGGTATCTCTGATGAGATTATGGCTGAAATCAACGAATATATCGTAAAAATGGAAGAAATCACAGGTAAGAAGTTCGGCGACAAGGAAAATCCACTCCTCGTTTCTGTTCGTTCAGGTGCAAGAGCTTCAATGCCTGGTATGATGGACACTATTCTTAACCTCGGTCTTAACGAAACTGTTGTTAACACAATTGCTGAAAAGTCCAATAATCCAAGATGGGCTTGGGACTGCTACAGAAGATTCATTCAGATGTATTCAGACGTTGTTATGGAAGTCGGCAAGAAGTACTTTGAAGAACTCATCGACAAGATGAAGGAAGAAAAGGGCGTTACACAGGACGTTGAACTTGATGCTGATGACCTCAAGAACCTTGCTTCACAGTTTAAGGCTGAATATAAGGCTAAAATTGGTGTTGATTTCCCTGATGACCCGAAGGAACAGCTTATGGGTGCTATAAAGGCTGTATTCCGTTCATGGGACAACCCGAGAGCTAACGTTTACAGACGTGACAACGATATTCCTTTCTCATGGGGTACTGCTGTTAACGTACAGTCAATGGCTTTCGGTAACATGGGTGACGACTGCGGTACAGGTGTTGCATTCACACGTGACCCAGCTACTGGTGAAAAGAAACTCATGGGTGAATTTCTTACAAATGCACAGGGCGAAGACGTTGTTGCCGGCGTAAGAACTCCTATGCCTATTCAGCAGATGGCTGAAACTTTCCCAGAGGCTTATGCACAGTTTGTTGACGTATGCAAGACTCTTGAAAATCACTACCACGATATGCAGGATATGGAATTTACTGTTGAAAACAAGAAACTCTATATGCTCCAGACAAGAAACGGTAAGAGAACTGCACAGGCTGCTCTTAAAATCGCTTGTGACCTCGTTGACGAGGGCATGAAGACAGAACAGGAAGCTGTTGCAATGATTGACCCGAGAAACCTTGACACTCTTCTCCACCCGCAGTTCGATACTGCTGCTTTAAAGGCTGCTACACCTATCGGCAAGGGACTTGGTGCTTCACCTGGTGCTGCTTGTGGTAAGGTTGTATTCACAGCTGACGACGCTGTAGTATGGGCTGAAAAAGGTGAAAAGGTTATACTCGTTCGTCTTGAAACATCTCCTGAAGACATTACAGGTATGAAGGCTGCACAGGGTATTCTTACAGTTCGTGGCGGTATGACATCACACGCTGCTGTTGTTGCTCGTGGTATGGGCGAATGCTGTGTATCAGGTTGTGGCGACATCAAGATGGACGAAGCTAACAAGAAGTTTGAACTCGGCGGAAAGACTTTTGTTGAGGGCGACTATATCTCAATCGATGGTACAACAGGTAACATCTATGAGGGTGTTATTGCTACTGTTGATGCTACAATTGCTGGTGAATTTGACAGAATTATGCAGTGGGCTGACAAGTACAGAAAGCTTAAGGTTAGAACAAACGCTGATACACCTGCTGACGCTAAGAAGGCTCGTGAACTCGGTGCTGAGGGTATCGGCCTTTGCCGTACTGAGCATATGTTCTTTGACCCTGAAAGAATCGCTGCATTCCGTGAAATGATTTGTTCAGATACAGTTGAAGAAAGAGAAGTTGCACTTGCTAAGATTGAACCTATGCAGCAGTCTGACTTTGAGGCACTTTATGAGGCTCTTGAGGGTAATCCGGTTGTTATCAGATTCCTTGACCCACCGCTTCATGAATTTGTTCCTACAGAAGAAGAAGACATTAAGGCTCTTGCTGAGGCACAGGGCAAGTCCGTTGAGACTATCAAGAATATTATCGCTGGTCTCCACGAATTTAACCCGATGATGGGTCACAGAGGTTGCCGTCTTGCTGTAACATATCCTGAAATCGCTAAGATGCAGACAAATGCTGTTATCAAGGCTGCTATCAACGTTAAGAAGAATCACCCAGATTGGAATGTAAAGCCTGAAATTATGATTCCGCTTGTTGGCGACATCAAGGAATATAACTTTGTAAAGAAGGTTGTAGTTGCTGCTGCTGATGCTATTATTGCTGAAGCTGGTGTTGAGCTTGAATATGAAGTAGGTACAATGATTGAAATTCCACGTGCTGCTCTTACAGCTGATGAAATCGGTGCAAATGCTGACTTCTTCTGCTTCGGTACTAACGACCTTACACAGATGACTTACGGTTTCTCACGTGATGATGCTGGTAAGTTCCTCGATGCTTACTATGACAAGAAGATTTTCGAGAATGACCCGTTTGCTAAGCTTGACCAGGTAGGTGTAGGCTCACTCATGAAGACTGCTGTTAAACTCGGCAGAGGTGCAAATGAAAACCTCCAGTGTGGTATCTGCGGTGAACACGGTGGCGACCCGACATCTGTTGAGTTCTGCCATAAGATTGGTCTTGACTATGTTTCATGCTCACCATTCCGTGTGCCGATTGCAAGACTTGCTGCTGCTCAGGCTGCTATCAGCGAAAGCAAGTAATTCATAATTACTTCAAAATTGGCGAATTTGTACTCAATATCAATGATGCAAAACGCTATTTGTATGCTAAAAACACAAAAAGAAGAGTACTCTATTGGCGTGACATTATCGTTAATGTGTATATCTGAATAAAAAACAAACCCCTGCGGAGACATCCGTGGGGGTTTTGTTGTTTTCAAATAATTATTTAGTATTTGTAATTTTCTATATCAAAAGATTCATTCCATAAATAATCGAACTCTTTTTTAAACAATTTGAAATAGTCAGAGTTATAATTAAAGATTTCAGAATAATTTTTATCTATGTTGGGATTTCCATATGTATAGAAACTTGTCTGTATCACGGAATTTTTTTGATTACGCATATGTATTGCACAATATCTATGGAATAAAGGAATATTAGTCACATGAATGTTTAATTTTTTTGAAATCTTTTCTTGTGTTTCTTTCCAAAGTGATATATTGTTTTCTAACGATATATATGCACGATTATTCCCTCTTAAGTGCTTAAATACAATATCATCAAGAGAAGCATCATTAATAATTATATAGATATTAATATCTTTTTTTATAAAGTTTGATAAAAGTTCAAATTTTTCTGGAGTGACTGTCCAAAGAAAACCTGCATGAAAAGCAATTTCTATTTTTTCGATTTCATCGATTTTTGATATATGATTTTTAATAAACTCAAATGCGCTACAATCAAGTGCATTATGATAAGAAGTTGGAAGAATATTATGAGGTGAAGATGATTCCAGAAATAACTGTGCAATTTTCCAGCAATACTCATTATCAAAATCTTTTCCGCTTAATGTGGTACGGTTTTCAATCATTATTCGATAGCAACTTTTTACATCATCTATAGATAAAATTTCATCAGGAATTTCAGCGTCATCAAAAAAATGATGAAAGCATTTGATAAGAGAAGAAAAATAATAATCTTCTTTATGTGTAAAAATATCTTCAAAAAATATAGAATTTTCTCGGAACATTATTTTATCGCTTCCATGTGAATTAAAAAGTTCAGCAGAAAAGTCATTTTTATAGTCTGCATATCCGGCTTCATCGTTTTCATTTTCAAAATATAAAGGTTTTGCTAACCGTTTAACTTTATCTATGTTATAACGAAGATTTGTTTTTTGCCCAGTATTGCATAAAATCATGAATGAAATTGCTAAAGGAAATTTTTTATCTACTAATTCTTGTTTTGCCATATAATATTCTCCTTTGGTTGAAATGTGAAATTCATTTCCGAAAATATATCTGATTTTTTCGGAAAAAGATAATTGCTCCGAAAAAATGAAGTAAAATTTCTGGAAAAAATGACTTGATTTGATATAATGTACATGATATAATGACTACAGAAAGATGAAAAATAACATATTTTAAAAAATAATTTTAAATTTATTATACCATATTGATGATAAAAAGTCAATATTAAATAAATAGTATACACGCAAATCAATTTTGCCCAATCACTCTTAAAATTGACGAGGAATCAATTAAA
>CAMWQI010000194.1 GCA_947176345.1 uncultured Ruminococcus sp.
CGAAAATCTTAGTGCCGTTTCTGTCGATCAAGCCTGTGTACTGCCCGACAGTTTCAGATAGCACTTTGAAAACAAATTTTGTCTCTTGTTTGTCTGTCATAATGCAAATTTCTTCAGTTGGCATTTTAACATAAGAACCCTCAATCCACTTGCCGTTTTCTGTTCTTTTCCCTCTGAATAAAATTTCACGCATTGTTTTCACCTCATTTCTGTTTTAAGTTTCTTTCAGATCCAGTTGTGCCTGATGAGCTGTGGGATACCGCTGTTTAACGTACAACGGTTTAGAAATGTTTTGAAGTCAACGCATTGCCTTGTAGACATCACTCATTATTGCAATGCAGGAATCGCCCCATATGTTCACATATTTTTTATATCCGTTGGTGTATGTGATACACACAAGTTCTTCTGAGTCTTTCTTGATGTACTCCAGCTTTTCGACTTTTTCCCTTGAATACATCAAAAGAAGTGTACCGAGTCCCTCAATAAACTTTTTCTTGTTCTCCATGTTTTCACCTCTTTTCAGTTTTCAAGTTTCTATAGGCTTTTGAAGTCTGCCTCATCAGTGCCAGTAGACCATCTCCGGCAGACAGTGGGCGGTTAAACCCACCGTTTCGGCTTATTAATCCTCATCATATGGAATTGCATCCCATATTTTCCTAAGTGCAAGAAACTGCTTAATCAATTCAATCAAATCCCTGATGCTATTGACATCTACACCATGTAGGTAGATAAATCTGCATTTCAGTCTGATTTTATCTGAACATTCTTTTGTTAAATATCTGAGAATCTGTTTCGTTTCATCTTCTTCCATTATTATCATCTCCTTTCAAGTTCCGTCGGGAACTTATTTTTTATACAGCCTTTCTATCATCGAAAAGCAGATAGTCGGTACTGATGTGGAGTGCATCAGCAATGCTTTTAATCATCTTCATTGACGGATTGAAATTATTCCGTTCCAGACGTGAGACATACGGCTGTGTAGTGCTGACTTTCTTTGCAAGTTCTTCCTGAGTATAGCCGAGTTCCTGACGGCGGATTTTCATTTTTTGTCCGAATGTCATTATTTTTCACCACCTTTTTTCCATAACGATTTATTTTTCTTGCTTTTATCTGCTTTTGTGTTTCTTCTTCAACTTCTTTATAGAAGTTTTTTCGATAATTAGAATCAAGAGCAATGATGATTTTTTCAGATGCAACAGCTATTCCGGCAAGGCTCTTGACAAGTTCATCATAACTGTCACCCTCAATAGCAGTTATAACATTTTCGCAAGCGTCATATAAAGCTTCCTGACACTTGTCAAAACCGTCTTTTCGTGCTATACGATATAGCCGGTCATACTGATAAGGGTTCAGCATATTTTCCACGTCCTTTCTTTGAAAACGGCTGATTAAAGGCTCAGCCGTTCAAAAGCCTATATTTCAAATTCTGTATAACTACAGGTTACTCTGTTCCAGCGGTAAGCAACAAGGTCGCATTCTCCGTCGGTATCCTCTCTGTACTGTTCCATAGCGTCCTTAAGTTCGTCAAGCGTTTCAAAACCACCATAGTACTCTCCGTTTTCGTCTATTCCGCCGTCGATATATTCGCCATCGGGATTTTCATAAAAATCAGCAAGCTGATATTTCATCATTTTCACCTCTTCCAGTATTCAGTTTTGTTTGGTACTGCACCGTATGCACGTTCAAAAAATTTTTTTTCTGCATCAGCTCTGTTATCAAAATAATGCCCTGCTCGTACTTCGAAGCCACCTATCTTCCAAACAGCATAACGGTAAGGAACATCAGGATTTTCTGCAATGCAGTAGTCATTCTAAATTCCGAAAACGATATGACCATTGATTGACGAACCGATGTGAATGTTTTCTTTCACTCTGTCAAGGTCATCCGGTTCAAAGCCTGACTTCTCGTAGTCACGGAGTTTACATAAAGCCCCATATAAATTTCTGTTGACTTCTTTAAAGTCTACTCCCTGACAACTCCATGTGCCGTCGGGATTTATTTTTGTAAACATTTTTTCACACCTTTCAGAATACCTTATGTTTTTTGAAGTCCTCATACCATTTCATGACGAGTTTCATTTCTTCTTTTTGTATTGTTGGCATTTTTACTCCACCTTTTCTTTAAATTTTAATCTCCATATACTCAACCGCTGATATATCCGTTTCCGGACTGACGAATTTTGCCACAGCTCTTACAATTCCCTTGTCAATGCCAGACTGTTCTGCTCTGGTATGTTTCGGAATGCGGTTCACAATTGTTGCACCGTCATATGTGCGGATAGTCTCTATGTAGTGTGTTTCAGTTTCGTTTCTGCCAAGAACTGTATATCTTCCGGCACGTTCATAATTTGTCATGATTTATCACCTCGATTGAGTATATGGTATAGGGGTTGTCCTTAATAACGGCGTTCCCTGAGTTCTGCTACTGCTTTTCGGAGCAGGTCATTTTCTACTCTTAGTAAATTATTCTGCTCTATGAGTAAGTCGTTTTCAGCCTCAAGACGTTCACGTTTTGTCTTGGTAAGCTCTCTGATTTGCTTAGCTTTTTCACGTTTATTTTCAAGCGTTGTAATCCTTGCACACTCCTTGCAGTACTTGACCGATATGTTACGGAAGTAGTCGCCGTCAATCATATCGGCTATCACTGTACCGCACAACTTACAACGCTTTTCAGTACCAAAATCATCGTATTTCATAATATACCTCCCCTCTCCGAAACGGCGTTTTTTATGTGATGTTTTTTCACTCCGTTATTTCATGATTTTTCACCACGTCCGCCGGAATTTCTTCAATCAGATTCGGGGGAGTATACCGGCTGTTTTCCGGAAGTCCGTCTATGATTTCCTGAAGTTCAAGTCTTAGCTGTGAACGTTCAGTATCTGCAAGTCCCGACAGTGCCTTTGCAGTATCAGCCGACAGGTCACTTACCCAGAAATCAAAACTCATATTCTCACCAGTAGCCTCATTAATCCAGCTTAATGTAAAGCCTTTATGGTGCTGACCGCTATTACAGATAGTAATATCAGTCAGCAGGTTTTCAAGGACTTGTAACTGTCTGTTAAGGACTTCCATTTTTTCTGTTTCTTCTATAACACGACTGAAATTCATGTCATCGTCTTTTGCCGGAACGTCTGATGGCAGAGAGTTCCGCAACTGGCATATTTTAATAAAGGCAAACAGTATCAGTCCATAAAATATCACACTCATGCTCTCACCGCCATAAATTGCCCTGAAGGTTCGGGTACATGGAAAGAAGTTGAAGTTTCAGGGCTTTTATTTATCCAGCCCTTTGCTATCATAAGTTCGCTTACACTTTCTAACATTTTTTTCATTTCTTCCTTTGTTGGTATTTTATCCGGCTCAAAAAATCCATATTTTTCGATATCTTCTTCAATCCATTGCTCAAGTCTTACTATGGTATAATTTTTGCCATTATGAGCTGCCATGTACTTAGACATACTTTCAATGCTCCTGTCAGTTTCTTTCGGTCCGTAGTAGTCGCAAAGATACTTATATTCTTCATCGGTTAACAGAACGTTCTGATAACAGCCAAATTTTCTTTTGGGCTTTGCAACGGAAGTTGTTTGCGTGCGTGTGCTTTTCTCACTCTCTTTGTTTTTATTTTTTTGTAATACTATATTTGTATTATTATATGTAGACCGTGACCGATTTTCCGAACTAGGTTTATCCGTTGCGGGTTTTCCGGAACGGCTTTTATTACCCGCATTTTTTTCAGCGGGTGGTTGATGAGATGTTGAATTGTTATTGTGTGGGGTTTCATATGCTTCATAGATGCAGTCGAACTGTCCGGATTCGGTACGGATTTTTTTGCAGAGAACGTGACCGAAGTCTTCCAGCTCTTTCAGCATACTGCGGACTGCATCTTTGCCTTCCGTGCCATTGTTCACAAGAAACTGAAAAGTGATTTTCCAGTCATTGGGATAGGACAGCAGTTCAGTAAGCATTCCTTTTGCCTTACGGCTAAGCTGTGGATTACGGACAACAGCATTATGTATCTGCACAAATTCACCATTATGCTTGTCCTTGAAAATAGTAGTATTTGCCATAAATTTTTCCTCCTTTGGTATGGTCGGGTATTTGCTAAGTGGGATACGGCTGATAGGCTCAACCGTTCAGAATCCCCTTAAAAGTTTTTGTTTCGCTTACAAGTTCCTCGCAGGTCGTACCCATAAGAGTTGCAATTTTCACAGACTTGTATAAATCCGGTGTACGCTTACCCTGCTCATACAGGGAAATGCACGCATCAGATACGCCTATCAGTCTGCCGAGTTCCTCCTGTGTGTAACCATGCTTCAAACGGAAACATTTTAATTTTTCAGGAAAATTCATTTTTTTGATACCCCGTCTTAAAAAAATTCCACGCAAATCAATTTTCAAAAGTTGACAGGATATGATATAATAAAAATATGAAAA
>CAMWQI010000195.1 GCA_947176345.1 uncultured Ruminococcus sp.
CATATTTTTTATTATACCATATTTTTATTCTATTGTCAAATAGGATAACTATAATGTCAACAAAAAAACAAATCCCCTTGTTACAGGGGATTTGATTTTTTGGATTTGGCGTGTTAAATTTTAATTATAAAAATCAATATAATTTCCGTCTACCCAACCATAATAGTCGCCGTCGTCGGTATCATGTAATTCATACCATGTTACACCTTGATTATAGTTATAATAATACTGCTTTATAGTAACGTGCCAGCCATTTCCAAGACTTGTTCTTACTTTTTCCATAGTACCACTGTTTACAGCGTAATTTTTTGTATATCCGGCAACAGTACCGCCATGTGTATTAATCTGTCCTTTAGGTTCAACTTTTCCACTTGTTGTCTGTGGAATATCACAAGTAATTGTTTTTCCGGCAACTCCGGAACTACTATAAGGTGTTACAGTCAAATATGCTGATGGAGTGCCTACAGCGTTAAATTGGCTTATTCTTATATCAGACCCTGAAAACTGTCCTTTATAATATACAGTTGCATCGTATGATGTATTTTTATAATGGAGATATACTTTTACATATGAATAGTTTCCGCTTAAATAAAGATGACTTTGTGAACCATCAAATATTGTATAACCGTATGTTTTCACATTTCCGGTTACATAAGGAGTGTTTGCAGATGTATATGTATATTCTCTGCCATATGAATCGAATGAATAATTATACTGACTCCAGTATGCCTGATATTGTGATTTTGTCACGGAAATGTCATTATATTTGTAGTCACTTCCGTTATTGCCCTCATCATTGCTGAATGATGCTATCTTTACAAACTGTGTACCCTCTAATCTGTAAAAATCTATAAATTCATATCCCATACCACAATAATAACTTCTTGCAACATGATTTACAGTATCAACGCCCATTATACCATATTGAGAAAATCCCTCTCCGCCGTCCGAAAGTGTAGTTGCTGTATAACCGCCGTTCACGTATGTATATACTTTGCAACCTGCCGCATGATACTCACCGCTTGATACAATAAGTTCTGGTATGCCGTTTCCGTTAATATCAACCAAATCATACATAGCCTTGCTAAGGCTGTCCGATGCTGTAAAATCATATTCGCTTGCCAATGATTCGAGTTTTTTCTTGTATGCACTCTGCCAGTCTACATTGGCGGTATCAGTTATATAACTTCTGCTTGCATAACCGTAATAGGTATTTCCGCCGGACTGATAAGTTACTTCGTACCATTCGTCAGTATAGCCGGATATTGTCACGGAGGAATTTATAGGCATCTGAAGAATTATACTTGCATTCAGGTCAGGAGCAGACCGGAGGTTAAGATTTGTATTTACTATACCATGACTGTTATATGAATATACGGGCGGTGCTGTAGTAGTAGTTGTTGTTGTTGTGGTTGTTGTCATTGTTGTAGTGGTAGTTGTCGTAAGGCTTTCACTGTTGATATATGTCATACTTGCATAGCCGTAATGAGTTTTTCCGTTATTTTCATAACTGATATAACACCAGTCATCATTATGTCCATAAATATTTACTTCGGAAGAGTCCGGAATTGTAGTTATTATGTCAGATTCTGTTGTAGGTTTTGCACGGAGATTGAGATTGATATTTCCTGTATGGATTGTGCCGTTATCAGCAGACTGCTTTTTATTGAATATAAAGCCCTCACCGGAATCCGTTGTATCATAGTAGGTATATGGTTCATCGCACATAATTCTGTTAAGTCCGGACATATCATCGCATCTATAGTATTTAGGTGAATTATTATTAACAAAATCATTTACCTGTAACTCATCAACTGAAATAATTCCACCGTTTTTTATGCTGTAACCGTGTTTTGTGCTGTTGTTTTCGGTAATGAGTTCATAAGTTCCATCATTGTCAATATCATAAATACAGTATTTAGTTGTTTCGTCGTTATTGTCTGACAAAAAATTCAGCGAATTTACATACAATGAATAGTCAGCCGGAACTGGTTTAGGTTCTGTTGTTTCCTCATAAAAATCAGGACTTTCAAGCCAGTCTTTCATATTTGTTTCAGTTCCGCCCGTTGATAGATAGGCATAATAGCGCAAAACATATGAGGCATCAACTGCATTAATCCTACCATCGCCATTAGCATCACCGGCTTTATTCTGTTCATCTGTAAAACCAGAAATTCCATCTGTTGAAAGTAATGCATATTCCATACTGATAACAGACGCGTCAACAGCATTTACTTTTCCGTCAAAATTGACATCACCTAAAGTTATTTCATTTGTCAAGGGTATATTTTCGAGGACTTTAAAATTATAGCCATACTGTTCCGCGAATGCCTGTGCGGTAGAGTTTTCATATCCGCATATCACCGCACTGGACGGAATAGTTTCACTGCTTCCTTCTATTTCACATTCCGGATTCATGAAAATCACTTCTTCCAGTGACGAACAATTATTAAAAGCGAAAAAATCAACTTTTTTTACACTTTCCGGCAAAGTAGCAGATTTAAGGTTATTCATTCCCGAAAATACATATCTGCCTATTTCAGTTATATCATTTCCTATAACAGTTTCCGTGATATTATCCAGTCCGTCATTCCACGGGCGGTTATCTGGGTCATAGCTTGGTGTATTTCCCATACCGCCTATTATAAATGTATTTCCTGATATATCCCATGATATAGTCTCAATTGAAAAAATCTGTATAAGATAATAGTTATCCCCGTCCTGTACAATGCCTACGCCGATATGATTATAATCTTCGTTCATGATATTATTGCGATGTACCTGTGACCCCATCCATGCGGACATAGCAGTTCCGACTATATCAGACATACCGCTCATAGAAAGAATATTTTCACCGCAAGTTCCCACAGATATTTTATTTTCACTAAACAAAGTACTCCATGAAGAACCGTCCGGTCTGGTGTGACCGGAAGTTTGCATAACTTCACTTGCTCTTATATTTGCAATGCGATTAAGTTCCGGATTGAATGTAACAGCGTTGAGACCCTCTTTAGCTCTTTCCTCATTTACAAGTTCCCATATTCTTTGAGCATATCCGGCAAGTGTTTCGTCATCATTGGCAGAAACAATGGCAGATGCCTCAATATTTCTGAATGCATATGGCATACCTGACGGCAATATGCACATTAAAGTAGCAAGCACACCTGAAATTACTTGTTTTTTCATAATTAGCACCCTTTCGTATAATATTTATATTAATTATACTAAAAAAAGAATAATATGTCAAGTAAAATGTAAAAAACTTATGCACAACCACCGAAAATATTGGAATGTTTTCAATGCATTTTCTTGATTAATTTCAGAAGTTGATGAAAATAATATGTAAGTGTAATTTAACCTGAAATGAATCATATTTGATTTCATTATTTTTGCCTGTTGTTAGATAGGTCTATGAGTAAGCTGAAAATATATCTGATTAGACAAGGTAGTTATAAAAAGTCTACCCCGTGGAGAAAACCTCTTCACGGGGTATTTTTGTAATCTGATTGATAAATTGGAACTTATTTACTTGCTCTTATATGAATACGACGAAATGTTTCAAAACAAGTGCCATCTTTCTGTAATGTCTTTTCTAACATAGCATTAATAACCTCATCTCGAAATTCAGCTTTCATTTCATCAGGAATAATGCTGATAAAAGGTACTATACTCGGTTGGTCTATCCATTTTATCATTTCATCTGTATTTGAAAAAAATCTATCTCTATTTACTTCTGTAATACTGTATATGAAAAAGCCAGAGTCAACAATAATTTTTTCGTAATTATTTTTAGTTGGCATATACCATGGCCATTCAAAGTCATTAAAATATTGTTTGTATTTTTCACTTTGGATTTTTTCACGAATGACATCAAAAAAATTAGAACAGTTTCCAGCACCTGCAAAATCCCACAAGATAATACCTTTATTTTTTAATGCTCTAAAAGAATTTTTAAGAAGTCTTTCATGGTTTTTAATCCAATGAAGTGCTGCGTTTGAAAATATAACATCAAACATATTCTGGAAATCAATAGTGTTAATGTCCATTTGCATAAACGATAAATTAGGCGTCACACGATTTTGTGCAGTAGTAATCATTCCCGCAGAAGCATCTATTCCTAAAACTTTTCCGTTAGGTACTAATTGAGCTAATTGTTCTGTTAAACTGCCATCTCCACAACCCAAATCTAATATTTTTTCATTTCCATTTAAAGACAATTCTGAAATTAAGTTATTACCCCATTCCTTTTGATGCTTAGAAGCCTTTTTATATTTTTCTCCATCAAATTCAAATGTATTCATAATACTACTATCCTTTCAAATACGATTTCTCTTTAATTTTATTATATCATAAACAAGAATAAAAGTCAATGATGTTCTTAAAATTGTTTTATG
>CAMWQI010000196.1 GCA_947176345.1 uncultured Ruminococcus sp.
TTCATTACGTGCTAATAGGTGTATAACAAATTCAAAGTTTCTTTTACTAATTGTTGTAGTTCTTATATAAATTTGGTTGATGAGTAATTGAGTCAATAAACAGAAGAGAAGATTTATGGCATCTTTGAAATGTATTTTCTCAAAACATCATATCTCTGAAGAGTATGTTAAACTGCTTGAAGACAAAGGCATTACAGTCACTTACACCGAAAATTAATTAATTTATTTCATTTAATTTTATTTTATATTCATCGCTAAGTTATTATGATGTATGAGTATCCATATTTAACACTAATACAATGTTATAAAGTTGTTGTAGGACGGCTTGAAATGCGTTACAGATACTCAAAAGATATTGTATACAATAATTTCCTGTGCTGTAAGCCCACACCGGAGCAGGCATAAAATCCCACTTGATGCGTTCAGGTGGGATTTTTTATACTTAATGTAATTTAGTATTACTGATTGTATATAACACTATTATATAGGCATTTTTTACCGTTAAAATGAGGCTGTAACGAAAGCATCTATTTATGATAGAAATATAATAAATTAGTGTTAAATAAGTGGATAATAGACAATTAACTAAAAGTAGTTGAAAACCCTAACCAAAGTTGGTTAGGGTTATTTTCCGCTAAAAATAGGAGAATTTTTAACTTTCCTAACCAACCTAACCAATTTTTCTATATATTTAGGGGGTATTAATACGGTGTTACCGTCTAAATGCCATGTAAAAGTTTTTGATGTTTTTTTAGTTAGGTTGGTCAGGATTTATAAAATAAGGCTATATATAAAGGAAAAAACGCCTAACCAAAATCATAACCAAATCCTGACCAAAGAAAGTTGGTTAGGTGATTCCAAAACTACATATTATATTTTATTTGTTTTTGTGCGATTTGTACAAATACTAATAATAAATCCCTATTTATAGCCAAAATCAATAAAAAAACTGCCCTTTTTCAGAGCAGTTTTCCATATTAAAAACGATAATATACTTTTGTAGAGCCATAAGGCTTTATCCATTCAGTTTTCCCCGATTTATTCCAACCTAAAGCCGTAAGAGTTCTTGCTATTTCTAAAGAAAAGCGTCTGTCAATAACCTGATTCAGTTCGTATCCGAATAACTCGCAGGCAATTTCTTTGATTGAAATACGGTCACGCCTGTAAGCTCCTGCCGATGTGTTACCATTCTGATAAGCATTTATGTAGTTTCGCCTTGAGTCCAAACTTTCATTATACCAACCTGTAGTAATGGGAATTTCAAGGAAATTGAATATATCTGACTGTAACGGACTTTCATCGAAGTGTTTGCGTTGCTCTTGTTCAGCTAAAGCAAGCACCTGACTATCCTGAATATAGATGCTCTGACCGTTTCTATAGAGGTGTACTGCCTCTGCCCATAACAATGCTATATATTCGGGAATAAGATCTTTATCAATATTTTTAGTGGCTTTAGTGATATTAACATCTATCGGATAGTAACGGCGGTCACCTGTTTCATCTTTCAGGAAGTCATAATTGTTGGTAGTTCCGAAGAATACGCATTGTCTTGGACGTTGTTCGGGATTTCTTCCGTAAGGTTTGCGGTAAAAATCATGTTGACTTGCTATCGCCTGTTTACTGCGTTCCTTGATTGATTTCTGAAATGCTGTTCCCTCGCCTAACTCGATAATCCACTTTCCTTGTATGCTTTCATAGAAGTCTTTACCGTCAAATGTAGTCACGCCATCCGTGAACCATTCAGGCTTTACGGCTATTTTACCTATGAATTTCGATTTTCCCGTACCCTGTTTACCTACCAGAACCGTACAGGTATCGAATTTTACACCAGGTTCAAACACTCTTGCAACCGCTCCGACAAACGTTATGACGGCTACGGACTGGGTGTATATATTATCGGTTGCCCCTAAAAAGTCTGTGAACACGCTTTTCAGACGGTGTATTCCGTCCCACCGGACAGATTCCAGATACTCTTTTATCGGGTGATACGGATTGTCATCGGCGATTATACTGCACACCTGATTGATTCCATCTATTGACGTATTGAGTGAATATTCCTTTTCAAGATGCAGTTTTATTCGGTTTTCTGTGACGTCTTTCCATTCCTTACGGTCAAGAGTCCGCATCTGAGTCAGTTCATTAAATTCTATTTTACCGCTGTAATTCGGGTCATTACAGAATATAATTTCAAGGTTCTGCATGGTATTCTTAACGGCATTGTCAGTCAGATTGCGTTTAAGGTCGGCTCTCCAGTTGGAATTTTCTTTCTGCCGTTCCTGGAGCTCGTTAAACCATTTATCTTTGTCAAGATTTAATGCCTCGTCAACAAGTGCCTGTAAGTTACCAATTAATGCCTGTCTGTTTTTTATAAGAAGTTCATTGGCGTCCTTGCAACCGCACCAGACATCCGGAAATGCCGTAATATAGGGTGTTTTGTATTCTTCGCATAATTTTTCGAGTTCCCTTGTTGCCTTTGCTCCTGCAAAATCTCCGTCCATTGCGATTATAATAACCGTTCTGGAAGTATCATAGTTGAAAATTTTACTTATATTACTTGTTGAGCCTGTTCCGACGCACGCAAATCCGCAGTCATAGATGCTCAGGCAGTCGATTTCGCCTTCAACCACGAAACAATATTCATTTTCAAGTGCCTTCGGATTGAGAATGCGTGCCGTTCCACGTTTCTGTTTGATGTTCTCGGTGGTACTTCTCCACATGAAAGACGTTTCAGAAGTCGGAATGATTACCGCCGGCGTTGACTGTTTATTTTTGTACGTAAAATCAGCGATATATCCGCAATGAAATTTAAGCTGAATCTGAATTGAGATGCCTCTGTTTGTCAGGTAATCCGTTTCATTCAGGTGCATTTCAGCGATTTCAAAGAATGTCGTATAATTTTTTTCAGTTTTCGGCTGTACGGTTTTTGCGGACTGTTTTTTCTGTCTGACCGGTTGTGATGCAGTAACTACTCCGTATTTAGACTTTAATTCCCTGATTATAATGCCCTTATCGCTGATATGATTCATTGCTCCATACAAATCGAAAATATCGCCTTTTGCATCGCACGCAAAACAACAATATCTGTAATTGTCGGGATAGACTGTAAATGCTCCCGAATGGTGAGAGCCTGTCCCACTGCCACATAACGGGCATATGTACTGATTTTTTCCGCCGTTACGTGAGGGTTGTGTAATTTCGTTCACATAGTCAACCAGAAACGGCTTGATTTTTCTGAATTCGTCATTATTAAAAGTCTGAATGTCATTCATTTGCAATACTCCTTTTTAAAAGATATAGCAAACTACAATTCACACTCAAAAAGCAAAAAAAAAATTTTGCCATGCCTAAAAAAGACTTGACAAAACCGAAATCTTATGCTATAATAAAATAGTCATAAGACAAAACAAGCCTTTTGTGTGTATTGAGTTGTAACTAGCAATTATTATTCTATCACACTAAAGGCTTTTTGTCAACCCTTTTTCCGGAAAATTTATTCATGCTGATTATTCTTCTTTTTCTGCTGAACCTGATTTCTTCAGATTGGTTTTTTAAGTCCGGAAATCATTTTCAATTCATCACAAACAGGCTTGTGTTTCAGCAATGTGAAACCAACCTGTTTTTCTTTTTCAGTGAGTCAAATTTTTTCAAATCGTTAATATTTTGTAAGCAATCTGATTGCTTGTGATGCATTATTTAGGTTCGGAAAATATGACCAGTGATGCAATCCAGATGAGAACGAAAAATTTAAAATCAAGGATTAAAATTGCGGTCAATTTCAATATCATGCTGTAGGTATCTGATGCAAAAATCATCAGTGTCGACAGCCATTTTTATGACTTCATAAAATTCAGGTTTCAGCTTGGATTTTCATGAATTATTTTTCTGATTTTCTACCCATTCACGACATTTTTTCCAATTAAATTTCTGATTTTTGGACTCTATTTTCGTATCAGAAATTGTTCTGAAAAGCATTTATTTTATTCGTTATCCAAAGGAATTTTTTTGTAAATTTTCGTTTATTTTTTTGAATCAAGGGTATCAGGGAAATTTCCCTGACAAGTATGTATCAGGCGGGCAGTTTTGAAAAAAGTGTCCCACAGGATACCGAGCTTGCTACTTTTCCACGAATTACTTGAATGCCATTTTGTTTTTGAAATCTTATATCCCGAAAAACAGGAATATTTTTTCATCGGTGCAATATGCGGAACGGAATTTTAAAATTCATTCCGTAATTCGTGCGCTTTGCGAATGGATTTTTTCTTTTCAATGTGCTATAATTGATTTATGGAAAAATTCAACGGCAAGAAAAAAGAGAAAGCAAAGCCGTTCCGAAATGGAGAAA
>CAMWQI010000197.1 GCA_947176345.1 uncultured Ruminococcus sp.
GTCTTTTTCATATGCTTTTTATAGTTCTCAAACATCGCACCGCCCTCATGTTCTGCCCATAATTTTAGCTCGGACTTCATGCTTTCAAGGACTTTGTCCGCCCACACAAAAACACTGCCTTTTGTGTCATAATGCCATTTTCCGCCGTCATACGCAAGCCAACGCCTGTCGGTATAGCAGTAACACATCACATTACCGCAGAGTTCATACATTCGCTGAGCGTTGCCGGTATCGTCAAGGGTGTGCATTTTCTTGCTGATTTCCGATATAGTCTGAGCGTGTTCACTCTGCCATTTATCTTTATCAAGCGTTGTAGCACGTTCTGAGAGTGCCTGCAAGTTCCTGATAAGCATTTGACGGTCTTTTACAAGTAATTCGTTAGCGTCTTTACAGTTACCCCATATGTCGCTCTGAGCGATAATATAAGGCACTCTTCGCTCATCACATTCTCTGGCAAGTTCAGCTGTTGCTTTATTGCCTGCCTTATCGTTATCCAGAGCGATAATAAGTACGGTTTCTGAAGTATCATAATCAAATATTTTCCGGATATTGCTTGTTGAACCTAATCCAATACAGGCAAATCCGCATTCTGTAACGCTCATACAGTCAATTTCGCCCTCAACAACAAAACAATAAGGGGAATTTAAAGCAGACGGCTTCAGGATATGTGTAGTTCCTCTTTTCTGCTTGACATTCTCAGTAGTACTTCTCCACATAAAAGACGTATTGGAAGTCGGAATTATTATTGCAGATGTTGCCTGTGAGTTTTGATTATATTGATAATTCACTACATACCCACAGTGAAATTTTCTCTGAATATTTGAAGATAGTCCACGTTTTGACAAATAGTCTGTTTCGTGCAGGTGTTGTTCAGCTATAGCAAAGAACTTTGTATAGTCTTTTTCTGCTTTAGGTTCAACAGGTTTTGCCGGTGACTTTTTCTGTCTGATGGGCTGTGAGAAAGAAATATTATATTTTGATTTCAGTTCGTCAGCAATGGTTCTGAAGCCTTCTTTAGTTTTCTCATCAAGTCCATTTAAGCTACCGTAAAGTGTGAATATATCACCATTAGCATCACAGGCAAAACAATGATAACTACTTGTATCGGGATAGACTGTAAACGCTCCTGACTGCTTAGAGCCTGTCCCACTTCCACACAATGGACATATGTATTGGTTTTTGCCACCATTCTTTGACGGTTTTGTGATTTCATTCACATAGTCAAGCAGAAATGGCTTGATGTCTTGTAAATCAATACTCATTTTTTTCTCCTATAGTTTGTTATAAGAGGGGCAGAAATTCCGCCCCTCAATTGTAAAATCAGAATGGCAAGTCACCATCGCTGAGGATTTCCTCATAATCATTGACACTGCCATAAGACGTTCCACTATTTGCGAACGTCTCCGCCGGACGCTGTGCCACTGTATCACTCGTAACAGCCGTCTTGAAAGTATGCTTGCATTCAGGGAACTGCGATTCATTCATAAATTTGACGTCCTCATAAGTCCTGCCATTGTACTCACGATAACCGACGGTCACACGCATGATTTTTCCGCTGAGTTCGTCGCAAAGACTATAGACGGTTTCATAGCTCTTTCCGGACGGAAGTCTGACA
Source organism: uncultured Ruminococcus sp. (assembly GCA_947176345.1). Taxonomy (GTDB): domain Bacteria; phylum Bacillota; class Clostridia; order Oscillospirales; family Ruminococcaceae; genus Ruminococcus. Next base: position 1,616 of record CAMWQI010000197.1, read on the forward strand.
GCCTTTGCAAGCTGCATAATTTGCTTGAAACTGTATCCTTGTACCTGCATATCAGCTTGAGTCGGTTCACGACGTTTCCACAAAGTATGGAAAATACAACGGTTTTTGCAATTCTGCTCTACATCGTTTCTGATGGTGAGAGCAAAGTTCAGACCTGTTGCACCGTTCTGAGTGGTGCGTTCCTCAATTTTTGTGATTATGACCTCATATTCACCTTTCGGAATAAGGTCAAAGTCCTGTACGTCTTCGTAATTTGTATTAAAAGCCATAATTTTAATCTCCTTTGATTAAATTTAATGCGTCCTCTTTGCTTCGGCAAATTCCGGCGATAACGCCGTATTTACGCATAGTATTGAGGAATTTTTTCTGTTCTGCTGACGGTCTGCCATTTGGTGTCTTTACTTCGATAAAAACCGCTTTTCCGTCAGATTTCCGGAAACCGAATAAATCAGTAAAGCCCTTTGGTAAACCTGTACTAAAATATCGTCCGTCTTTTGTGCAACCTGTACCAACATTCCCACGAAAAATCACGCACGTATCAGCAAGAGCAAGCCGAATTTCGTTCTGTATTCTTCTGTCATAACCAACCTCTCTGTTTCGCCTGATAATACGCCCAGCCCATCTTATATTGCTTTTTCTTTGCATATTTAACTAAATCATTGTAGTTTCTGCACTGTTCGGGCGAATCATCATATTTCAGCACAAAGCCGGTTATATTTTTAAGTTCCATACCGTCCTCGATGTCAAGAGTACGTTCTTTTTTCGGGAAAGCATATCCGCACTCCGGACATATTTTCACATCATCTTCCGGCTGGAAAGTATAAAAACATTCTGGACACTGTAACACTTTTATTTTTGGTAAGTCGTCCGATTTCTGACGGGCTTTTTTCGGACGGCTTTCAAGTGTCCACTGACGGTCTGCATCGGGCATTCCGAAACGGGCATAGTTACCGACATGGTCAATAATAATTGCCGATTTTCCGGACTTATAACGCATACACCGCATACTTTGCTGAATGTATAAAGTTAAACTTTTTGTCGGTCTGAGGAGAATTGCACACTCACAGTCCGGAATGTCAAAGCCCTCTGAAATCAGGTCAACGTTGCAGAGAATTTTAATTTTACCGTTCCGGAAATCCTCAATAATACGCTGTCTTTCGGCTTTAGGAGTTGTGCCGTCGATATGTACCGCCGAAATGCCGTTGTCCTGAAATTCCCTTGTCATAGCCTCCGAATGCCTGATTGAAACACAATAACAGATAGCTTGTTTGCCGTCCGCAAGTTTCCGATAATGACTTATGACATCACCGAAGACAGTACGATTAAAAAGGACATTTTCCGCCGATTTTACCTCAAATTCACCACGTTGGATTTTTATCCCGTTCAGGTCTGCAACACTCGGAGCATAGTACGTATAAGGTGATAAATAGCGGTTCTCGATAAGCCATTTTGCCGAAACTCCTTCAATCAAAGTTTCGTATACGTCACCAAGCCCACTGCCGTCAAGCCTGATGGGCGTTGCAGTCACTCCGATGCGGTACGCCTCAGGAAAAAAATCATAGATTTTCCGGTAAGAATTGCTTTTCGAGTGGTGGCAATTATGTACTAAAATACCCTCGGCAAAATAATTATGGTTGCCTTCAACTTCTAAATTGTAGACATAATCTGTGATACGCACTCCTGACAGCTTGTCAAAATCTGCTCGTTCGTAAATCTTAACAGTTTCCACCCTTTCTGTTGTAAAACCATCTCTTTCCTTTTGTCTGCTTCCTTCACTTTTAGAGCACAATGACTTTTTCCGTCTACTTCTATTGCAAGCATTTTTTCCGGAATAGCAATATCTACCTTGTATGCAGGCGGATGAGGAACAAGTCCCTCTGTTTTCACAACATACTCTACCTGTGGATTTAGTATGGAAATAGCTTCTACAAGCATTTTCTGCGGTACTGTAAGTCCATGACCATTTCCGCCACGTTCGGTCGGGAACGGCTTTCCTTTGCGAGAAGCTGATATTTTTTCTTTTACTTCCGGTCTTTGAGAAGGATTGTTTTCTTTCATTCTCGCCGATGCGTATTTTCTGTTCGTCCTCGCCATTGTTTCTGAAGAAATTCTTCTGCAATATTCTTTTGAACATTCCCTCGAACAGTAAATCCTTGTTTTCTTTGAAGTGTAAAAAATTCCTTTTTGACTTTCTGAAAGTTCTTTCCATTTCAGCGGCTTTCGGCATATAATACAATAAAGATTGTCCTTGCTTAATATTTCCGGCATTTATATACCTCCTTTCATCTGCTGAAAAAATAGGGTGATTTTCCGTACAGACCAAACGGTCATTTATCACAACAAGTTTATCCGGCATATTCTTCTTCATTACAGAAATAACTTTTTTTAGTTCAATCCGGTTTGTTTCTTCGTTGTAAGAAGATATATAATCACCTGTTTTTATTGTTTCAATGGCTCTGCCGTCAACTTTCGTTCCTGCCGGAAAACATTCATCAGTAATTATAAGTTGAGGTTTAGACAGTTTTTTCAGTCTTCTGCAAGCTGTCTGAACCATCATAATCGAGCAGAAATCCATGTCAACCCCCCATACCATGAACGTCCTTTCTATCTGCTCGCATAGCTCCCGTCTGTGAACAAGAAACAACACATGGTTGAGTTTTTCGGTAGTCCGACGGGCGATTTCTGCAATGATTACAGACTTTCCGCCACCGCACGG
>CAMWQI010000198.1 GCA_947176345.1 uncultured Ruminococcus sp.
CATACGAGCTTGCCTCTTGTCTCGTGGGCTCGGAGAGGTGTAAAAGAGACAGACCTTATTGAAGGCATTATAGATATTGTATGTGCTGTGCTTCTTGTGACAAGAAACGACATCAAGGAGCATTTCACTAATAAATGGTCAGAATTTGAAGATTATTTTAAAATTCAGTAAAGGAATGATTTTTTTAATGGACAGATACAATTATAAGGCTGTCGAGCAGAAATGGCAGAAATACTGGGACGAAAACAACATATTCAAGGCAACGGACGATTTCAGCAAAAAGAAATTCTATGCACTGGTTGAATTTCCGTATCCGTCCGGACATGGTATGCACGTTGGACATATAAAGGCTTATTCCGGTCTTGAGGTAGTTGCACGTAAAAGACGTATGGAGGGTTATAATGTTCTTTTCCCGATAGGTTTTGATGCATACGGACTTCCGACGGAAAACACCGCTATAAAGGAAAAAATTCATCCACGTATCGTTACCGACAGAAATATTGAAAAATTCACCGGACAGCTCCGCAAGGTTGGTTTTTCTTTTGACTGGTCAAGGGTAATTGATACTACAGAAGAAAAATATTACAAGTGGACACAGTGGATTTTCCTGAAAATGTTTGAAAAGGGACTTGTTTTCCGTGACAAGACATCTGTAAATTACTGTCCGAGTTGTAAAGTCGTTCTCTCAAATGAGGACTCACAGGGCGGAAAATGTGACGTTTGCCACAGTGATATTATTCAGAAAACCAAAGAAGTATGGTATCTCCGTATAACTGAATATGCCGATAAGCTTTTACAGGGACTGGAGGAAGTAGACTATCTTCCTAATGTGAAACTTCAGCAGGAAAACTGGATAGGCAAGTCAACAGGTGCATTTGTTGATTTCAGCATTAAGGAGAACGACGAAAAACTCCGTATATATACAACACGTCCGGACACTCTCTATGGTGTAACGTTCATGGTTATAGCTCCGGAACACCCGATTATTCAGAAATACAGAGACTCTATTTCAAATATTCAGGCACTTGACGAATACAAGGAAGAAAGTGCAAAGAAAAGCGAATTTCAGAGAACACAGCTTGTCAAGGACAAGACAGGAGTTAAAATTGAGGGTCTCACGGCTATAAATCCGGTGACGAAAAAGGAAATTCCCATATATATTTCTGATTATGTAATGATGGGTTACGGCACAGGTGCTATAATGGCTGTTCCGGCACATGATACAAGAGACTATGATTTTGCCAAAAAATTCGGCATTGATATTATTGAAGTAATCAAGGGCGGTGACATCTCAAAGGAAGCCTATACAGGTGACGGCGAAATGGTAAATTCTGATTTACTTAACGGCATTACCAATAAAAAAGATGCTATAGAAAAAGCACTTTCCATTCTTGAAAATCTTGGTTGTGGTGAACGTGGCGTACAATACAAAATGAAAGACTGGGCATTCAATCGTCAGCGTTACTGGGGTGAACCTATACCGATAGTACATTGTGACCACTGCGGTATGGTTGCCGTGCCTTATAACGAATTACCGCTGAAACTTCCGGCAGTAGAACAGTTTGAGGTAGGCACAGACGGTGAAAGTCCTCTTGCTAAAATTGACAGCTTTGTTAACTGCAAATGCCCGAAGTGCAATGCCGACGCAAAGCGTGAAACTGATACAATGCCACAGTGGGCAGGTTCGTCATGGTATTTTCTCCGATATTGTGACCCACAAAATGACAATGAATTTGCCTCTAAAAAAGCACTTGAATACTGGATGCCGGTTGACTGGTACAACGGTGGTATGGAACACGTAACTCGTCATATGATTTATTCAAGATTTTGGCATAAATTCCTCTATGACCTCGGACTTGTACCTACTTCCGAACCATACGCAAAGAGAACTGCACAGGGTCTCATACTCGGTGAGGACGGCGAAAAAATGAGTAAAACTCGTGGAAACGTCGTTGACCCTAACGACATAGTTGAAAATTATGGTGCTGATGTTCTCCGCCTGTATGTTCTCTTTATGGGCGACTATGAAAAGGCTGCTCCGTGGAGCGAAAAAGGCATGAAAGGCTGTAAGCGTTTCGTTGACAGAGTATGGGGATTACAGGAAATTCTTACAGACGGTGATGAATATTCCGAAAAACTCCGTTCAAATTTCCACAAAACCATAAGAAAAGTAACGGAAGACATCGAAAACATGAAGTTTAATACGGCTATTGCCGCTATGATGACCCTGATTAATGACATATATGCAGTCGGCACGGTCAATAAGGCTGAACTTTCTGCACTGTGCATGATGCTTAATCCGTTTGCACCGCATATCACAGAGGAAATTTATAATATTATCACCGGAAAAATTCTCAGTGAGCAGTCATGGATTACTTATGATGAAAAATTCTGTGTTGACGAAACAATAGAAATTGTGGTACAGGTAAACGGAAAAATAAAGGCAAAACTCAATATCGTTCCCGACGCTGACAAGGATTCTGTTATAGCTATGGCACTTGACGACGAAAAAGTGAAAGAATTTATCGACGGCAAAATCATAATAAAACAGATATATGTACCAAATAAACTTGTTAATATTGTTGCAAAATAACGAAAAAAAAAATCTGTAAAAAAAGGCTTGACATTTCAGAAAAAATGTGGTAAACTATTATTATATCGTTTATGATTTAGTTTTTATATCTGCTGTTTTTTGAGGTATAGGCTGACTGACACTCTCCGGAGTGATTAGTATAGATGCACTGGCAAGTCCGGTGTAACCTCTGAATAAGGGAGGGAAAACAAGTGGCAGAAGTTCGTGTTGGTAAAAACGAGTCTTTAGACACAGCTCTTAAGAGATTTAAGAGGTCTTGTGCCAAAGACGGTGTTATAGCTGAAGTTCGTAAAAGAGAACATTACGAAAAGCCTTCGGTAAAACGCAAGAAGAAGTCTGAGGCAGCTCGTAAACGCAAGTATTAATATTGCAACAGCTAATTAAAGTTGATAAAAGCGGGCTGGCTTTTGACAGTTCGCTTTTTTCTTATGTAAATAACAGGAGGTTATATATGCTTTTCAGGGCAACGGAGTATTTCAGAAAAATCACCGATATAACACCGGAATTTCTTATTGAGAATAATATAAAAGGATTAATCCTTGATATTGACAATACACTTACAACGCATGATAATCCTGTGCCGGCAGAGGGCGTGAAAGAATGGATTTCAAGTATGAAAAAAAATAAAATTCGTCTTGTCATAGTCTCAAATAATCACCCTCCGCGTGTAAAGCCGTTTGCGGATATGCTGGATATAGATTTTATATGTGAGGGAAAAAAACCACTTTCCAACGGCTTTAAAGAAGCTTTGAAGAAACTCCGTCTACCGAAAGAAAAAGTTTCAGCAGTAGGCGACCAGATTTTTACAGATGTTCTCGGTGCTAATTTTTTCGGTATCAGAATGCTTTATACCGCACCCATTGAACTCGAAAAAACAACTTTTTTCAAAGTAAAACGTACACTTGAAAAGCCGTTCCTACCTAAAAAATTCCACTGATTTTTTTGCTTTTGCTTGACAAAATTGTATATATGTGATAAAATGTATATGCAATTAATCCAAAGGCATAAAAGCCCGATAATTTTTGAAAAAGGAGTAATTTAATTGATTAAAAAAATTCTTGTTATACATGGTCCTAATTTAAATCTGCTCGGTGAGCGTGAACCTGATGTTTATGGCAACAACGGCATTGATACTCTCAACAGCAATATTATTGACCGTGCCAATGAACAGGGTCTTGAATGCGAAATTTTTCAGTCAAACCATGAGGGTGCAATTATTGATAAACTACACAGTGCAAGAAAAAATTTCGACGGTGTTATTATAAATGCCGGTGCATACACGCATTACAGTTATGCCATTCGCGATGCTATTTCAGCCATAAAAATCCCCTGTATAGAGGTGCATATTAGCAATGTTGATGCACGCGACGCGTTTCGTGCCAACTCCGTTATAGCTCCGGTATGCAAGGGCACTATAAGCGGTTTCGGTTTCGGCAGTTATTATCTTGCCATTCAGGCACTTTCGGAGATGTGAAAAATGGAAAAGTACAGAAAACTTTTTGATTTTATTGATTCAGATTGTGCATTGATAACTTCCGATGTGAACAGGCGTTACTTTACCGGAATGAAGTCTTCAGCCGGTGTTGTACTGGCATTTCCGGAAAAACTTTATCTGCTTATTGATTTCCGTTACATTGAAAAGGCACGTGCAACCGTTAAGAATGCGGAGGTTATAGAGCTTGTAAATACCGGCAAACAGGTTCATGAACTTATCAGCAGACATAATGCTCA
>CAMWQI010000199.1 GCA_947176345.1 uncultured Ruminococcus sp.
CCACCACCACCAAACCCCCCCCACCCCCCCCCCCACCACCCCCAAACACTCATAGGCTCACCAGTAGAAATTACTTTTTCACCCGTACCAAGACCGGCAGTTTCCTCATAAACCTGAATTGATGCACGGTCACCATGCATTTCTATAATTTCACCGATAAGTTTCTGTTCGCTTACACGCACAACGTCAAACATATTAGCATCTCTCATGCCCTCCGCAACGACAAGAGGACCTGAAATTTTAACTACTGTTCCAATACTGCTCATTTTAATCGCCTCAATTCTTTAATATATCAGAGCCGACAGCCTTTTCCACTGCCTCATGAAGTGCTTTCATGCCGTCACCGGTATTGCCACGGATTGCCGGAATAAGCACTATTGACGGCAACTGACTGTTTCTGTATTTATTTATTGTATCGTTCACCATGACCGCTACCGGTTCAGTGACATATATCACTGCAAAATCATTTTCCGCAAGCCGTCTGATTAGTTTTTTGACTTTTTGTGGTTCAGTTTCACAGAAAACGGAAAGTCCGAGTGATGCAAAGCCCGAAACACTGGCACTATCGCCGATTACTGCTACTTTATACATATAGTTCCCTCAGCCTTTCCATAATAGTTTCCTTATCCGCACCACTTTCACGGCAGACGGATATTATCCGGAGATTTTTTATTTCCGCCTCTTTTGCGATATAGTAAGCCACAAGGGGCTCTATTCCGAATGCCTTCATACGTGCTGTTTCTGCCAGCTCCGTTATTATATCGTCGCAACGCTTTTCAAATTGTGCCGGACTTTCTTTCAGCAGTATAGCAAGTTCTCCATAGGTGGTATGTTCAAGGAAAGACAAGAGAGTTTCAGTTCCGCTAAGTGCAGACCTTATAAGTGATTCCTTGTCAAGTTCTGGACTTCCGCATATAGCGACTTCTAAAAAAGCCCTTTGCTTATTCATTTTACTGCATCGGTAAGCGGTTTTTATATCAGCACATACGGTAATTAAATTAACATATTTCCGCATGAAATCACTTCCGGAATTATCCGCCGACTTCTGCATAGTGGTCATGCAAGTCGTATCAATAAGCGAATCGACAAGCTGACCGTCAAGAGTTGTCGTGAGAATTTCATAAGCCTGTATGGCGATTTCACGCATATAATCCGGCAGAATGTCCATATCTTTTGTGCGGAACGCCTCTTTTAAGTCATCAAGTTCCACGTTTGAGGGTTCAATGAAATAATTATCCGGCTCACGTCCTGAAATCATAGCTTTTAAAACCGCTTTTAAATTATGAAAATCATTTCTGTAAAGAAGTATTTCAAGTTCTTTGCTGTCGGGAGCAAAAGTCCGGAGCATATCCCATACTTCCGTAAGAGTACCGGCATTCTTTGAGTTAATTAGCGTTTCAAATTCATTCTGATTACGGGCATTTATAAACTGTTCCAAATCGCTTTTTGTGAAAAGCGAATTTTCCATAGCCTTGACAACGGCTACCGCACTTGCATATTCTGTACCCATGCCCATCACCTGCCAAACAGTACACGGGCGATAATATCCCTGACATCATCTTTTTCTGACTCAATCATCGCCCTGAAACTACAGTTTTCCGAAATAAGCCCATATTCCAGTATAAAGCCGTTTTCTATATCTGCCGGAATTTCAGATATTTCAACTTTTCCGTCTGAAATCCCTGAAATCTTTTCCGGAAAGTCCACTGGAAGTCTTGCAAGGTCTCTTTTTCCGAAAAATATTTTACCGTTTCCGTTATGGAATTTACGTCCGGCAAGTCTTAAAATCATATCAAAGTATTCGCTGTCCGGAAGACTTTCAAGACGATTTATAATATTTTCTATTGCTGTATTGATAATTTCAACCTTGCATTCAAGAATTTTCCTCCGGTTTTCAGCATCGGTGGAGTTACAGGCATTCCGGAAATCCGTTTCAGCTTTCATAAGGGATTTTTTCATGTATTCATTGTAAGCTTTTTCGGCTTTCATATCGCCGTCCGCCTCAATAGCACGGGCTTTTTCCTCAGCGGTACGGATAATATTATTTTCGGTCTGTTTCTGCTGACTGTCAATAATATTCAGAATTTTGTCAATTCCTGACATTTTCGTCCCCCCTTATATAGCAATATTGTAAATAAGAAGTATTGACACAAGAAGTGCAAGAATAGCATAAGTTTCAACCATAGCCGCCATGATAATAGCTTTGCCGTTATGTTCAGGCTTTTTGGCAGTAATTCCGACACCGGCAGCGGCGGAACGTCCTTGTGCTATGCCCGAAAACAAACCGACTACTGCTATCGGAAGTGATGCACCTAAAAACATAAGTCCTTGTGCAACTGAAAGTTCAGCGGTGTTTCCACCTATAACACCTATACGGCTTAACATAAGAATTGCTGTGAGAAGTCCATAAAGTCCCTGTGTACCGGGGAGAAGCTGTAAAATAAGCACCTTACTGAATTTATTCGGGTCAACGGAAACAACACCCGCTGCTGCTTCACCTACCAAACCAACACCTTTTGCCGAACCTATTCCTGCGAAGAGTGCTGCAAATGATGCACCTAAAATTGCCAATGCTAAACCCATACTGTTCATATTGATTTTTCCTCCTTGAAAGTGATATACTGTGTATCTGCGGTAAACGGTTTAAACTCACGTCCACCACCCGTGTAGAATTTTGAGAATAGTTCAACAAACTGTAATCTGTCTGTATGAACATAAGCTCCTAAAAGATTTATAGCCAGATTTGCTGTGTGTCCCACTATGAAGACCACAACAAGCAGAATGGTCTTTATTATCATATTTTCGGGCATAGTGCCTATGAGGTTGATAACTCCGGCTATGCTTCCGGTGGCAAGACCTAAAGCAAGAAGTCTTGAATATGAAAGAATGTCACTCAAATAACCCGTTGCCGTATTGTACAGAGCGTAAAGTCCTCCGAAAAATTTACCGAACACTGATTTGGAAGACCGTCCGGACGTGAGAATTATTAAAACCACTCCAGCTATCATAAAATATGTGCCTATAGTTTTGAGTATTGCCGGAACGCTCACCAGTATTCCCGATGCAAGCGGTGCAACGCCTAAAATCGTGAGATATACCGGTACGGTATCAAGAAATGCATCAAGTTTTCTGCCATCGTCCCATGCCATTTTGAACGATACTCCCACGCCTAAAAACAGATGAAGTATTCCCAGTGCAAACGAATATAGTAAAAGTTTGATAGGGTCATCAAGTGGCTGAAACCATAAGGCTATACTGCCGATTTCTTTTCCGAAATACTCACGCCCGACTACCTGTACTATATCGCCGAACCAGCTTCCGAATAATGCACCCCATATTATCGTGGATATACCGCAATTTCTGAACATCGTCATAGTTTTTTTCATGGTGCTGTCAAGCCGGAATTTTTTCAATACTATCGTTGTGCCGATAAGCATTAAAAGACCATATCCAGCGTCCGATAACATCATTCCGAAAAACAGATAGTAAAAAAATGACATAACAGGTGTCGGGTCAACATCTAATTTTGAGGGCATGGCATACATTTTTGTTATGCTCTCAACAGGTGCTGAAAAACTGCCGTTTTCAAGCAGTACCGGCACATCATCATCTTCTAACGGGTCTGTGAAATTCACATATATTGTGAATTTCTTTTCAAGTTCCTTTTGCAGTTTATCCGCATATTTTTCCGGAATATAGCCATTAAGCACGAAAGTGCTTTCTGTAAATCTAAGCAGACTTAACGCATTGTATTTGTCTTTCCGCATTTGCAGATAATCAACTGCAAATTCAAGACTTTTCCGTTTTTCAGAAAATCCGGTTATATGCTTTTTAATTTCTGTAATTCTTTGAATTAAAACTTTTCTTTCATTCTGATAAAGTGACATTATTTCCGACGGTGTATCGTTTTCCGGCTCTGACAGCGGAATAAAGCCGTTTTTCCGGAGAATATCTTCCGTTTCGCCGACATTTTCCTTATCGCTGAGAACGAAAATATTAGTTATTTCTTTTGACTGAAAAATTATTTCTGTATACGTATTTTCAGGTAAAATTTGCTCAATATCCACGCCCGACGGCACAGAACCGATAAAAGCCACTGTAGTTGCCGTACCCTTGAAATTCATCGGAATATCAAGATTTTTCCACTGATTAAGAATATCACATTTAATGTCAATCTGTGAAATTCTCTTTTCAGCGTCGCTTATTTCCTGACTGCTCCGGACAATTTCGTTAGCGGTTGTCATAATTTTTTCCAACTGCATAGCACCTTTGCCGAAATTATCAACTTCAACTTCCGTCCGGCTCTCAAA
>CAMWQI010000200.1 GCA_947176345.1 uncultured Ruminococcus sp.
CCAGCACCGCACCCGAAACAGTAAAAAGTCTGTGTTTCGGGGAAAATTGTACATGATGGCGTTTTTTCCGAATGAAACGGGCATGAACACAAATAATTCTTTCCTCGTTTTTGAAGATTGACATAATTTCTAACTACAGTTTCTATTGGATTGGCACGTCTGAGTGCGTCAAGAAATTCATCATTCTGGGGCATAGATAAACCCTCCGTTATTTCCACGATTTCGGGATAAAAATTTCTGAATACAGGTCAATAGCATATTTGTCTGTCATTCCGGCTATATAGTCGCAGACGGCACGTTCAATGCCCTCATTTTTCGTGATAAGGCGGTATTCGTCGGGGAGCATACGGGGCTTGAAAAGAAAATGATAATACAGCTTTTTTATAAGAAATTCAGCTTTTCCGTTTTCCTGTTTCGTAATCGGATTGAGATATACATTTTCAAACATAAAATCTTTTAATTTATCGTGTGCCTTGCGGACTTCCGGCTTAAAATCAATGAGGATATATCCGTTTTCAATAACTGACGATACAAGAGTTGATATTCTTTCAGACTTGCTGTGTCCGAGTATATCTGTGCATTCAGTCGGCAGGTCGCTTTCATTGAGCAGACCAGCACGGATTGAGTCTTCAATATCATGATTGATGTACGCTATTGTATCGGCAAGCCTTACAATATTGCCCTCCGGCGTGTCGGCGACGCGGTTAGTGTGACATTCTATGCCGTTTTTTACGGCAAAAGTCAGGTTAAGACCCTCAATAATTTCAGCCGTGCGGACACTTTGGAGATAGTGTTTAAAGCCGTGCGGACAGATTTCATTCAGCACCGCCTCACCGCAGTGACCGAAAGGGGCATGACCTAAATCGTGACCGAGTGCGATGGCTTCAGTCAAATCTTCATTCAGACGCATACAACGGGAAATAGTTCTTGCAATCTGTGAGACCTCCAGTGTATGCGTGAGACGGGTGCGGTAGTGGTCGCCCTCCGGAGACAAAAAAACCTGTGTTTTATGCTTTAAACGCCTGAAAGCCTTGCTATGAATAATTCTGTCACGGTCACGCTGAAAATCCGTCCGGTAAGGACATTTTTCCTCCGGACGAGTACGCATTGTTATTTTTATGTCCGTACTCTTACAGCCGTAATCACAAAGGAAATCTTTTTCAAATATTTCAGTTTGTTCACGGAATGTCAAAAAGCATCACTCCTTGTTGTATTGTACCGCTGAAAAATCCTGATATAGTTCTCCGCCGTCTTCAATAATAACAGAACCGTTTGTTATTTCAGTAAGTTTTTTAACAAGAGAGTTCAGCTTTTCGGTGAGGACAAGGATTTCAATAATAACATCGCTTCCGAAATCTGAATTGACTGTTATTGTGTCAAAATCCGGCAGAATATAGGAGATTTTTCCGTACATGGTATAGTCGGTTGTAATTTTTAGGCGGTGACAAAGGCACATATTCATGATTTCCGCCGTGTCACAGGCGAGTGATACCGCATGGGAATAGGCACGGACAAGACCACCTCCGCCCAGCAGAATACCACCGAAATAGCGGGTCACGACCGCACATACGTCCGTGAGATTTCGTTTCCGGAGAACATCAAATACCGGCATTCCGGCAGTACCTTGTGGTTCACCGTCGTCGGAATATCGGGAAATATTGTCGTTCCGGAGAATATATGCGTATACATTGTGCTTTGCCTTGCGGTGTTCAGCACGAACGGAATTTATAAAATCCACTGCCTCATCGTTGGTTTTCACGGGAGAGAGATAACAGATAAATTCGGAGCGTTTTTCAGTAAAATCCGCTTTTGTCGGTTGAGAAATTGTAAAATAATTCATAAGGAATTGTCCTTTTTTATACGCAAAATGCCGGTCAGGAGAGACCGGCTATAAATTCATTGTCCATATTGCTTGTTAAATCCGTGCTTTCATTGTTGAAAACACGGATAAAGACTGACTTTGTTATCACTTAGCCATATTGAAACGCTTCTTAAATCTGTCAACACGTCCGCCTGTATCAACGAGCTTCTGCTTGCCGGTATAGAACGGATGGCACTTTGAACAAATTTCAACCTTAATGTTTTCCTTTGTGGACATAGTTTCGATTACATTACCGCAATGACAAGTAATAGTAGTCTTAACAAAATTAGGATGGATTCCCTCTTTCACTTCAAGTCACCTCTTTCAGATAATCTAAAACCGACAGCCCATCAATTACATAAGACAGTAGTGTCGCATTACTAAATTAATTATAACACAGCTTTTTTTATTTGTCAAGGGGTATAGATATATTTTTTTATTTTAACTGTTATTTTGAATCTGATTTATAATTTTCTGTGCTTTTTCGTCTGTCATGGACATAGGGCGTTCAAAAATCAGTACTATTTGGTCAATAGTTGAATTTACTCGCACATCATTATTGAAAGTATGATGTTCAACGTGAGAGTTTACGCCGATTTCATTTGTAAAAGTATTTACAAGTTTCCAGCCGTTTTGACTGCGTTTATTAAGAACATCAATAAGTTTTGCTATATCTGTAGAACCAGTCTTATTATCACTTATTACTTCAACCGCATAGTCCATTAAATTTTGAGTTGTTACGGTATCTTTTAGTTGTGTAAGCTGTTCAAGAATTTTGGAATATAAGAATATATCAATATCTTCGTCGGAAATATTTTCAAGTTCATCATGTTCAATAGTGCGACTTGTAGTTATAGTATGAGTTATTCGGCGGATATTATCTTCACCTATTGGAAACATTTTTGCAGAAAGGTCAACGTTTTCCTGAGTTACAGGATAATTGTGCTGAGTAAGATATTGAAAAAGAGATTTTTTATCATATCTTGTTCCATCAGATGCAATACCAACAACCGCTTCTTCCGTTTCTTCAACTTCTTCTGTTTCCCTTATAGTTTCAGTCCATGTTTTAAGCAGATTATTTTCTTTCAGACTATTATATATACGTTTTCTAAGTTCGTCATTCATTTTAAATTCTCCTTTTTAATAAAGGCGGAGTAAGTCTCCGCCTTTAAAAAAATCATTCAAAAATCTTTGTAAAGTTTCCGGCAAGTTCAGCTTCAAGCTTTTCTGCCTCCTCGTGAGTAGGCATTTTTGACGTAAAATATGTCTTTATCTTAGGTTCAGTGCCGGACGGTCTCACAATTACCTTAGAACCGCCCTCAAGGAAAAATGCCAGTACATTTGATTTAGGGAGGGTGATTTCAGTTTCCGCACTGGTGAGATTATTCCTTGAAATGCTTGTTTTATAGTCGTCAAATCTCACAACTTTCAGACCAGCAATATCAGCCGGAGGATTATTCCGGAGGGTGTTCATGATTTCATTCATTTTATTCATACCGCTTTCGCCCTCGAAAGTAAAGCTATGAAGTGTCTGATAGAAAACGCCGTATTTTTTGTACATATTTTCACGTGCCTGAAGAAGAGTAATGCCTTGTGTACGATAATAAGATGCCATTTCGCATATAAGCATAGAGGCGTTTACAGCGTCCTTGTCACGAACATAAGTGCCGGAAAGATAGCCATAACTTTCCTCAAATCCGAAAATATAGCGGTTTTCCTCGCCCTTGTCTTCAAGCATTTTAATCTGTTCGCCGATAAACTTAAATCCAGTGAGAACATCGATTACCTCAACGCTGTATTCTGCACCTATAAGATTGACAATATCTGTTGTAACAATAGTTTTTACCGCTACAGGATTTTCTGGCATAGTTCCATTTTTAATTCTCTGCTGGCATATGTATTCAAGGAGCATAGCACCCACTTCATTACCAGAAAATAAAGCAAAACCACCATTTCCGTCAGGTACGGCAATACCCACACGGTCACAGTCGGGGTCGGTAGCAAGAAGCAAATCCGGTTGTACTTCATTGCAATAGCGGAGACCGACTTCAAGTGCCTCACGGATTTCAGGGTTAGGATAGGGACAAGTCGGGAAATTTCCGTCAGGATTTTCCTGTTCCTTAACAACAGTAACATTTGAAATTCCTATCCTCTTTAAAATTTCACGGACGGGCTTGTTTCCAGTGCCATTCAGTGGAGTGTAGACAACTTTCAGACCACTTGACGCACAAAGTTCCGTATTTATGCCTTCTGCAAGAACTTTTTCATAAAAAGCATCAATGACTTCCTGACCGATAAAGCAAATATTACCTTTTGCCACTTCTTCGTCGAAAGATGAGCTTTTCACGTCATTGAAAATATCAAGTGAATTGATTTTGTCAAGGATAATTTCTGCACCTCTTAGCGTAATCTGACAGCCGTCGTCGCCATAGACCTTATAGC
>CAMWQI010000201.1 GCA_947176345.1 uncultured Ruminococcus sp.
ATACTATTATTAACAGAATAATCAGAACGGAGTTTATTATGGAAAACGGATATTCAAAATACAAGCACAGAATTGACAACATTATAAGGCATTACAGCAAAAAAACTGCTGTAAAATATATGCGTAACAACGGAAATATTGATACTATAACATTTTCACAGATTGGTGAATTTTTTAATGATGTAAAGAAAAAAATGCCTCTTATGAGACTCACAGCCGGCGACAGAGTGGCTGTACTTGCACCGCTGTCACCGTCTGTAGTATTCACAGGCATAGCCCTCACCTACTGCAATGTAACAATTGTACCAGTTGATGCGTCTTTACCGGTGGAAGAAATCGAAAAACTTATAGAATTTTCAGACGTAAAAGCACTTTTTACAACGGATTTTTTCTATGAAACTTTCGGAAAAAATATCACTGTACCCTGTTATCGTCTTGGAGATGAACTTGAAATAGTTCCTTTTAAAAATTTCCCCGATATCGTAAAACAAAATCCCGACCCTGAACCCGATGTAATAGCAATTATTTTTTCGTCCGGCACTACAGGACAAATGAAAGGCATTAAAGTGCCATATATCTCAACTTTGAAGTCAAGGGAGGTTACTTTACGTCTTTCCGGAATAAAAGGCTACATGAACTATTTATTGATGTTGCCATTCAATCACATAGCAGGGTTCACGAGCGTGACAACGTGTTTTCTTTCCGGCTGTGAAATCGATTTCATAGAAGATGCGGACGCTACAAAACTACAAAAAGCATTTCTTACATTTCAGCCATCATTTTACATCATGATACCGAAAGTCTATGAGGTAATGGAACAGAAAATCCGCAATGCAATACATCAGAAAGGAAAAATTGCTGAAACGGCTGTTAATACTATGCTGAAACTTTCAGGACTTTCAAGAAAATATTTCGGAATAAATTTCGGCAGAAAACTTTTTATGTTTATCCGCAAGGAAGCTATGGGAAAAAATGTTTTCGGCTTTGCCACCGGTGCATCACCATGCCGTCCGGAAACAGCTGAATTTTATATGAGTTTAGGCATTGAATTTGAAAATTTCTATGCCTCTACTGAAACGAATGTTACGCTTACAGCAACCGGAGTTCTTGACAGGTGGTCGCCGGAGTCTGTAGGAAATGTCAATCATCACCCTGAAATAAAAGTATCAATACGCAATCCCGACGAAAACGGCACGGGTGAAATTATTGTGAAATCTGAACTAATCATGAAAGGATATTTCAGACAGCCAGAACTTACCGCCTCCGTCTTTGAGGACGGCTGGTTCAGAACGGGTGATTACGGATATATCGACGAAAAAGGCTATCTTTATGTCACTGGACGAATTAAAGAAAGTATTATCCTACAGAACGGAAAAAAAGTCTCTCCCACTGATGTGGACGATTATTACATAAGCAGACTGCCTGAATGCGATATTGCAAGCCGTGGAATACAGGTGAACGGAAACGGCTATGACGAAATTCATATGTTTATTTCATGCGAAAAATTCAGTGACAGAGAATGTTTGAATATTTCAGATGAAATTATGAAAATTTCGCGGAATGCCCCTGAAATGTATCATATTTCACAAGTACATTTTGTGTCTGAAATCAAGCGTACTACTGTCGGAAAAATAAAGCGTTTCAGCCTAAATCCCGATAATTGTCTTAACCTTAATACCAAAAAATCTGAACAGAAAACTATTACTGAAACAAATGTAATTCAAAATGTTATTGAATGCATAAAGCGATTGCAGTCACTTGATGATAATTTCAATATTTCACCTGATTTACGCCTTAAAGAAGACATCGGCATGGACTCGCTGAACGTCTTTGAAATGTGTACTGAACTGGACGAAAAATATAAAATTTCCATTGAGGAATGTCTCTCCGACGAAATGACCATCAGCGACATTGCAGAAATTATTCAGGGCGGAAAATGCCGGAATATTCAGGAAGATAATATTGACCGCTATCCGCTGGAAAAAAACGACGACGATATGAAAAAATTTCATATTTTTACCAAACTTTCGCGGAAAATCTACGATTTTAAAGTATATGGAAAACAAAATATCAGACCAAACGAAAAATATATTTTCTGTCCTAATCATGAGTGCCATTTCGACGGAATGTGGATTATCGGCTGTCTTGACGACGAAATGCAAAAAAATATTTGCAGTGTGGCTGCCGATTATCTTTTTAAGGAAAAAATTTATAGTTTCGGCGTAAAATCAATGGGTGGTATTCCGATTCACAGAAACGGAAATTCCGCACCGGCTATGAAACGGGCTCTTGAATGCCTGCAAACCGGAAAACATAGTCTGCTTATTCACCCTGAGGGTACACGCACAAGTGACGGAAAACTTGGTGTTTTCAAGAACGGTGCGTCCAAACTTTCCATTGAATCAGGTGTGAAAATAATTCCGGTATGCATTGATGGAGCATATGAAATTTTTCCGCGTTTCAATGAATACCCAAAACTTTTTAACTTAAAAAACATTAAAAAATATCCCGTATTTATACGTTTTGGAAAACCGATTACTCCGGAAAACAAAACCGAAAATCAAATAACACAGGAAATCCGGAAACAAATTCATACAATGAAAAAACGTTTTGAGGTGATGAAAAAATGATTATCGGCATCGATTGTGACGGAGTTCTTACAGATATGTCGGCATATATTTTTTATTACGGTGAAAAATGGTTCAAACGTAAACCCGAAAATCCAGATGCACTTGACACCCGTGATATTTTCAACTGCACTAAATATCAGGAATTTCTGTTCGGACTGAAATATTTCTTTACTTACTGTAAAAAATGGAAACCACGAAAATATGCCAGGACGGCTATAAATAAGCTAAAAAAAGACGGGCATAAAGTTTATCAGATTACTGCAAGAAAATTTACAACAAGAAATAATCTGCTTGGTATATACAGCCGATACATTTACAGAAAATGGTTGAAAGAAAATAATTTTGATTTTAATGGTATCTTTTACTGTTCAGACAGTCTCGGTGGAGCAGACAAACTCAAAGGAATAAGACATTTTTCGGCAGATGTAATGATTGATGACAGACCTGATATTGCCCTGTATCTTGCAAAAAAAGGAGTTAAAGTACTCCTGTTTGATACGAAATACAATAAAAATATAAGTCACAGGAATATTATAAGAGTTTCAGACTGGAAAGACATTTACAGAAAAATTTCAGAAATTCAGAAAAATTTTAAGTAAAAAAACACCGCCGGTATTAAACCGGCGGTATTTTTAAGTAATATCGTTGTATAAATTAACATAAACATCAGCAGAAGCAGACCAGCTATAATCAAATCTCATAGCGCGGCTTACCAGTTCATTCCATACTGATTTATTATCATAGTCATTTTTTGCACGTTTTATGGCATTCATCATGTCATTAGCATTATATGTCTTAAAAGTAAAACCATTGCCATTTACACCGCCGTTATCGTGAACAGAGTCCCTCAGACCACCTGTTTCGCGGACAATAGGAACAGTTCCGTACCTCATTGAAATCATCTGTGCAAGACCACACGGCTCACTCTGTGATGGCATAAGGAACATATCAGCACCGGCATAAATTTTATGGGCAAGTTCAGGCACAAAGCCAAGAGTGACCGAAACCCTGTCGGGATAACGGACAGACATCTCACGGAAAAAATCTTCATAAATTTTTTCGCCACTGCCAAGAATGACAAATTTCATGCCCATTTCAACAATTTCCTCAAAGACACACCTTATAAGGTCAATGCCCTTATGACTGACAAATCTTGTCACTATGCCAATAACTGCCTCATCACCGTCAGCAAGTTCGAGTTCAGAAAGAAGTCCTTTTTTGCAGTCAGCTTTTCCGGAAATATCATCAGCCGAAAAACTGCTTTCAATTAACCTGTCATTCTGCGGATTATACAAATCATAGTCTATGCCGTTAAGAATACCTTTCAGCTTATACTGCTTTGTGGCAAGTATTCTGTCAAGTGAATGTGCGTACCACGGGTCAAGGATTTCCCATGCATAACTCGGACTCACAGTCGTGATATAATTGGCTGTTTCAAAAGCACCTTTCATCATATTTATATAGCCGTCGTATTCAAGCAGATTAACGTTATATTGCGGTATCCCCATAATATCGTTAAAAACCTCACGCCCATATCGACCTTGATATTCGATATTATGAACTGTAAAAACAGTTTTTATGCTGTCAAATCCCTGCTGATACTTATAATAAATGCTATAGTAAACGGGAATAAGTGCGGTCTTC
>CAMWQI010000202.1 GCA_947176345.1 uncultured Ruminococcus sp.
CATCAGGATATATATTGATATCATGTAAAATCTTTTTATATTTGGTTAATTTTTCTTTATAAAGTTCAATTAAATCATTACCTTCAATTTTAAAAAAGGCTGATAAAGCATCTTCAAAGGAGGGATAAATTCCTTTTTTTCCTATTGAATATATTCCTACATTACGAAAACTATTTCTTCTTGTAGCTATTGTTATATGAGCATAGTTAGAACGACTCAATTTTGCATCATCTGGTTTTTTTATAATACAACCAAAATGTTTATAAACACCCATAAAAATCTCCTTATTTAAATTTTTATCATTACCTTGTGTCACATTATTCAAAAACACGCCTCTGATTAAAGAAGCGTGTTTCATAATTCTTAAAGGGCAGCCTTTGCCTTTTCAACAATAGCAGTGAAACCTGCTGCGTCGTTGATAGCAATTTCGGAGAGCATTTTTCTGTTAAGTGAAATGCCAGCCTTTTTGCAACCGTTCATAAAAGTAGAATAGTTCATGCCGTTGAGCTTAGCAGCAGCAGAAATTCTTGTAATCCAAAGCTGTCTGAACTGTCTCTTTTTCTGTTTTCTGCCGATATATGCATAATTGCCGGACTTCATAACAGCCTGTTTAGCCATCTTGAAATGCTTGCTTTTTGCGCCGAAATAGCCCTTTGCAAGTTTTAAAGTTTTATTTCTTCTCTTGCGGGTCATCATTGCACCTTTAACACGTGCCATAGTCTTATACCTCCAGTAAAATAATTAATTAAACGTTGGACTCATTCCTGATTAAAGATAAGGAACAAGCTTTTTGATTGTAGGAGCGTTAGTTGAGTCTGCAACTCCTGCATTACGAGCAATTCTCTTACGCTTAGTGTCTTTCTGGGTAAGTCTGTGCCTCTTGTTAGTGTGCTGATACTTTACCTTTCCGCTTCCTGTAACCTTAAAACGCTTTTTTGCGCCTGAATGAGTTTTAACCTTAACCTTTGCCATTTTTATATCCTCCTTAATTCAGAACAGGTCGGTTCTTACTTTGATGATTTAGGGGAGACTAACATAACCAGACTACGCCCCTCCATTTTAGCTGGCTTATCAACGATGCCGACTGCTGAAACTGCCTCTTTGAAACGTTCAAGCAGTTCTTCGCCGAGCTGTGGGTGTGCAATAGCTCTTTTGCGGAAACGTACTGAAACCTTGAGTTTATCTCCGCCCTGTAAGAACTTGACAGCCTGATTTACCTTTGTTTCAAAGTCGTGTGTATCAATTGTAGAGAACATTCTTATTTCCTTTATCGAAACGACTTTCTGATTTTTTCTGGCTTCCTTTTCACGCTTTGTCTGTTCAAAACAGTATTTTCCGTAATCCATGATACGACATACAGGCGGTGTAGCCTGCGGAGCAATTTTTACAAGGTCTAATTCCTGCTCAAATGCGGTTTCCATAGCCTCTTTTGAGGACATTACGCCGAGTTTTTTTCCGTCAGCGTCAATCACGAGAACTTCCTTGTCTCTGATTTCTTCATTGATTTGCAGTTCCTGCTTACTAATAGTCAAGCACCTCCAACTATAATATGAAACAAAAAATGAGTACAGACATTCCGCACTCACCACAAAAACAACATACGTATAAAAATACACAGGCTGTAATTATTAACCGTTTCGGGAAAATCCTGACGGTGAGAATACGGATATTCTGCTTTGTTTACCATGTTATTATAATATAAAAAAATACATTTGTCAATAAAAAACACAAAATTCGGCATTACGCACAAAATTTACCCGAATATTTTCTTTATTTTATCCCATAAAGCAAATTTTATCTTGTATTTCTTAGGTTTTTCCATTATGTCAAGTTCCTTTCCACTGAAAAACACTGGTGCTGTTTCCGTATCGGCTTCAACTTCACAGGCGGACGGAATACATAACGGCGGATACATCACGCACCACCAGTTATGTCCCTCTGCACTGCCTATTTTTATGCGTAAAGCCTTATATTCTCCTGCCGGCATGGTCATATCCCCGTAAACTCTATCATCAAAATACATTTCTGTTATTTCCGCTGAAACAGGCAGTTCACAGCCGTTTTTTCTTAAAGTTTTTTCTGAAATATCGATAATTTCCGGAATTTTTTCATCTGCAATTTTTTCAGCCTCATGGAGATTTTCTGCTCCGTCAAGAATACCACTTTTAAGTATTTCGTCACGAACTTTTAGTTTAAGACTTTGGTCATATTCGCTGTCTGATTCAGCAAGAATATGTAGTCTCAAAACACTGTTCCGGAGTTCGTCAAGTGCCATGCCGTCACGCACGAATGAACCGATATTTGAAAGAATTACCGCTAAAAAAAGTCCGCCGGCAAGAATGATATTTAATTTATTTTTTTTCATATTTTTCACCTCGCCTATATAATCGGAAAATTTTTCTGAATTTATTCAGTCCGAAAAAAATTTTTTTGGATTTGGCGTGTGAAAATTTAAAGTTTTAAAATTTAACTTTTTAAAACAGAAAAAAATAACTGATATTTTTCATTAAGTTTTCACTTTCTGTCACTTTTTAAGGGTTGTTTTTTGTTCGGATATGTGGTATAATTTCTTTCGTAAGGAGATGATTTTTTTGAAAGAAAACAAAAACGGCTGGAAACAGCTCGCTATTTTCGGCGGTATATGCATAGCACTTCTGCTGGTGTTCAATATGTTTATAGTGCCGTCAATCAAGGAAGCACAAGTCAAGGAAACAAATTACAGCTTTTTCCTGAAAAAAATTGATGATGGAGAAGTGAAAAAAGTTCAGATTGAAGATACCATTATAAAATTTGAAACTGAAACCGAAAACGGTGGAAAACAGGTCTATTCCACTATAAAAATTGATGACCCTGATTTAGTTTCACGTCTTTATGACAAAGGCAAAGATGAAATAGATTTCACTGGAAGTATTGAAGAAATCAACCCTCTTGCTGAATTTTTCGTTTCGTGGATTTTACCGCTTGTATTCCTGCTTGTTCTTTGGAATGTACTTATGAAAAGCATGAATAAGCGAATGGGCGGAAATTCCATGTCTTTCGGTAAAAGCAATGCCAAAATATACGTAAAGGCACAAACCGGCAAGACTTTTTCAGATGTAGCCGGTCAGGACGAAGCAAAGGAAGCTCTTGTTGAAATCGTCGATTTTCTGCACAATCCACACAAATACGCTGAAATCGGTGCAAATCTGCCGAAAGGTGCATTACTTGTAGGGCCTCCCGGCACGGGAAAGACCTTACTTGCACAGGCGGTAGCCGGTGAGGCTGATGTGCCATTCTTTTCAATATCCGGTTCAGAATTTGTTGAAATGTTCGTCGGCATGGGTGCGGCAAAAGTCCGTGACCTGTTCAAACAGGCTAACGAAAAAGCCCCGTGTATCGTTTTTATTGACGAAATTGATACTATCGGCAAAAAACGTGATGGAAATATTAACGGAAATGATGAGCGTGAACAGACTCTTAACCAGTTACTTACCGAAATGGACGGTTTTGACGGCAAAAAAGGTGTTGTTATTCTGGCAGCTACCAACAGACCGGAATCACTTGACCCTGCACTTCTCCGCCCCGGACGTTTTGACAGACGCATTCCGGCTGAATTGCCTGATTTACAGGGACGTGAGGCAATTCTCAAAGTACACGCAAAAAAAGTAAAAACAGAAGAAAACATAGACTACAATGCCATTGCACGTGCCACAGCCGGTGCATCCGGTGCGGAACTTGCAAACATAATAAACGAAGGGGCTTTACGTGCCGTAAGAAGTGGTCGGAAAAATGTTTCACAAGAAGATTTGGAAGAAAGCGTTGAAGTCGTTATAGCCGGATATGAACGTAAAAATGCCGTAATTTCGCAGAAAGAAAAGGAAATAATTGCATATCATGAAATAGGTCATGCACTTGTAGCAGCCATGCAGAAAGACTCCGCACCGGTACATAAAATAACGATTATTCCGCGTACTTCCGGTGCTTTAGGCTATACAATGCAGGTTGATGAGGGTGAAAAATTCCTTATGTCAAAGGAAGAGGCTCTTGCACGTATAGCCACCCTAACCGGTGGTCGTTCAGCAGAAGAACTTATTTTCAATACGTGTACCACCGGTGCATCAAATGACATCGAAAAGGCTACAAAAATAGCACGTTCTATGGTGACTTGTTACGGCATGAGTGACAAATTTGATATGGTAGCACTTGAAACAGTAAATAACCAGTATTTAGGCGGTGATACGTCACTTGCCTGCTCATCGGAGACAGCCACACAGATTGATATTGAAG